>DAIDJG010000300.1 GCA_027451445.1 Singulisphaera sp.
CCTGACCACTTGCAAATCCCGTGCCTTCTCGTCTGACCCGGATCGGCGTGCGCCGACGGCGCCCCCCTCTTCAGCCGCGAGGGCCGACGTTTGGCGGGCCGGCGCTGCGCCGCGGCATTGATCGGACGTCCCCTGCCAATCTCGCGGCGACAGGCCGATGAGTGTGCGGAACTCGATGAGTCGGAAGCACGAAATTGGTGTCCACGAAATTGGGCCGGGTCGCCCTGGAGGATTGCTCTCCCAGGGCGATCCGGCCGGATTCCGTCACCGCTAATTCGCGGGGGCGCTGTCCAAGGAGTTCCTGAAGCGCATGCGGGTTGTTACCCACGGTCTTCGCGTCCCCATTCGTCTGGGTTAGAATATGCGTTATGGTAAGGAGCATTCTCATGACGACCTTGACTCCAGAGCAATGCCAGGCGATTTCGCAAAGTGGGGACCAGCCCACGGTTCTCGTCGATCCCACGACGCAGACCGAGTACGTGGTTTTAAAGGCTGAGGTCTATCAGCGGATGAAAGATCTCGTTGCCGGCCCCTTGAAGATCGAAGAGCAACGGGCGTTCTTGCGACATATCGGAGAACGGGCAGGTTGGGACGATCCCGCGATGGATGTCTACAACGATCTTGATCCGCGCCGATGAAACGCGGCGATGTGGTGATCGTCGATTTCCCTTACAGCGACCGGACCGGAAGCAAAATGCGACCGGCGCTCGTCGTGCAAGCGGACACTCTGAACCAATCAAGAGCTGATACAATTCTCGCCGTCATTACTTCAACCTACGGTGGAAGGGCGGCGGAACTGTTCGTTGATATCGCGCTGGAGCCCGGCTCTGGCTTGAAGTTCAATTCCGCTGTCCAATGCGACACCCTTGTGACCCTCGACCGGTCACTCGTATTGAGAGTCATCGGCTCGCTTTCCGTCCAGGCGATGAAGCGGATCGATGATTGCCTCAGAACTGCGCTCGGGCTGTAGCAATCGCAGGTTCGAGAACTTACCGAGAGCCGAGCGCCGTGTTTTAGCCGGCGGCATTTTTCCGACGTAATTCGCTCCGATGCCAGCTAAGGGCGAGCCCGACAAACCGATGCATGGATTTAGTAAAATATTCTATTATTTTGTGAACTAATAGTGACTTCACCTACGGATGACATCGCTTCTCGTTCTAATCTTTCGGTGCAAGGTCCGGATGGGCGGCCGCCCACTTCAGATACTCCTGAATCGTCGTGAACCGCTCAAACCGATACAGCCGCCCCTTGTCTTCGACGGGCTCCATCGAGTTGAACTGCCAGGAATCGCCCGTGCGTTTCATCCAGGCCGCGAGCTTCGCCTCCATTTCGTTTCGAAGCGGCGCCGAGGCAGGGTCTTGCGCAAGATTCTTGAGCTCGTAGGGGTCTCGGTTGAGGTCGTACAACAACCACGGTCCCGCCTCCGTTCGCGCGTACATGGCGTTGTCGGTTCGCACCCCGCGCCAGGGATTGGGCGTGCCGTCACCGGCGAATGGGACGAAAATCTGAAAGAAGACGGAGTCCGGCCCACGGCCCGAAGTGCCTCGCACAACGTCGGACAGGTCGGTCCCTTGCATCTCGGCGGGCACAGGGAGACCGCAGAGCGAGAGCAACGTTGGTGCCAGGTCGACATGGGACAGTAGCGCATCAACCTGACGTCCAGGCTGCGCAACGGCCGGATAGCGGAGGATTCCCGGCACCCGGATCGACTCCTCCCAGGGCTTGCGCTTCAGCCTCTGACCGTGCGATCCAAGCATGTCGCCGTGGTCAGACGTGAAGACGACGATCGTGTCCTGGTCGAGCCCCAGATCCTTCAGGCCGTCCAGTAAGCGGCCGACCTGTTCGTCCACGGCCGCGATCGCGGCGTCGTAAGCGGCGATCTCCTCGCGACCGGCGCCTTTGACATCTTCGACCCAATTGGGACGCACATCGACCGTCGCAGGATCGTACTGCTTCACGAAACGCTCGGGGGCGCCGTAGGGATCGTGCGGAGGGCCCATCGCGACTTCGAGGAAGAACGGTTCGCGAGGCATTTGACGCAGAAACTCCAACGCAAGGTCAGTCCAGACTTCCGGCTCGAACGTGTGGCGCGTGATGGGAACGTCCGTGTCCCGGAAGTAGACCGGCTGGAAGTGCGTATGGGCGCACTCGTGAGCCGCCCAGAAGTCGAACCCCTGCCGTCGAGGCCCCGGCGGTACGAAGCCGGGAAGGCGAGGCCCGCCGTCAAGATGCCACTTGCCGATGAAGCCTGTGCGATATCCCTGCGCTGCGAGCAACTCCGCAAGCGTCACTTCCGACTCTCGCAGGTGAAGATCGTTGGCGATCATGCCATTTTTATGAGGGTACTTGCCCGTCAACATGATCGCGCGCGCGGGGCAACACACGGGCGTGTTCGCGAAGGTGTTGCGGAACAGCACCCCATCGGCCGCCAGCCGGTCGAGGTGCGGCGTCCGAACAGTCCGATCGCCCATGCAGCCCATGGCCTGCCCGCGCATCTGGTCGGGAACGATGAGCAAGATATTGGGCCGTCGTACCACTTCCGCCCCGCGTAAGACCGGCGGAAACGTCTGGAGAATCACCACAAAAAAAAGGCCGGCCAGGATCGAAGCTTGGATCGTTTTCATCCCTTGCAAATCGCCTCGTTGAGGTTCCGGATCGGGCTCGCCACAGTGGTCCGGGCCGCGAGTGCGACAGGAGAACCAGCCAGCTCTCACGATCCAGGAACGGATGATGTAACGTGACCGCCGCAACAACACCAGGTGGTCGTCCGGACGCCCACGCCTTTCTCGCTACTCCCTGCTCACGAATTCAACACATCAAAACGCGATCAGATTCTCCGAGTCTTTCGAAAAGCTCTCTATTGCGTGCGTGGCCGATATTCCGCATGCCCTCGCGATTACTTGAGACCTAAAGCCGGCCCGATTATAGTAATGCGTCCATACGTCAGTTTTGACGACCGCGTAAAGACCGAGAGCGAACATGAGCGACGAACTTGCCGGCGCGACTCGTCTCGTCGCCACGGGAATTCCGGGGCTGGATGACATCCTCGGTGGCGGCGTCACCCCCGACCGTGTCTATCTGATCGAGGGTAACCCCGGCTCGGGGAAGACCACGCTGGCCCTTCACTACCTGTTCGAGGGCCGCCGGCTCGGGGAATCCGGCCTCTACGTGACGCTCTCCGAAACCAAGATCGAACTCGACGACGTGGCGAAGTCGCACGGCTGGTCGCTGGACGGCATTAAGCTCCTGGAGTTGGTCGCCCCTGAGTCGGAGCTGGAGCCCGACAATCAGCTCGCCATGTTCCAGCCTTCCGAGGTTGAGCTGGGCGAGACCACGAAGGCCGTCCTCGCCGAGGTTGAGCGCACGAAACCCAAGCGAGTCGTCATCGACAGCCTTTCCGAGATGCGACTGCTCGCCCAGAGCCCGCTGCGCTATCGCCGCCAGATCCTCGCCCTGAAGCAGTTCTTCATCGGCCGCGAGTGCACGGTGTTCCTCCTGGACGACCTGACGTCCGAGACGGAAGATCTCCAACTCCAGAGCATCGCCCATGGTGTGGTGAGCCTGGAACAGCTCTCGCCCGAATACGGAGCCGAGCGGCGACGCCTCCGCGTCACCAAGCTGCGCGGACAGTCGTACCGGGGTGGCTACCACGACTTTGTGATCCGGCGGGGGAGGCTCGACGTCTTCCCGAGACTCATCGCCGCCGAGCACAATCTCGGCCAGGAGCGAGGCCTCCTGAAGTCTGGCAACGACGAGTTGGACGCCCTGATGGGCGGGGGCCTCCAGTTCGGTACCAGTGCGGTGCTCCTGGGCCCGGCTGGAACGGGCAAATCGACGACGGCCCTCCAGTACGCCAGGGCCGCCGCAGCGCGCGGCGAGCGGGCGGTCGTCTTCGCCTTCGACGAGCGGCTGGAAACCATCCTGGAGCGGACCGCGGGACTCGGCATGGATATCGCAGGTGACGTCCAGGCGGGCCGCATCACGATCCAGACGGTCGACGCGGCCGAACTGTCGCCGGGCGAGTTCGCGCACCGGGTCCGAACGGCCGTCGAAGGGAGCGATGGCACACCGGGGGCGAAAGTCGTCGTGATCGACAGCCTCAACGGCTATCTCCACGCCATGCCGGAGGAGCGGTTCCTCGTGGCCCAGCTCCACGAACTCCTGACCTACCTCGGGCACGCGGGTGTCGTGACGTTCCTCATCGTTGCGCAGCACGGGCTGCTTGGCAACATGCAGACCCCTATCGATACCACGTACCTGGCCGACACGGTCGTCCTATTCCGCTTCTTCGAGGCGATGGGCCGGGTCCGGCAGGCCATCTCGGTCGTCAAGAAGAGGAGCGGCAAACATGAGCGGACCATCCGCGAGCTGCGGCTCGATAGCGGCGGCGTCTCGCTCGGGGAGCCGCTCAAGGACTTCCAAGGCGTGCTCACGGGAACGCCGTCCTTCCGCGGCGCGGATGAGTCGCTCATGAGGCCCGCCGATGGTTGAGGACTCGGCTTTGGAACTCGAAGAGCGGATTCTCCTGCTCGCCGCGACGAGGAAGGATGCAGCCGCGGCGGGCAAGCTCTTCGCTTCGGCCGGGCTCACCCCGGCGCTCTGCGAGGACATCGCCGAGGTCTGCTCGGAAATCCGGAGGGGGGCGGCCGTGGCGATCCTCCCCGATGAGGCCATCCTCGGCGACACGGAGGGTCGGCTGCGTCGCCTCCTCAGCGAGCAGCCCCCGTGGTCGGACTTTCCGCTCATCATCCTGACGCCTCCCAAGCAGATCCAGGCCGCCGTCCGCCAGCTCGAGTCGGTCGGGTACATGACGCTCGTCCGCCGGCCCATCGAGATTCACGCCCTGGCGAGCCTCGTCCGGACCGCTCTCCGCGACCGCCGCCGGCAGTACGCGATGCGGGCGGCCCTCGCCGAGCGCGAGGAGCAGGCCCGTGCCCTCCGCGAGGCCGACCGGCGCAAGGACGAGTTTCTGGCGATGCTCGCCCACGAGCTGAGGAACCCGCTCGCGGCGGTCAATAACGCCGTGACGGTCCTGAAGCTTTCCCCCGATGCGGAGAATCGCAATTGGGCGAGCGACGTCGTCGAGCGGCAGGTGCGGCATCTCGCGAGGCTCATCGACGACCTCCTCGATGTCTCCCGCATCACCAGCGGGAAGATTCGTCTCCGCAAGGAGTTCATCGACGCAGGCGCGGTGATCGACCAGGCGATTGAGTCGGCCCGGCCTCTCATCGACGAGCGGCGGCATACCTTGACCGTCTCGGTTGAGCAGGACGACCTGCCGCTCTACGCCGATGCGACGCGGGTCGGACAGATCGTGCTGAACCTGCTCACCAACGCCGCGAAGTACACCGACAACGGTGGCGCCATCCAGCTCACGGCCCGGCGGGAAGGTCAGTGGGTCGCCATCAGCGTGCGGGACAACGGGATGGGCATCCCGCCCGAGAAGCTGCCCCAGATGTTCGGGCTCTTCACCCAGGGGGACCGCTCCTTGGCCCGTTCGGAGGGCGGCCTCGGCATCGGGCTGACCGTCGTGCAGAAGCTGGCCGAGATGCACGGTGGAAGCGTCGAGCCCCGTAGCGACGGCCCCGGCCGGGGGAGCGAGTTCGTGGTACGGCTCCCCCTGGCACAGAAGCGCGGAGCGGCCAGGCCCGAGGCCCAACGGGGCCAATTCAAGGTCCGAAAAGGCTCTCGTATTCTCGTGGTCGACGACAATGTCGACACCGCCGTCGGGATGGCCCGGCTCCTCAAGACGCTCGGGAATGAGGTCCTCGCCGTTCATAACGGACCTGCGGCCCTCGAGGCCGCCCGCACGTTCCGCCCGGACTTCGTGCTGCTGGACCTCGGCCTTCCGGGGATGGATGGTTACCAGGTCGCATCGGCGTTGCGGGAGGATGAGGCTTACAAGGACACCATCATCATCGCGATCTCGGGCTACGGCCAGGATGAAGACCGTCGTCGGTCGCAAGCGGCGGGGTTCGACCACCATCTGGTCAAGCCCGTGGACTTCGACTCGCTCCTCTCGCTCATGGGGCAGCCGGATTGAAGTCAGGATCGCTTCCAAGCGAAAGTCCGATCCCAGCCGTTTTTTTCGTTTTGACGGGAACGATATATAACTCCCCCCCTTTGGGAAGGGGGGGGTAGGAGGGTGGGCCTTGACCACTGCTCACGGCCAGTGGCATTCGACCGTTGCAAACCCGGTGCTTCCTGCAAACGGTCGTAATCGTCCACGCGTTTGCAGAGGCTGGGTCGATTGCCGCGGTTACTCACCACCGCCCCAACCCCCCCTTCCCAAGGGGGGGAGTTATATAATCCTCGCTTTGAAAGGAAACGGGTGAGCGCACCGGGGCGACCGGTCGTATGCAACGCAAGCGTTATCCGCTATCGGGCTTCAGTCGATGCATAAACTGCGCGATCCGACCGGAATCTGCAAACCGAATCCCTGGCAACAGAACGGTTACTACTTACGAGGACTGACCGAATGACTCGCGTGAACTACCGCACGGTCGTCGTGGAAGGGCTCGATGTCTTTTATCGCGAGGCCGGCGCTCCCGATGCACCCAAGCTGCTGTTGCTTCACGGCTTTCCCAGCGCGAGCCACATGTTCCGTGAGCTCATTCCACGACTGGCAGACTCCCTCCATGTTGTTGCACCCGACCTCCCAGGGTTCGGTCGTACGACGCTGGCGGGGCGGGACAAGTTCGCCTACACGTTCGACAATCTTGCCCGGGTTGTGGAGCGCTTGACCGAGCGCGTTGGGTTCGATCGATTCGCGGTTTACGTCTTTGACTATGGTGCGCCGACGGGCTTTCGCCTCGCGTTGTGGCATCCGGAGCGGATCTCCGCGCTCATCTCCCAGAACGGCAACGCCTATGAAGAAGGGCTGAGCGACGCCTGGAATCCGATCCGCGCGTACTGGCAGGATCCGTCGCCGGCCAATCGCGAAGCGCTACGGGCCTTCCTGACTCCGGAAGCCACGCGTTGGCAGTACACGCACGGCGTGTCCGACGTCGCCGCCGTCTCTCCGGACGGCTCCTCGCTCGATGACTTCTACCTGGCACGGCCTGAAGCGGACGAGATTCAGCTCGACCTGTTCCGCGACTACGCGAGCAACGTGGCGCTCTATCCGGCGTTCCAGGAGTACTTCCGCACGCACCAGCCGCCGTTCCTGGCAGTGTGGGGCGAGAACGACCCCTTCTTTCTTCCTGCCGGTGCCGAGGCGTTCCGGCGCGACATTCCGGGCGCGGACGTCCGATTTTTCCCGACCGGGCACTTCGCGCTCGAGACGCACGTCGAGCCGATCGCCGCGGCGATCC
The DNA here is from genome assembly GCA_027451445.1 of Singulisphaera sp. Taxonomy (GTDB): domain Bacteria; phylum Planctomycetota; class Planctomycetia; order Isosphaerales; family Isosphaeraceae; genus DAIDJG01. Next base: position 7,314 of record DAIDJG010000300.1, read on the forward strand.
GGGAATTCCTTTCCAGGTGAATGCACGGGCTTGGGTCGCACCTTGCGGCCGAAGAGCGTTTGTCGCTTCAACTGGGATCGGAGGTTGGGTGATCCGGAGGATTCCGACGCCGTTTTGGCCCCGAGCCTTGGCGTCGGCGCTCATTTGGAGCGTGTGTTCCACTCCCGTCGAACCGCAATTCCGCAGTGCAAAACTCGCGTTACAATACACGTCTTGAGGGGTTTTCCGAAGCTCTTTCCCAAGCGTTTCGACGAAAAACGCCACGCACGAAACGTGTAGCATTACAGACGTTATTAAAAAAGATATGGAAAACCCGTTTGAATTCGATCTGGGTAAATCCGACAATAAAATCGCCATGAAGAGCTCGCGCCTGCTTGACGGTTTAGGAACGGTTAGTCACAATCATGCCGCGTCGGTGTTCGATTCGTATTAAGAAGCAAATTGACAAACGTGAGGAATCCATCGATGAAATGGAAATGGGCGAAGACGCTCTTTGCCGTCGTTGTCGTCGCGAGCTCAACGTCCGCCGTCGTGCTTGCTGATGCGTGTCCAGCGGACTGTCCCGTGCCTCCCGATCCCACCGGGTTGGGCTGCTCGATCGGCTTACGGAACTGCATCGGCAGTTGCGGGAATGCCACAGTCTTAAGCCAAGTTCGCGGCTCGGTCGCTGGCGTCTATCCTGGCAGTTGCGACTCCTGCGGGCAGAAGGGCAAGGGCAACGTCACGGTCGGCCCCGGCAAAACGACTTACAGCACGGCCTGGTCCATCAACCTTCCTTATGGCATCGGTACCGTGAGCGGGGGTTCGGCGCAGGATACAGTCACGCTCACCGGGACGATCAATTGCATTGATTGCCAATCAATCTCGGTTCCTTACTACGTCTACAACGACACCGTGACCATCCAAGTCCCCTACACGCTCACCCAGAAAGTGGGATTCCCCAATACCTACTGCTGGTGGCCGTTCTCGTACACGCTTGTGACGGCAGCCTGCCCAAACACGTATACCGCGACCACGACGTACACGGTGCCCGAGGGTGCTCTCGGAGCAACGACGACTAATTCGTGCCCACCGTGCACAGGGCCTCCTTGCTGCAACCCGATCTGAGTTTGTCCGGCTTTCAGTTTGGGGCCTGCCCTGAAGGTGCTTCGGGGCGGGCCGAAGCCGCCGCGCGATGCGTTCCCAGGAATACCAACGACTCCCTTGAATTCTCAGCAAGTGACACCGCAATGAGCACCGACAGCAAGCGAGCAGCCCGTATTCTCGTGTCGATGATTGCAACGGGGCTCGCCGCCTGGCTCTCGGCGCAACATGCTTGCGCCGAACTCGCAGACACGTACAAAGATTATCTAAAGAACGGGCAGCAGGCCCGTGATGTCGAGGTTCTCAAGTCGTGGGCGAGTCGTTTCGAAATCGATTTGGCCAAAGCGGGACCGAAAGATCCCGCATTCTATCATGGTTTGGTGGTTCTTGGCGACCTGTATGATCGCATCGGCGATAGGGCGGCGAGCTTGAAGGCACGCGAGACAGTCTTCCGCGCCGTGGACGCACCGTCCCAGCTACGTCTCCAGGCTGGGATCGCTATCCTGTTTGTAAAGGACCGCATCAACACCAGGCCTACCGAACTGCTCACACTTGGCCGGGAGGTGCGCGAACTGTTTGCCAGTAGCGACCTTGGCCCCAGTCGGCCAGCGTTCGTGGCTGAGATGCGGATGATCGATTTCAAAATCGCACAATGGACGATCGCCGCGGGGAAGGCCCAATCAGAGCAAACGTCAACGCAAGGGCAGACAGCCCGAGCCGAGGACGTGCGGATCGCATCTCTGCGGCAGGCGGCGGAAGAGCTCGACCGCTATCTCGAGGGCTGGCCTTCCCTGTCCTCGCCTGACCAGTCACGTCTGCTCGCACTCAATTACGGGCCGGCGGCCGGCCTCTATCTGCGAGGCGAGATTGATCAGGCCCTGGGTTCCCTCGCCGCGGGGCGAGGCGATCGCGAGGCCGCCACCGATGATTTCAAGCGGGCGCGCGGATTCCTGAATAAACTGTTGGACGAGTTCCCAAAGCATCCGGTCTATTCCCAACCCGCAGCCGTGCTCTTACTCCAGATCAAGGAGTGGGAGGGAACCAATCAGCCCGACTACGTCGATTACGTGAAAGGCCTCCTGTCGCGAGTGGCACCCGGACACACCGTTATTAATCATTTGACCGATGTTTCGACGGGTCTTGCCGCAGGACGCACGCGAGACCTCGCCAACACCATGTTCGATTTGGTGCTCGATCGCGAACAAGCGTGGTTTCCCGCCGAGTACCGTGGTCACATCAATTACCAGGTGGCGTTGCTCGAGAGCACGGTGAATCTCATCGGCTCGGGCGATTTGAAGGCGGCGGATTCGAGGCTGAGCCTGCTCAAGGAAACCCCGATCAAGGATCCTTTTCTCGTCAAGCGGCGTGACGAAGTTGCTCAAATCTACGCCCGAACGTTCGATGCTGCGCCAGCGTCGGTAAAATCGCCGGCGTCGCGTCGGTTTATGGTTATTTATGCAAACGTAGCCATCCTTGGCCTCGTGGCACTGGCCGTGCTTGCACGACAGTTCCGCCGCCGGCGGGAGCGAGAGGTGTGACGGACCTGCAAGCCGAATCCCGCAATCCAACGCGCCGCACTCTGTGGCAACGAACGATCGCTGCGCTTGGCGTGGTTGCGGCCGGCGTGGCTCTCTCCCTCGCCTGGTCTCGGCCCGACAAGCCCGTCGCGGACCTCGAGACAACGGTCCATGATTTCGGAGTCGCCCTGTCGGGTAAAGAAATCAGTCATGTTTTCAGGCTGAACAATAACTCGGATCATCCGATTGGCATAACATCGCTTCAGGCGGCGTGCTCGTGCACGACCGTCGCCGCGCCCTCCGGCGGCATTCCGCCCGGTGGCCTAGACCTTCCTGTAACCATGCGGACCGACGGGGCGAGCGGGCCGATCGAGAAGGCCGTCAAGATCGAGTTGGCCGATGGGCGCTCCAGGCGCTTGGTGATTCGGGGCATCTTGCTCGAGACATGCCCGCCTGTCGTCCACTTGGGGCGGGTGCGCCGGGGGGAGAACGCGCGTGGAGATTTCAAGATCCACGTCCCTCTCGAGGATCGTTCCTTAGTGGCCCGACTGGATTACGACCATAGTCTGGCGCAAGTTACCCATCGCGAGAGTGGCCCAGGGACTTTCGACTTCGAGGTGATCCTCTCTGATTCCGCCCCTGAAGGTCTCGTTCAGATCCCACTAACGATCCATCTGTCGCGCCCCGAAGGTGCGACCTACTCGACCCGCCTTGAAGCCTACATTCTGCGGCGGATCGAGGCTGACCGCGAGCGTCTCCTGCTCTCCGCCGTCGGAGACGAAGGCGGCCTTGCTGGTGACGTGCGTCTCTACTCGCCGTATCACGAACCGTTCACCGTCCAGGGGCTGCATCCGGATCAGCCCGACCGCCTTTCCGCGACATCACAGCCATCACCGAATGGCTTGGGGGTCATCATATCCGTTGCCTGCCGGCCTGGTCCACGCACCGGCGCTGACCCCGGATTCTTTACGGGGACAATCGTCGTGGACCTCGTGGTGTCCGGGAAACCTTACCGCCGAGACGTGCAAGTCTTCGGCCTAACCCCCTCCGTTCCACCACCGCGAGCGGAGCATGATTCGGCCGGTCCTGGCGCATCGTTCCCGTCAGAGGCGTCCCCGCCTTCGGTCCGGCCAGGGCCCTGAAGGGCCCTGGGACAGGAATACCACCATGACCCGTTCCCGACTGTGGGTTGTCGCTCTCCTGTGTATCCATAGCGTTTTGTTGCTGTTAAATATCAACAAAACATTCATTACTGTAAATGAGACGATGCATTTGGCCGCCGGTTTGAGCAATTGGCGGACCGGGCGTTTTTCTGTGTACCGCGTCAATCCGCCTCTACCTCGGATGCTGGCAAGCGTGCCAGCGCTCGCGGCCGCCCCTCGGTTGGATCTCAGCGATCTAAGAGACGATCCAACGACGCGGTCGGAGGTCGCCGTCGGCGCTTCCTTTGTTTCAAGCAACCGGTCACGCCTGTTTCGCCTCATCTGTATCGCCAGATTGCCCGGCGTTGTCTGGTCGGCATTGGGGGGATGGCTGATCTATCGCTGGGCATCCGAGTTGCACGGCGAGGCCGCCGGACGTCTCGGGTTGGTGCTGTGGTGCGTTGAGCCCTACGTCTTGGGTCACGCCGCATTGATTACCGCAGACGTTCCCGCTTCGGTGGCGGGTCTAGCCGCCACGTACTCATTCCGACGATATCTCCTGGAGCCCTCCCTTGGTCGGGCCCTCACCGCGGGCGCGCTGCTGGGAGTCGCCGCCCTGACAAAGTTTACCCTACTCGTCCTCTATGTTCTCTGGCCTGCCTTCTGGCTCGCGAGCCTCTTCGTCGTTCGACGGGCGCCGGATGGCCGTAGGAGCGTGTGGGCGCAAATCGGCCACCTGTTCCTTATGGTTGCCGTCAGTCTCGACCTGATCAACATGGGCTACCTTGGCCAGGGCTCGTTTCAACGGCTTGGCGATTACCCTTTCGTCAGCCGGGCGCTCGCAGGAATCCCGTCACGAGAGTTTGGCCCATTCGCACACACCGGTAACAGGTTCCGCGGTACGTGGATGGGGTCCGTTCCTCTCCCACTCCCGGAGGACTACGTTCGGGGCATCGACGTACAACGTGTCGACATGGAGGGACGGTGGCCATCGTATCTCGCTGGCAAGTGGCGCCGTCCGGGCTGGTGGTATTACTACGTGTACGCGTTGGCCGTGAAGCTCCCCTTGGGGACAATCGCCCTGTTTCTTTGGGGGGCGGCTCGAACGCTGGCCCGGAGTCGGCACGGCCTTCAGAGAGCCGATCGGCTGATGCCTTTGGCCGCTGCCGTGACCATTCTGGTGGTCGTAAGCTCGCAGTCGGGCTACACGCAGCACTCGAGATACGCGCTCCCCTTGCTACCTTTCTTGATGATCACCGCATCGTCGCCAGCAAGTGACCACCGTGCCTTTGCGCGGCGGTTCGCGTGGACATTATGCGCAGCGTCGGTTCTCAGTAGTATCTATGTGTATCCGCATAGCCTTTCTTATTTCAACGAAGCGGCTGGCGGCCCCCTTCGTGGCCACGACCACCTTGTCGACAGCAACATCGACTGGGGACAAGACTTGATCCACCTCAAGGATTGGCTCGAGGCGCATCCGGAGGCCCGGCCGCTCAGGCTGGCCTACTTCAACCTGATCGACCCCGCAATCATGGGGATACGCTTCGAACTGCCACCTTCCAGCCTCAGGTTTGGCGGTTTGGAAGTCCCGGCACGCAACTCCGAATCGGACGCCCCGCGTTCCGGCTACTACGCCGTCAGCGTCAATTTTCTCCGGGGCCATGAATCGGCATGTCCAGACGGCAGAGGCGGGCTTCATCACGTTGGACCAAACGAATTCGCACACTTCCTGGCTCACAAGCCGATTGCAACGGCAGGATATTCTATTTACATATACAATATCGAAAAATAACGATGCTCTATCTCGAACAAAGGTGCTGTACACATATAATCCGTGTGAATTGAGCTTGATAATTGCAACGAATCCAGATCTTCGTTCCCTTGGTTTCCGTTCGTTCAACATTGGTTTCAACCGAGTGGCGTAGGCCCTAATGAGAGTTAAGTGAATATATTGGTAGTATAGTTTACATGTAATGGTCCGTTCGGCGCAAGCCCTGGCCGCTTCGGGGGGATATTTTGGTGATGGTTTCGACCGCGCCCACCGCCGGCGGGCGCAAGTGATTGCCCCTTGTGCTCAGGTTTCGGCCAGAACGACCACGATGATGTCGGCCAACCGGCACCAGCCGTTACCGACACTCCGATTCCCCCCTGACTGAAATTCCATTATCGGACGGTTTGCCCGCGGTGCGTGCAATGGGGCGGTATCCGAAGGGCTAATAATATGTTATATTGTTAACTTATTACATAATAATTTATGAATACGTTTATTTGAATGGGTGCGCGCATTCGACGAAGCTCGCCGGTTGCCATCGGGACGGGGGCAGCTCGGAAAAGACTGAGATCGCTGGCACCGAATCACTCGGAGGGTGGTCTCGGCGGAAGCGAAGCGAACGACGAGTCAGCTTTATTACGCGTTCACGCCGAGCAGCGCGGCGATCAAGCGGTTGATGGTTGTTCACTGAGTTGAAGAATTGTCGGCCGGAGGCGCCCGAGGGGCGTCGTCCTTTGAGATGCCGACAGGGAGTTAGCCCGAAGGTCTTTCCGTGCCGATGGTCTATAGCGATTTGGGAGCGTGTCCGTCCGCAACGCGGGCCGCATCCCACAGCCAGTGCACGAGAACGATCAAGAGCACGGCCAGCCCAAAGGCAAGGGAAGCGATACCAATCTCACCGTACGCGTGTTCCCTGATCGCCCATTCGGTCGCCTCGCGCGGCCCCGAATACGAGTATGCAGCCGGCCAAGCCAATCCCCTGGCGGAAAGCCGGAGCCAGATTCCGAGGAGAGCGACAGTGGACCCGAGCGCGGTAACGACCAACCTCTTCTGAAACCCCATACCGAAATCTCTTCAAAAATTCAATTGTACCTGAAGAGTTCCCCGCTTCGATCACGACCCGTCGCGGACACACTCAGCGAAACCTCGCCTCACCCTGACGTCGCAACAACCCCATCTTGCCTCAATCTGGCGTTCCGGTCAAGCATCACCGCTTATTTTAAATGGTTTCCGCGCACACGGAAATCGCAAACACGGTCCGACCTCTCGCCCGCTCCGTGGCGCGCGGTGTGCCCCATTGGCGGAACTTGAGCCGACCTGCGCTCACTTCGACTTCACGTCGAAGTCCAGGCCATTGATGCCGCCGGCCGGAATCTCCGCCGGAAAGGTCCCTGTCGGCCCGTCGCCTTCGTCGGCCGTTTTTTTCTTGCCCCCGGAAAGGGCCGTCGCTTCGGCTAATTGTTGACCGGGATCGTTCTTGGGAGTGGGTTCGTCCGATGCGCTGTCCGAGGCTGACGCGGCACGACCCTTCGAGATCTTGACCGAGTATTTTCCGGGAGCGAGACCCATGCGGCCAGCACTCGATCGGACCATGTAATTGCCCGACGGACCGGTGGTGTCACTGCCCAGCGTTGAGTCGCGATTCGAACGATCAGGCATGAATTCGACCAGCGCCCCTTCGTAGGGTTTGCCGTTCAGCGTGACCGTGCCGGTCACCTTCACAAGCGCGGGTCCGCCGTCGCCACATCCGGGAAGCGCGAACGCGATTGAGGTCAACACGAACGGGATGATGTGTCTCATAGTCTCGTTGATTCAATTCCAGTGGAACTTCGGGGCCGATCCGTTGGCGAATCGCCAAGGTCCAGTTCGAAAACGTGAGCGCCTCCCGACCGTCCAGGCACGCGAACATTGCAACCTGAAACGATCGGAGGAGCGCGGGCCGGCTAACCCTCCCCACGCATCCTCCGGCGCAATGGACATAGCAGCGCCGTCCTCGGGAGACCGCGTCAAAAGGCGTCGGTGCTGACGATCTCGGATCCCTGGATCGTGCTCAGCGCAAACCAGGTTTGTGGGTTGATCGAATTCTTGATGAACCTCACGCTCCCATCGCCGAACAACATGTTCAGCCCGCCAGGATGCTTGCTGCTGAAGTTCCAGGCGTAAGGCAGTTGCTTGCCGGTCCCACCGGGAGGAGAGGCGTTGGGCTGCGAGTATTCCTGGAGGACCAGAACGGAGCTGAGCGGGGATAGAATACGGCCGTGGACCGCCGTGTGCGTCCCCGCCGCCCAGTAAGGTCCGTATGAGGGCGATTGCTTGATCTGCACCGACTCGCCGACCAGCATCGTATTGCTCAGGCCGTCCCGGACTTCTGCGATCCGGACCGAGTTATCCGTAAAAAATGGTGGTTTGTAGAATGTGTTCACACCAACATATGTATATCCGCAGTTATAATCTGTGTATTGACCCGTATTGAACAAGTGATTGCTGCGAGCCACGCCGTTCCGCTCGTAAAACTGCGATGTTACACCTGGGCTCGAGGTGATCACTTGAGGCGGATCGTCGGAGGGGCAGAGGTAGGCGCTCAAGATGGTGGACGTCACGGTCGAATTCACATAGTCGCTCCCTACCACCGTGTCGCCGTATGGGCTCGACACGCTGAAGGGTTGGGTGAAATTGGCGGCGTTGTAGAGCGCCTGCTGTTCCATCTGTCCCAGAATCATCGCAAAGCCCGTGGTGTTCGTCACGTTGTACGGGCTCGGCGCCCCCGGGGTCCCGGCTACGTTACAACGGCCTGAACGGATCATGGGCGGCGGAAAGCCGCCGTTGGCACTCTCGTAGTTATGCAGGGCGAGGCCGACCTGCTTCAAGTTGTTGACGCACTGAGCCCGGCGGGCCGCCTCGCGTGCGGCCTGCACGGCGGGCAGCAACAGGGCGATCAGGACTGCGATGATCGCGATGACGACGAGAAGCTCGATCAGAGTGAACGCGCGACGAGAATTCATAAGACGACTCCTCAAAGGACGTGACGCAGAACGCGTAAGCGATGAGTGCGAAGACATCGATGAGCTACGATCGCTCGGAGCGAACGAGCGCGGAAAACCACCGCGAGACGAGCGGCCGGAGAGGAACCCTTGCTTTAACTTTTACTGATTCCCGACGAAGGACTGGACGGTGAATGCGGAACCTTAGCGCAGCGACGCACCTCATGAACGCAGGGGCCGAACGCTTGCGAATTGAGGAAAGGACTTGAACGTCCGTAAGCTTTCGCCCTGCGGAATCACCGGATCTTCAAAGCTCGTTCAAGTTTCAAGAAGTGTCAAAAAAAAATCAAGGGGGCAATACGTTTTCAGCCACAGTTTTATGGATGAAATGGTTCGGACTACGATCGGGACTGGGTTGAATGAATTGCTTAAACTACCGCCTTTGACGGTGAGAGCTGTAGCGCTTCGAGCGATCCGGTGCGCTTTCGGCCGTGCCATGCTACCGACTGGCGATGGAGGTTGGCGGTCCGACGACGGCTCACTCATCGCGTTTGGCACGGCTCTTATTTCATGGGTGTTCCATGGACGTGGTTGAGTACTGGTGGGGCGTCGGCCGGGATCGGCGAAGGAAGAAGTTCCCAACGGGCGGACAGGCTTCGGAACTGCCGGCGGCCTCGTCACCGAGCCGACGGGGTAGGGGGCGGCATCTCGAGCGCCGAACGGTTGGATTGCGCACGGTGGCAACCAATCAAAACACAGAAGCATCAGAACTCCCTCCCCCCTTGTGGGGGAGGGTTGGGGTGGGGGGTTCCGGACAACCCATGGCCGTGCGATGGCCCCCCCACCCCAGCCCTCCCCCACGATGGGGGGAGGGAGGAAGCTTTACCCACGCCCGTAACGTTAAGGCGCGTCCAGAAGTTTGGGATGATGGTGAGCGGGGACCGTCGGTGGCTGGTCGTGTGCAACCCAACGGTTAAGAGCTCTCGATTGATTTGGCACCCCGGTCAAGCGAGTTGCCCAAATACCATCGGTTTCCCCTCGATGACCTTGATCGTTGACAGTTCTGCGTTGGTACATAACCACGCGCCACTTGCCAATCATCTCAAATTAACCTAGAGTTGGTCCGAGGTTGGCTTTCGTGAAAGAGACGAGGGCCGAATTGTGCCCTGATTTGAACTTTCGAATTCGCGAAGTCAAGATTCCTTGGACCATTAGAGCAAGCCAAACCTCACTCGACGACGCTGTCGAGCGCATTGCGACAAATTGGCGCATTGACAAACACTCTTGTATGGGAGCCACAAAACCATGGCTATTCCAGTTTCAAGCCTTGCGCGCTTCTTGAAGAACGAGGATGGACCTACGGCCGTTGAGTACGCCATGATGCTCGCCTTGATCATTGTGGCGTGCATCGGCATCCTCCAGACTCTGGGTGACACCATGTTCTGGAACGCCTTTGAGGACGCTCGCGACGCCGCCAGTGGTAACACTGTCGACTGACGTCAAATCGATGCCCTCGAGGCAATATCACCCGTCGCCAGCGCAGGTCTGAGGAGTGATCGTCGGGTGGCCAGTACCCTTCAACTCGGAGCCGGGTTGATAGGGCACGGCCACCCGTCTCGACCATCGGCGCGACCCGTTGCTGCGCCAAGCAGTCAAGCTTGGCTGGCTGTTCGCGGTCGAGGTCCTGAACAACTCGCGTCCTTCACAAGGACAGTTGAAGTTGCGCGTTTTGAGTTCGGCGTCTGCGACGGCGCAAGGCGTTCCACCCGCTCTCGGGGAGCGAATGGCGTGGTTCGCCAGCGTTCGGGCATCGAAAGTCGTCTTTCGCTCCGCGAAAGAACGTGCGTTTTCTGACCGCTCGGTTCCTTCGCCAACGGCCATCGGCAAATCCACGTGCCAGAACGTCAGACGAAAGCCGCCGCGTCCCGCGAGGGGCGTTCGAGCGCCGAACGGTTGGATTGCGCCCGGCGACAACCAATCAAAACACAGAAGCATCAGAACTCCCTCCCCCACGGTGGGGGGAGGGAGGATGCTTTACCCACGCCCGTAACGTTAAGGCGCGTCCAGAAGTTTGGGATGATGGTGAGCGGGGACCGTCGGTGGCTGTTCGTGTGCAACCCAACCGTTAAGCGCTCTCGGCTGAACCTCCCATTCTGGCTCATCGGAGCGCGAAGCGTATCCAGTGTCGGGGGGCGGAACGGAGCGTAAGGCCCGTCGACTCGCCCGTTCCTGCGCGGACGGTCGACGCGATCGCCACTGGCCTTCGCGTTGTCGACGCGCTACGGTTTGCGCGCGGTCCCCCCTTCTATATGCTCCGGGTAACTCGTTAGTTCTTACCGGCGTCGTCGTGGATAAATGCCGATTCGGCCGGGTCTTCCAACCAATTTGGGTGGCAAGGATTTCGTCGTTTTCGTCGCGCCGGACGTGCGCCGATTCCCGGGGTTTGGAGCCGTGATACGGGGTGTCCTTTCGTCTTTTTCCTCGTGGGGCAGATCGCATAGCCCGTTCTCGCGTGTCCGCCCCCGCGTGTCCGACGATACCCCTCCGGAGAAGTCCGTTTCACCGTTTTCGACCAGGAGGGCGAGATGCGCGTGAAGGCCGATTGGCCTGCCCGACGACTCGGACCAGACTCAGGGGCGATAACTGCCTTTCGCGAAGGGAACCTCGTTGCGACCTGGCGAGCGCTGAAGCGTGGGATCAGTGCGCTGACTGCCGGAGTTGCAAGGCCGGTCCTCAGGTCTTCTTCATGGGTGGTCTTTCCTTGAGGGAGCGCGGTGTTCCAGGGCGTGTTGGGCCGCCAGGATTTCGCGCCGCAAGGTTTCTTCGGCCGGCAGACGAGCCAGGTATTTTGAGGCGAACACCTGGGTCTGGATGCCGCCGGTGGCGTACTTGACGACGGTATCGTTCTTGTCGGCACAGAGGATGATCCCGACCGGGCCCGACTCGTCAGGCAGGCTCAGGTGCTCGCGCGCGTAGTTGAGATAGAGATTCATCTGACCGGCGTCGGCGTGCGCGAACCGGCCCGTTTTCAAGTCGATGACGACCAGGCAGCGCAGCCCTCGGTGATAGAGGAGCAGGTCGATCCGGTACCACTCGTCCCCGACGCGGATTCGCTTCTGGCGCGCGATGAAGGTGAACCCAGTCCCCAGTTCCAGGAGGAACCACTCCAACCGGTGGATGATCGCCTCTTCCAGGTCGGTCTCGCTGTACTCGTCCTTCAGGTCGAGGAACTCCAGAAGGTAAGGGTCGCGGACCTCGTCCTGTGCCGAGATGGCGTCCCCAGGCTCGGCGTTTTGTCCTCGGGCGCGCATGGCGTCTTGGCGTTTCGACGCCGAGGTCCGCTCGAAGAACTGCGTCCCGATCTGGCGGTCGAGTTGTCGGACCGACCAGCCGCCTCGGATGGCTTCCGACTCGTAAAAGGCGCGGGCGTGCGGCTTGTCGACGGACATCAGCCGCGTGTAGTGCGACCACGAAAGCGGAAACGCGCCGAGGAGAACAGTCGGGTCGGGAACAACGGCAGCATCGGTCTTTGATGGGGATTGTGGGGACGGTGTACCCACTTTCTCGACGGGGTCCGAGAAGATCGCCAGCCTCGAAAATGCCAGACGGTGTCTGACATATTCGCCAGCCGAGGTAGAACGCCCTCATCTGTTGGAGGTTGACCCGGCTGAACCCTCGCCCAAACTTCGCCGTGAGGTCCGCCGCCAGGCGTTTGAGTAGTCCCTCGCCGTAACCCGCTCGTGCCTCGCCCCCTTGCTCGAATTCGACGATCCGCCGTCCCACTTCCCAGTAGGTTGCGGTGAGGACGCTGTTCACGGCGCGCGCGGCGCGGCGACGGGACTGCTCCAGCAACTCCGTAAGCCCGGCCACGAAGTCGCCGTAGTCGGGATCGGACATAGCGGCTGGGATGGTCCTACGCCTCGCCATCATTCCTCCCCAACGTCGGCGTCTCAGAATTCTGGCCGGGCATGCAATCAGGGTGGATTGTGATGACTGCGTCGCTGCCTGATCCCTCGTATTTGATACATGAAAACGAGACTTTGTTCTACCAAATCTCTTCAAACATCCTGGATTCAGTGCGTGGCCAATATTCTCCCCAGGTTCAGGAATTCCTCAGATCGACTCATTTTAGTTTGCCCTGTGGGGAGATTCCAGGACATGCTGTCTCGCTGGGCGGTTCCCTTCCGCGGTTTCGCGTCAGGGCGCCAGCAAAGTGCCTGTCCTGTCCTGCGGTCGGCTCGCCCCGGGATGCTTGTTCGACCCGTTGAGCGCCAAAGCTTTGGGTCAGGCCGGTGACACGCCGGAGTTGCAATGTCTGTCCGCTGGTCTTTTCCCTTCACGCCGTAAGTACGTCGTCGAGGTTCGTCGCCTTGACGAAGCGGGCGGAATCTCTACGGACTTCCAAGGCCTTGAAGTGGGCTTCCCCGCATCGAATCTTTGCGCTCTCGTGGCCGCGCAGGTCCTCCGCAAAAAGGCTGCCCTTCGTCTCAACGACAAGATAGAGTCGCTCGTCTCCGTTCAGGTCGACCAGGATGGCCCAGTCAGGGTTGTAGTTTCCCAAGGGCGTGGGAACCGTGAACCAGCCAGGTAGCTTGGCGTAGACCTTCACGGCCGCGTTCTTCTCCAGTTGTTGGGCGAACGACTTCTCAATGCCTTCCGAATCGTAGACGACAAACTCGTGGACTGACTTTGTCGCCGCGAGCATGTTCTTCAGATAGCCGGTCAGCTCCTCTTGCTCGAACAGCTCTTGAGCGTAGTAATGCCCGTCGCCGAGGCGCTCGTACTTGATTCCGTCGACAAGGACCAGTCGCTTGGTTCGGTTGATGGCCTCGGCAGCCTGGTCGATGAACTGCTGCGGGTTCTTTTTGAAGTCGTCGAGTCGCTCACACTCGGTGAGAATACGGACGATGCTCCGGCGGGTGAGCTGTGTCTTGTCCTGAAGATCCGTAAGCAGGTCGGGCAGCTCCACGTCGGCTTCTTCGATGACGATCGGGGCGGAAGTCGCGGTCTCCTGGGCCGCGACGCCGGCCTTGCCGATCGCCAGGTCGGCCTTACGCCATTGCAGCCGAGTTTTGCTGATGGGTGGGCTGACATTCAGCGCGAAGATGCACTTCTGGATCAAGGCCTCGTTGTCGAAATAGACGCGATAGGTTGTCTTGTGCTTGATCCGGTCCCACAGCGCCTTGAACTCCTCGCTCTGGAGAACCGCCTGGCGGGTTTTGACGTGCTGGCGTTCGTCGGCGTTCTTGATCTCGAGCCTGCCGGCAAGCTTCCTCAGAACGTCTTTCACCTGGGGGAGATGGACGCGGAACTCCTCGGGAAGCGTTAGCGTCTCGTCCTTCAAAGCCTGTCTCAGCGATTCCTGAATCTTCCCCTTTGAGTCGACCAAACCACTCTTCTTGAGGTGATCCCAGATCGCTTCAGACCGCGCGACACCGAGGGGCGTCGCCTGGCCGCTCTCGTCCTTCACGGCGATGCCGGCGAACTGGTGTTTCTCGACGATGCCGAAGCGGATTCCTGTATCCGCTTCGATCTCCTTCTGCAGATTCTCAGCAAACTTCTCGTAGCTCTCCGTGGCGATGACGGTCAGCGTGTTCACGTCGAACCCGCGGAGCCGCTCGCCTTGCTGGTTGACGCAGAGGCGGAGGCCGCGGCCGATCGTCTGGCGGCGCTCGCGCTCGGTCCCCATGTCACGCAGCGCGCAGATCTGAAAGACGTTCGGGTTATCCCACCCTTCCTTCAAAGCGGAGTGCGAGAAGATGAACTTCAACTTGCTCTCGAAGCTGAGCAACTTCTCCTTGTGCTTCATGATCAGGTTGTAGGTGTCATCGTCGGCCCTGGTCGCACCGGTCGTATCCTTGAAAACCTCGATCGTCTTGCCGGCCACTTTCTTCCGGTCGACCGAGAAGTAACCGTCGTGGACCTCCTCGGCGGTGGATTTCGTATCCACTTCCTTGAAGAGGCTTTGATACTTGGGCTTCCTGGCGGCCTTTGCGTATTCGTCCTCGAAGATCACGGCATACGGACCCTTCTCGGGCGTGCCGTCGTCCGAATAGCGACGATATCGCTCGACCGCGTCGATGAAGAACAGACTGAGCACCTTGATCCCGTGCGGGGCCAGGCGGAGCTCCTTGTCGAGGTGCTCTTCGATGGTCCTCCGGATCATCAGCCGCTTCAGGTCGTCATCGACAACGCCGCCGATGGACTGGCCGATGCGGAGCGGCTGTTCCTGATTCGACAGTTGCACGAACTCGTCGCCAGCACGGCAGCCGATGTTCTCGATGGTATAGCCCGAGTAGAGGGCGCGGTGTGTCGTCTGCTCCAGGTCGTCTCCCGCTTGCACCGTCACGGTCTTGCGCTGGACCGACGACGCTTGCTGGACGTCGAGCTCGACCTTGGCCGTGATGCGATTGGCCCGATTGCTCACGGAGACGAGCTTGACGTAGGACTTGTTGTGGTCGCCCTCGACAGCCGCCGAGGCGACCTCGATCTGCTTGACGAGCTTCCGCTCGTAGGCGTCCACCGCATCGAGCCGGAAGACCATGTGGTGCTTGTCGGCGTGGGTCGCGGAGTAGCGCAGCGTGCAAAGCGGACTCATGGCGCCGAGGGCCTCCTTGCCACGCCCCTGGAGGCCGCCGTCGACGCTCTGCGGCTCGTCGACGAGGATGACGGGCCGGGTGGCCTTGATCAGGTCAATGGGCTTGTAGTCGTCGGTCTTCTCGCTCTCCTTGTAGAGGTTGTTGACGTCCTGCTTGTTGATGGCCCCGACGGTCACGACCATGATTTGAACATGCGGGCTCGTCGCGAAGTTCCGAACCTGCCCGAGCTTCGAGGAGTCGTACAGGAAGAACTCGAAGGGGGTGTTGCTGTAGAGACTTCGGAAGTGCTCTTCGGTGATCTGGAGCGTCTTGTAGACGCCCTCCTTGATGGCGACCGAAGGGACCACGACGACAAACTTCGTGAAGCCGAACCGCTTGTTCAGCTCGAAGATCGTCCGGATGTAGACGTACGTCTTTCCGGTCCCGGTCTCCATCTCGACGGTGAAGTCGCCCGACGAGAGCGCGTCGGACGGCCGAAGCCCGTTCCGGAGCTGGATCGCCTCGAGGTTCTGGAGGATCTCGTCGTCGAGCAGTTGGAGGCGGTTCCCAATCCCAAGGTCGTTTTCGAGCCCGGCGAGCGCCAGGACACCCTTGCCGAAGCTTCGAGTTACCGTGAACTCGCTTCGGCAGATTTCCTGTCCGCGGAAAAGGTCGCACACCGACTCGATCGCGGCCAGTTGGTAATCCAGATTCGATTCGAAGTGGAATTTCATGGAGGCGTTTTACTCCGCGGAACCTGGCTGATTCGGAGGGAGCTTTTTCTTCTTCGGCGCTCGGCGTTTCGCGGTGTCTTCCAGCGAATCGAGATTCGTGCGCTCCCCTTCGGCCTCGAGTAATGCTCGACGGCGCATGGCAAATCGCTCGTATTCGGCTTCGGCTCGACCATCGGCGTCCTGCTTGCTGATCGACCCCGCGTTGGTCAGCACGGCACGGTCGTTGAAAGCCAGAAACTCGTTGAGCTTCGTTTCCCAGTCCTTCAAGAACACCTGCTTCCGCCGGCGCGCCTGATCCTCGGCAAAGTCGAGCCACATCGTGACGATCCGATTCAACTCCCGAATCTCATCCTCATTGAGGTAGTTCTTGGCGACGGTCACATCATGCTTCCGGACCACGTCGCCCTTCCAGGTGTTGAGCCCCATGTTCGGTTGCGTGTGGTCGGCGCGGCGCGCGATCAGCTCGGCGGCCGTCTGGCCGGTTGCCGCATAATGAAGCTTGTTTTGAATGATCTTGAAGAATTCGACAGTCGTCTTTTGAGCTGGGTCGTAATCGGCGGCGAGCGCGAAAATCTCCCGGACCCGAAGGTACATGCGGCGCTCGCTGGCGCGAATGTCCCGAATCCGTTCGAGTAGCTCATCGAAGTAGTCGGGTACGCCGGAACCTTCGACGGGCGGGTTCTTCAACCGCTCGTCGTCCATCGTGAACCCCTTGACGAGGTACTCCTTGAGTCGCTCCGTCGCCCAACGGCGAAACTGGGTCCCACGCGGCGAGCGGACACGGTAGCCGACGGCGAGAATCACATCGAGGTTGTAGTGCTTTACGGCCCGACGGACCTCCCGGCCTCCCTCCTGGCGAACTTGTAAGTATTCCTTACAAGTTGCCTCCTCGTCGGCCTCTGATTCTTCATAAATCGCCTTGATGTGGAGGGTTATGTTCTGGGGGGTGGTCTGGAACAACTCGGCCATGAGCGCCTGACTGAGCCAGAGCGTCTCCTTCTCGAAGCGGCACTCAATCCGCGTTTGACCGTCGTCCGTCTGGTAGAGGACGATTTCGCCTTCGGGTGGCGGTTGCGGGACCGACATGCCTACAGACTCCGGACGTTTTCCAGCCCGTGCTGCTGGAGGATGGCGGTGAGGTTCGACTTGGAGACGTCGTCGGCGAAAGCGCTATCGCGGAAGACAACCTGCGTCTCGCCCGCGGGGTTCAACTCCTGGTGCCAGGACGCGATTCCGTGGGCCAACGGCTCGAGGTCCTCCCGGGCGATCTTGGGGGTGAGGCAGACAAAGACTGAGCCGGCGCCGACGCTGTGCACGGTCTTGCTTTCGATCGTCTTGGACTCGATCGGGACCGTCAGCTCAAGACCAAGCTTGAGAAGCAACTCGAACAGGACATCCTGCTCACTCCGGTCGGGTTTGATGTGCTCAACCGAGTCCAGGAGCGATTTTGGCAGATCTTCGCCGATGGCGTCCCATGCTCGGATGTTGCTCGTGTCGAGCTTGAAGACACGGAAACCATAATCGGCGGTAAGAAGAGGGCTCTGTTCGCGTAAATTTTCTGCCGCTCGCTTCAGCCGGAGCTTGGTGAGATCGGCGATAGTCGGAAACGCCTCTTGCCCCGTTCGTTCAGGGAGTTGCACGAGAATAAAGCGGCGATTGCCGGAATCTTGTTGATTGAGCTCCATGATTGCTTGGCCTGTGGTGCCAGACCCGGCAAAGAAGTCGAGGCACAAATCGTCCGTGTCCATGGACTGATAGGCAACCAATTTGATCAATTCGACCGGTTTTGGAGTGAATGCGTCTGCCTGTGGAACTAGAGACCGCAGTGATTTCGTGGCAGCGTCGGTTGAAAGTTCGGGTCCGAACCAGGTGGATTTAGGTTTGGCGACTCGCTCCTGACCGTCCTCTTCAAGGTAAACCCTGTACGAAACATTCCAACGGTCTTTGTTCTCCACCTTGGTGGCCTGCAGGGTTTGCACGGCTTGCTTGACGCGAGAATATCCCCAACGCCAGCAACCATCTGTCTCGTCGCTTTTCTTCGGATAGATTTCCTGAGAAAACCGGCTCGATCGTTCCATGGAGCATTCTCCCGATCCGGGATCGGCGTAGATCGGGAAGTAGAGATTGGGCCTGGCCTTGCGAGTATCAGCTCCACCGCGCTTACGCAGATCGCGCCACTGAAACTTGAGGCCGTCTTCATCAGCGTGCTTGTATTCAGACAGTTGCTTGCTCGTCAGAGGCAGTCCCAGAGACTCGAAGTCGTGCATCGAATAAATCAGCAAGTATTCGTGTGAAGTCGCAATGTGCGTTCTGTCGTTGCGGCCTTTGAGGTTGTTAACGACACAGATTTGGCCAGCAAAACACTCCTCGCCAAAGACTTCATTCATAATGCAACGAAGATTGTTTACCTCGTTGTCATCGCAGGAGGCAAAGATAACACCGTCATCACTCAATAAATTATGTGCAAGTTTAATCCTCGGATAAATCATGTTTAACCAGTCAGTATGGAACCGCCCGGAGGCTTCCGTGTTGGTGCTCATACGGTGGCCGTTCCCGCTGACCTGGCCTGTAATCTCCAGATAGTTCCGTATGCTGTCCTGAAAGTTGTCTGGGTAGACGAAGTCCTTGCCCGTGTTGTAGGGCGGGTCGATGTAGATGAGCTTAATTCTCCTGGCGTAGCTCTTTTGCAGGAGCTTGAGGACCTCAAGGTTATCTCCTTCGATCACCATGTTCTGACTCGTATTCCAATCAACACTTTCGTCCGGAAAAGGTCGGAGCGCCCCGGTCGAAGGCGTAAGGGCCAACTGTCTCGCCTTTCGCTTCCCATGCCAGTTGAGCCCGTACCTCTCCTCCCGTTCGTCGACAGCCCCGCCAAGAACCTGCTTGAGCACCTCGAAGTCAACCTTGCCTTCGGTAACTACTTCCGGGAACAACTCCTTCAGCCGGTCGATATTCTCGGCAAGGAGGTCGGCGCTCTTCGATTCGTCGGACTGGGCGGTGATCTTTTGCATGGAACTCGTCCTGTCGTCAAAGGTTAGCGACGGCCTCGGCCAGTTCCGCTTCGAGCCGGCGGATTGTCAGATTCAAATCGACGCGGCGGTTGAGCTGCGTCTCCTTGGTGGCCTGGGTCCGCAGGCTCCGAATCTCGTGCTCAAGTCGATCATGAAGCTCCAATGCCGAGCGGCGAGCCGCCGTGGACTCAGGTGAGGAGCAGCGCATGAAGCGACCAGTGATTCGCGATGCCTTCAGGGCTTCAACCCACTCGATCCAGCCCTGGTAAACGGCCATTAAGTTGGCACGAGGTTGCGACCCGATCGCGAGCCCGGCATACAAGGAGGAATCCGCCGGTAACAGGTCCACAGATACAAGTGCTCCGTTGAGAACGGTTGCGCCTGCCTCGTTCTGGGAAGATCTCTTGTGCGCGAGTGAGAGGGTCAGGTTCTCAGCCTGCGCCGCTACGAGAACGACAGGATATGGTATCGCCCGATGAACCAGTTCGGAGAGCCGTGTCGATTTCGCCTCCGACCGAAGGACCAGTGTGAGCACCGCGATCTCCAGATACGCACGGGTGTCGTCCCGATAATCGGGTACGCCAACGGTACTCGGCTTGAGGGCGGCGATCCAGCGAAGTTCTTCGAGTCCGTCCTGGATATGGCGCTTATCCGCAGCCGTGGGAGTGCCTTTCTCCAGCAAGAGCTTTTTCGGCACGCGCTGATCGACGCGAGCGTCGGAGGGGAGCGCCAGGGCGTCGATAATGGCGGCGATCGTCATGAGCCCGCATCCTCAGGCAGAACGACCAGCAACGCGACGACCTCGAAGTCATTGATCCCCGCGAATTCACCCTTCATGGCATGCGTGCCGCCGGGTGCGAAGAGGCTCGCGACGGCACGTTCCTCTTTTTTGCCCACAACGGAGGACACGGCCCTGGCGAGTAACTCCTGAACGGGTTCCATGTCCTTACCGTCGCGGGTCTGCTTGTCGAACCGAGTGCAGGCCGGCGTATCGGGAACGTCGCGTCCGATGGCGATTCGCTTGAGGCGGTCGAGCACCTGCTTTGCCTGGGTGTAGGGGAGTAGCACGGAGCCGTCTTCACCCACGTGAACCAGATAGTGGGGCGCGAGCGGGTAGCCCGACTCCGCGAGACTGCCGGCATTCTCGCCCACCGCCTCGAGGCAGAAGATCACGCCCGGCGGTATGCCCGAATCTTCCGGGAGCGACGTCGTCACGGCGAACGTCCCCAGGGGAAGCGCCTCGAGACGGCCCGGGTGGGCCTTGAGAAAGCGCGCCAGGTCGATGCGGAAGTCGTTCAGCGTCAGGTCGGCGATCGAGACGCCGGTCGATAGGTCCTCGAGGTCGATGACAGTATCTTGCAGCTTGAGCAGTTGTTTCCTGCGGTATTCCAGGTCGTTCATCTGGTTGCCCGACTGCTGCTCAATGAGGTTCTCTTCGCCGGTCGCCGAGATGTCGAGCAAGACCATCCGCCCGCTCACGCGCTGTTCGAGGTTAATGTACTCCTCCAGCTCCATGTTGGGCCAGAAGTTCACGAGCTGGATCTGGGCGTTGGGTGAGCCGATCCGGTCGATTCGGCCGAAGCGCTGAATGATGCGCACCGGGTTCCAATGGATGTCGTAGTTGATCAGCCAGTCACAATCCTGGAGGTTCTGGCCCTCAGAGATGCAGTCGGTAGCGATCAGGAGGTCGAGCTCGCCTTCGCTCGCAAGCTCCTCGGGCCGCTCCTTCGAGCGGGGGGAAAAGGCTGACAGGATCGAGGCCAGGTCTTTCCGCAGGGACGGCAAGGTCGTCTGGTTTCTGCCTGTGCCCGTCACGAGGGCGGTTTCGATTCCGAGCGTCGTTCGAGCCCAGGGGGCCAAGTGTTCGTAGAGGTAGCCGGCTGTGTCGGCGAAGGCCGTGAAAACGATGACTTTGCGATTGCGCGGGTTGATCGGATTGCGGCACTTCTCCTCAATCATCGCGCGGAGTTCGGTGAGCTTCGCGTCGCGCGCTGCGGTGATCTGGGCCGCCGCGGCGTGCAGCGCTTCCAGCCGGTTGCGGTCCTCGATCAGGTCCTGCTTCCAGCGAACGAGATCGACGTCGTTCAGAAGGACTTTGATCTTTCGGCCGACTAGCAGGCTCTCGAAGGCGGGATCGTCGATATCGACGTCTCCGATGTCGATCTCCTCCATTACTCCCGCGTTGGCTTCGATCCGATCGAGCGTCAATTGGACGTCCCTGAGCTGCCGTGCGACCGTCAACGTGAACGAAGGCACGGCGCTCTCCATGCGCTTGAGCACGTTCACCCGGAGCAGATGAATCAAACTCTCCTCGCGGTCGACCTGCCGGAAGTACCCTTCGCCGCCCTTGAGTCGGGTGCTGTACTTGGCGTCGTAGGCGGCCTGTTTGTGCGGGAGCACGTACCGGAGCGGGGCATACGCCGAGAGGTTGAGGCGGCGAATTTCGAGGTTGATCTCGCGGATCGAGCGAAACGCGCCGGCGAGGTCGACGTCGGGTTTTCGGTTGATCGGCTTGAGCCGGTCCGGAAAGCGGCCAGTCTCGCTCGTGCCGTAGTATTTTTCGACATGCTTCCGCGACCGGGCGATCGTGAGGAGGTCGAGCAGCGTGAAGTAGTCGAAGCCCAGCATGTCGATGAGCTGGGTGGGTGTTCGCTCGGGCTCAGACAGGTCGAGCCAGCGGTTGAACTGCTTCTGTGCGAGTCGGGTGGTGCTATCGATGCTCGTGATCCCGTGTTCCGCGAGGGCGGTATCTTCGCCTTCCGTCGCAAACGCGATCTGGTTTCGCAGGTCGGCGAGGCGATTGTTGACGGGCGTCGCCGACAGCATGAGAACGCGGGTCCGGACCCCTTCCTTGATGATTTGCCGCATGAGCCGGTCGTAGCGGGTCTCGCTTCCCTGGCGCGGGGTCTTCTTGTTCCGAAAGTTATGCGACTCATCGATGACGACGAGGTCGTAATTGCCCCAATTGACGTGCGATAGGTCGATATCGCCCGAGAGCCCGCCATCGCGGGACAGGTCGGTGTGGTTGAGGACGTCGTAGTTGAGGCGGTCGGGAGCAAGGCTGTTGCGCCGGTCGTTCGCCTTGTAGAGCGTCCAGTTGTCGCGCAGGCGCTTCGGGCAGAGGACGAGCACGCGGTCGTTCCGGAGCTCGTGGTACTTGATGATTGCGAGGGCCTCGAACGTCTTACCGAGCCCCACGCTATCGGCGATGATGCAGCCGCCAAACCGATTCAACTTGTCGATTGCGCCAATAACCCCATCGCGCTGGAACTTGAAAAGCTTGTTCCAGACCACGGTGTTGCGGATTCCGGTCGCGGACTTGACGATTCGTTCTTCGTCGAGTTCTTCGCCAAGGTTTTTGAAGAGATGAAAGAGGATGAGGAAGTAGATCAAAGACGGTGGCTTGTGTTCGACGAGATCATGAAGATTCGCGAGCAACGAATCCTTCGTGACAGCCGAGGCCGGCAAGTTGCTCCATTGGTTGGTGAACCAGAAACGGAACGGGGTGCATTCGTCGGCGTTCTCTGACGACTGGATCAGACCGAACTGATTGCCGGGCGTTATGCCCAGGCCCTCGGTGGTAAATGCACAGTTTCCCATGATAACCCGGTCGCGCGCGGGGTCCTCATTCCCGGCGATGAGCGCGGCCTGAGGGATGACGCCCGAAACGGAGCGGACTTCCGCTTTTCGTTCGATCCAATTCGCACACTCTTTCGCCAACCATCGCGTCTGGAGTCGGTTTCTGAAGGGCCGGTCCGATCCACTGCCGACAAGCGAGCCATTGAGCGACTCACCCATGGGCAAGATCAGCCGGCATTGGGCCAGGTGAGCCAGGAGTTCCCGCACCTCACCAAATGCGAACAGAGAAAACGCGGGCGAAGCGCAGTCGAGCCGAGCGTTCGGATTGAGGCAACGCCTCAGTTCGTCGATCACGCGATCGTTGCCGGAGTTTTTGATAAGACGCATGCTGAACTCTCTTGAAAGCAGCTAATGCGCTTATGAGGCTACATACCTCCAAGGTGCGAAGCAAGCGGTGACTTCGAGAATCCGGTTCAGCCGCGGGGAAGGCAAACTCAGTGTCACATCTGTTTTCGCTGCGAACACAGATGTGACACCGAGTTTCTTGGGATTGCCAACGTCCAAATTGTTCCGGCTCGCCGCTTTTCGTACAATCAACCGTGCCAGGACGAGGTGATTTCGAGCGATGCCGCGATTCTCCGATTACCACCGAACCGTCGTCGGCTATCACGGCACGCAGCTCTCCGTTGCCCGAAGGATCGTTCTCCGCCAGGAAAACTTCACCTGGTACGATCGGGAGGGCGACTGGATGGGTAACGGAGTCTACTTCTGGGAGTACGGACCGAAGCAAGCTTGGTGGTGGGCTGAGCAACGCCGAAAGAAACGAAAATGGGAAGAGCCCGTGGCTGTCGTCGCCTCAATGATCCGTCTTGGCTTCTGTTTCGATCTTCTCGACCCGGATAACGCTAAGGACTTGAAATCGTTCCATGACGATTATGTCGAGGTTCAGAACGCTCTCGGTGTGCCGATCCCCAGGAATCACCGCCGGCACAAGAAACTCGACAAGGTCGTTTTCGAGTACGCGTACGCAGCAATCGAAGCGGAGAACGAACGCAACGGAGAGAAAGCCAAGGTCGATACATGCCGTGGCGTTTACGTGCATCCGAACTCCGGTGGCAGACTTTGGAACGCAAGCTGGGTCGAGCACAGAACGTTCATCCAGCTTCTCGTGCGGAATACCGATTGCATCTTGGGAAGTTGGCTCGTCGAACCTGATGAGGAGAGTGACGATGGGGAAAAAACGGCAGGAGACACCGGGGTCGATCCAAATCCTGCGGGCCGCCAAGGCATCCCGCAAGATGACAATCAAGGAGCGGGTCCAACTCATGCTGAAAGCGGGCCTCATCAGCAAGGAGCAGGCTGAGAAAGCCGAGCACGTCGAAGACGCGGTGAAGCCTAAGGGGCAGTAATGGCCACGCACCAAACGCGGAGTGTTTGGGCGGATTTGGAAACATTGGTCGTGCTGTCTGGTGGAGCGCCGAGGTCGTCCACCTCACCCAGATTTGACACCGAGTTTCTTGTACCCACATGGTCGACAAAGACGGGAATATGCGTTGGTGACTCGAGGTAACAACCTCAGTGCAGTACGAGTGCCGCCGCCTCGTCCGCCCAATTCTCAACTTGATCTTCGAGCACGACTTCGGTTCCGTGATCACCGAACTCCGCGACCGTGTCGTTGAAAATGTCGAGTTCAAAGCCCTGATAGTGAAGGCTGACAACCGGCGCCGCGCAGGCGTATTCCCGCGACGTTGTCGTTCCAGACCGTTTTTCCGCTAATGGATGGGATCATGGACCGTTCGCATTGCGTCATGAAAATCCAGGAGATTGTGGCGGATAACCGCAACGACAGACGGTCGATCCTTCAGCTCGGATACAACCTGGGCCGCCTTAGCGAGCTGACGGGGCTGGGGCGGGAACCCTTTTGGGATCGCTGGAAAGAGGCCGTCGCCGACTGGGATCACCCCCGGATTCTGGCGTTGGCCCAGGAGTTGCAGTTGAGCGTTTCGTCGGATTCCCGCTCTGACGGGCACTGAGGCAAGTCGACCCGACGTCGGCTGACTTCCGCCTCTGTGAGGTCCGATCCATTCTCCCCATAAGACGCCCACACGGTTTCGCGCCAGTTTACTTAAACGGATTGCAAGCAGAGAGCGATGGTTCGCTGACGAACTACGATCTCGAACCCAGCGCAAAGATGCCCCGGGTTCGACGACCGGCTCAAACTCCTGAGCCAGTTTTCACAGAGTATTCTCTTGCTTTTGGCTCCTGGGACGATCACGATGAATCGGATCAATAGGAGTTGTGAGGCGAGGACTTCCCAGATTATTCGATCAGCTTAGTTTCGCCTCGTTGGGAGGAATTAGGAATGCTGGGTAATCCGAGTTTGCTGGAACCAACGCTCGTTCAGCAAGTGGAAGCTCGAGTTCGGCAAGCCAGTCACGATCGGATCCGGAACCTCGAGGTGAGCGAGGTGCAGGGACGTCTGGTGGTTCGGGGTCATGCCCCCTCACACCATGCCAAGCAACTCGCGCTTTACGGTCTTCTCGAGTTGGTGCCGAGCGATCAGTTCCGGGCCCACATCACGGTGGGTTGAGCGGCAAGTTCTCGTCCAATCACATCATGTCTTAGAGCGGATAACGATTGCATTGCATACCGCCGATCGCCCCGGTGCGCTCACCCATCGCTTCTCAAAGCGAGGAATATATAACTCCCCCCCTTGGGAAGGGGGGGTAGGGGGGGTGGGGAGTAGCCGGCGCTATTGGCTCGAGCGTCTGCACGCGTGTGGAGGATGACCGTCGTTTCCTGGGAAATGACGGGTTCGCGACGGCCGAATGCCGTTCGCCGTGAGCGGAGGTCGAGGCCCCACCCCCCCTAACCCCCCCTTCCCAAGGGGGGGAGTTATATGTCGCTCCCGCGCAAACGGAAAATGACGGTTGGCCATACTGTGTACTATTCGAACGTTAAGCGCTCTAGCGTTTCCCCTTATCGCCGCCGTTCCCGGGTTTGAGCGAGAAGGGGCCCTTTGCTCGCATAACTGCTATCGCAACGGCTCGTGTTCGACACCCCAGGTGGCGTACCAGCCCTTCAGGCTCGCGAGTTCCTTGCGAGCACGTTCGCTGGGGCGGACGATTGTCACGGGTCTCGGCGCGGCGAGGGCGGCGAGTTGCGCGATGTCGAACTCGCGCAGGAGCCCGAACCCGTAAAGTTCGGGTGACTGATTGTACGAGGCTTTGCTTTCGATCAACTCTTTGAGGCTGCCGTAAGTTTCCTGGAGTTCGATGCGAGCGATTGCAGAAGGCTCCAGGGCTGCGGCTGCGAGCGCCATGGCGGAGACTCGGGGACCGATCGCCATGATGGAAACGGGCTCCAACTTTCGTTGCGAATGCATCCAACGAGCTGTGGCCGCGATCTCGCTCGCCTGGACACCGAGCGGACGGTCGCCGACGGTGGCGAGAAGGAGCGCAAACAGGTAGTCACGTTCCGCGATGCGCGATTCGCCAACGTAGAACGGGTCGACCGCGCAGACACGCTCTCCCTTCTCTACGAGTGCACGAATGGAGGTCGCGGCCGACTGCCGCCCCTGATCGGCGAGAAGGAGGGTCGTTGCCTTCGGGTCTCCCTTGACGCACTCGACGACGGGTACCGACCACGCTGGACCGACCTTGAGCCGCCAGAGCGTGATCTTGAGATCGTCTTTCGTCTCGACACCGATCTGTGTTGCGTCGGCGTCGTCGTTCCTCGCTCGAAGGAGACTGCGCAGTTTTGCGCTGCGCTCGTCGCGCCAGGATTGGGCCGCACTCCGATCGTTCGGCATCGCGGGCCCTGCGGGCAGATTGCGGCTGAGTCCGAGGGCGAGACTGTGCAGGCTGCCATTGTCGGACGGAAGTTCGACTTTGAGTGCGTCGGCCGTTTTCACCTCGGTTTCGGACGGGATCTCCTTGGCGTCGTAGGCAGAGTCGCCCGCGAAGAAGTGGTCGCCGAGCATACGGTACAGGGCCTGGCGGTTGTCCACGAGATAGTTATGCGTGCCGGGATCATGGTTGACGTGGGAGCGAAGGCGGTCCTCTTTACCGTAAAGCTGGAAAATGGGTTTCGCCGCGTCGAGGAGCGGCGAGAGGGCGTGGTCGGCCGCGAAGCAGCAGTTGTCCTTGGCGTTGAACGTGAGAAGAGTCGCGCGAGGGGCCATCAGGGCGGTCATCTCGGCGTAGTCGGTCACGGTGGCGAGGTCGGATGGGGTCTGCTCGGAGTCGCCGAGGTCGCTGAAGTTTTTGATCCGGGTGTGGAAGCTTGAGTAGCCCGCGACGGGATCGGTTAGCGTCACACGGGTGTCGAAGGAGCTGATAAAGATCGTTTGCCAGCCGCCTCCGGAGAGACCGGTCACCGCGACGCGAGCGGGATCGGCGTTTTCGAGTGAGAGAAGGAGGTCAATACCGCGCTTCATGGCAAGGTAGTGCGTGGCGATCCCGCTCGTGCCGCAGAGATCGATGTGGTTGATGAGGTCGTGTCGCGAGTTGCCGTCGGCGAATTGACCCATGCCAAACCACTCGGTGTTGAGCGCGATCATCCCACGCTTCGCCAGGTTGATGCAGCGAATCTGCTTGTAATCGGCCGCCTTGCCTTTCGCATCGTGACCGTTGACGTTGAGCACGACGGGGACTTTACCAGCGAGCTTTTCCGGTTCGTAGAGGAGCGCAGGGATCCATAATCCGGGCAGCGCCTCGAACCGGACTTTCTTGATGCGATAGCCCGGTCCGCCCTCGATCGTTTCGAGCCATTCGACCCCGGTTTTCGCGTCACGCCAGGCTGCCGCTTCGCCTCGAAAGATCACCTGGTCGAAAACCGCCGCGCGCGTTTTCGCCGCGTGCTGTTCCCACGCGTTGACGTTCTTCACGTCGGGCATTTTGGGAATCCGCGTCTCCACGTAGTCGATCGTCTCGTTCAACGTTTTGCGCGGGCCGATGATCTCGCG
>DAIDJG010000301.1 GCA_027451445.1 Singulisphaera sp.
CGGCATCATCGCGCCCCGGCGCCAGGGGAAGAACAACTTCTATGGCTTGACCGACACGGGCATGGAACTGGCGAAGGTCGTGAAGACCGTCATGCCCTGACGAAGCGCGAAGAGCCTTCGCATCGCGTCTAGTACCTAGTCAAGTCGTGTTTGACGGGTTGAAGTTGAGTTCGACGATCCGACCGTAGGGTGGGTCGGAACGCCGCGCAGCGGCGCGAGGCCCACCGCGCAGCGGCGCGAGGCCCACCGCCCAGCCGCAATCGCTCAACCCCGGTGGGCCTCACCGCCGTGTCGGGTGGCTCCGACCCGCTCTACTCGCGTTCGGTCCGAGCGCAAAACGCGGATTGTTTTCGCGATCCCAACCCGTCAAACACAACTTGACTAGGTACTAGAGATTCAGACCGATGCCGCTTGGAATCAACTGGAACGGCCAAATCGCCGTTCGAGAACCAGAAACGCGGCGCAATACGTCAGAGCCACAATCAACAGTGCGAGCCCCGACGTCTTGATTGATTGACCCAGTTGATTGTACCGTGTCACGCCTACTCGATGCCAAGTCAGCCATGTCGCCACTGCGGAAACCGTGACGGCCACAACGTAGATTCCTGCCTTCGCAACCCGTGACAGCACCGCACTTTCATCGAGTGCGCACGACGGCTGCCGGTAGAGCCAGCCCGCAAGCAGCAGCGCGAGGCAGGGGAGCCCGACCACTGTGCTCCCATACTGTAAGAGCTTGTATCCGGGAACGGTCTGCCCACCGACCGTTACCACGGCCGCGTTTAGCTGTAAGAAGACACGAGTCCCCCAGCGCCCTTCGTGGGTGAACGAGTCCCAAAACAGGTGTGTCGATGCACCAACCACCAACGCGAACGAGACCCGCACCAAATGCGACAGCGTCGGTTCCACGCTGTGCAACAACGTCGAGACGCAACGGCGCTGGACCCCACTGGGCAAGAGCGCAAAGAGCGGGCGCTTCATCACGAACTGGAAGAGCAGGTACCACACCAATCCAAGTGGGAGACAGGCCGTGATCAGCCCCGGGATCGAATGCGTTGCGACATAGCCCGGCCCCAGAGGCAAAAACAACGGGAGATCCGGAATCATACTGCCGATCACCAGGGCCGGGAACGGGAGCGACAACCGCCTGACCGCTGCGATCGGAAGTATGGCCAGAATGTGCGTCGGCGTGAAAGGCACCGCACTGTCCTGATCGACGTACTGGAAGTAGCACGACAGTTTGACCGAACTCCGCTTTTTGGGGAACCCGTTTCCTCTCGGCTGTGTCTCCGAACCAGAGATCACCGAAAGGGGAAGGGGCGTGCTTCGCGAAAAGGGCAGACGCAAGACAGACGCAGAGCAGATCGGGCAACGCGTCCGCGCGCAGGCCCGCGCGCTCGCCGGTCGCGTCTTCGCGAGGGGTGGCCAGGTGCTGCTCGTCGTCGGGGAACCCGAGCTGGACGGTCTCCTGCGCGGGCTCAACAGGCTGCCTGGCCCTCCGGATGCGGCCGAAACTCCCGGTCCATCGGAACTCGGATTTCCCGCGTCGGCGATCCAGGTTGTCACTCCGTCCGGACTGTCGAGCCGAGCACGCTCGCTCCAGAAGTGGCGGAAGATGCTGCGCGAGGAATCGGGCCAAGGGCATCCCGGTTCGGAATTCCGAGCGAAGGGCGCCGACTGGGAACGTGAGGTGGCAGCCCTCTCTCAACGCGTTCCCATTCTCCATGGCCTGCTGGCCGAAAATTCTCGGGCGTGCAGTCCATCGCCGTTCCGGTTGGAAGCGGACGTCGAGAACACGTTGTCGACGATGGCGATCAAAGTCGCGACCGGGCGGGTGGTTCCCACTGCGCTGGACTGGCTCGTTCGGTTTTCGACGTGGGTGAGTGGTGTGCAGGCCGCCCGGCGGCTACTCGCCACGACTCGCGATGCGCTGTGCGACCCGATCAACCACCAGGCCCGCGAGGGCCTGAACCGGGTCCGTACACTTGCGCGCCGGCTCGCGGCCGATTTGCGACGGCCCGATGTCCCGTGCCATGCCCGTCGCGAATGGCGCAGTGTGATTCAGTTCGACCAGATCCGTCAGGCTGTGTCCGACCTCCCCGCCGGGGTTGCCAGCGCCGCCCGGTTCAACATCACGACTCGGAATCGCGATCTCGACCTCGATCTTCTGGTTCGCCGGTGCGACGACGCCCTGTTGCGGTTTCCCAAGGAGCCGACGTGGCGCGAGCTCACGCGTGTGACCGCGCTTTACCTTACGGACGGAGGCACGACCCCCTTGCCGTGGGCCGCCGTCGCGGGAGGTTCCGACACTCCTCCGCCCGATCAGGGCGACAGGCCGCACCGCTTGCTCGACCTGGTCGCGCAGGGCCGCAAGCAGGGCTACGAGCAGCTCCTGAACGCCATCGGCACCAATCCCAAGCTGATCGAGGACCCCGAGCGGGCCAGGAGCTTGCTCGTCGCGGGTGCAACGGTTTCGGACGTGAGTTGGTGTTTTGCCGATCAATACGCGTACGACCTGTCCCTCGACCACGTCCCCAACCTCCGGCCGGTCCATGCGCTGGTCGAATGGTTTGAAGCACGCGGTGAAGCGCTCGATCGCAACGATGTCGACGAGCTGCTGAGGGTCACAACGGGGCCGGCCGCCCGCGCGGGCCTGGAATGCCTGAACCGGCACCTGGCATGGCTGCCCAAGGGCCCGGGCGCACCGCAAATCGTCGCGGCCGTTCGAGAGGTGGTCCGGATGCTCTCGGCCTTCCGCGAATTGCCCGGACCGTTGTGCGACCGGCTCCGCCAGTGGGCTGAGCCGCCCCGAGGCACGCGCTTGCCCGAGGGCTGCCCGAGCGATCTCCCCGAGGGTCTCCCTGCCTTGATCCGCCGGCTCGCCTTCTATCGGAGGATGGCCGGCCAACCGGACCGGCTGCCCAAGTCGCTCCGGAAGCCGCTCGAGGCCGCCGGACGGGCGGCTTGCGAGGCGCAGCATCTCCACGCCCGGGAGGCCGCGGGAGCCCTCGACGAGGGTCAACGTGCCCGACTTCGCCATCTTGAAATGCGTGCCGGGCTCGGTCTGATCGGACCGTCCGCCGCCAAGCTCACCCGGCTCGCCCGCGAGGCGTGCTCCCTGGCCGCCATGGACGCCATCCATGCCGCCTTCCGCCGCGAGGTGGAACGATTCTGGAGCAAGCGCTATGGCCTCGCGCAAGGACTCGACACCTTCCGAACCGACGATCTCTGGATCCTCACGAACTGGATCGAGGACCTGCCCCGAGCCGATCGCGACCTCGTCGAGCCCATCCTCGCGGCGTACCGAGAACACGGGCCGTCGTACCGGAGTCAACTCCCCGGAAACCGTGCCTGGCTCAACCGCGCTGAGGGTTTAGGAGTGGTCCTCGAACGCTGGTTCCACCCGGAGCCTGTCCGTTCGAAGCTGACCGACGGCACGGAGATGACCCTCGGTCCAGCCCACGACCCTCGCGACGTCTTCTTAATGGGGTCCCGGTTCCACACGTGCCTGGGACTGCAGCACGGCGACAACTCGTGGTCGGTGATCGCCAACGCGTCTCACGCGAACAAGGCTGTCGTTTACGCAAGGGATCCGTCGGGACGCTCCCTGGGCAGGAAGCTCGTCGCGCTCACGTCGGACTTCAAGCTGATCGGGTTCGGTATTTACTCAGTCGACGGGCCGGACCGAAAGGAACTCACCCAAGCCATCGAGGAATTCTGCGGCGCCTGGGCCGCGGGCGCGGGCCTGACCCTCGCCAACAAGGGCTCTCCCGAGGACCTTGGCGGCCGAGGCTGGTACAACGACGGAGCGGTCGATTGGTCCGAGTCGGCCCTCGCACCCTGGGAGCGGGCACATGTCGACGGCCCTCCGCTCGTTGACTCCGCGCAAGCCGCTACGATTTCCGAGGAACCGGAGATTGCCTGGTGTGCGGCCGTTCGCTCGGACGATCCTCAAGGTCTCGAAGTGGAACTCGCCCGCACCGAAACGGGCGTCGGTGCGTACCGACTGGCGTCCGCGTTCTGGTGGATCGTTCGAAGCTTGGAGCGGCCCAGACCAGCCCCGCCGGCGCTGCGAGCCATCGCGCAGAACCGTGAGTTCGGGCTGGTGCGGCTCCATCTCGCCGCGCGCGGGCTGAGCCGAGGTTTGGCTTCACCCAATCAGCTCGCCTCGCCGGCGTGGTCGCAACGGAGCGGGCTTGCGTTCCTCGTAAGCGACTTCCTTGGCGTGCTGCCCCTTGATCGACGATGTGTGGTCGACGCGATCGATCAGGTCTGCCGGTCGAATTTCGGGTTCACGGATCCCCACGACTTCGGCCCTTATTGCCTTGAGCTCATGCCGGCTGTCGCATTCGCTCCCCTCGCAGACGTGGTTCGCTTGTTCCTCGCGTTGGAACGGCTCGTCGAGGTTCACTTGGCACAAGGCTCCTCCAGCGGTGCCAACGACTGGTTGCGTCCGCTCCGCCTGGCCTGGCTGCGAGACCGGGACCCCGCCCCGATTGTCCGGGCGATCCGCGAGGGCGGCCCGTCGCTGCGCGAGGCGGTGTTCAAACTCTGCGAGGAGTACTTCATCCCGGAAGCGATCACCGAGCTACGCCGGCGGCTGAAGCGGATGGGTCCCGATGACGAGTCTGACCCGAGCGCCCGTATCCTTGCAATCTGGCCGAGCCCCCAGGACAGGGCACGCGTCGCGGCATGGGCTCAGCGTCAACAGCCAACGGGACGACCTCGTGATCCATCGGGAGCAAACCCCTCGGCCACGAAGTGGATCGGCAAGGGTCTCGGCGCAGTGAAGCACGATCTCGCTTTGATCCCCAAGCGAATCGCGCAGTTGGGCGACGACGTGCAAGCCCCTGAGGCCCTCGTCTGGTGGCGCGCGTTCCACGCGATCCTTGCCGAGCGCAATCTGCTTGGCGTCGTGCGCGAGCCGGTCGGACAGATCGAGGCGGCCGTCGCCCGTATCCCTCTCGACCCGCACCGCTCCTGGGACGTGCGGCTGGATGCGGCCGCGTCGAACGTCGCGCTTCGGGACGGAAGCTGGTTCGTACGGATGGGAATCGCGGTCGAATGGATTGTCGCCTTCAAGGAATCGGAGCGCGCCGCTCTGCCTGTCTCTGCGCGCGAGAACCTCATCCGCGGGTGCCTCGGCGGCCTGAAGGACGGTTGGTATTCCATCGCCACAACGCTTCTGGGATGGCTCAAGACACTGGAGCCGGACGACCAGTTCCGCCTCTGGCTCGAGGAATCCACCGGGGTCGATGCCCTGGCTCACATGTGGCACGAGCGTTCCTCGTTCGCCGTCCTCATCCAGGCCCTCGACTCTCGTGATCCTGGCACCACCCTCGCGGCCCGCACCATGATGGCGGCCTGCGCCCAGGCGAAGCCGCACGACTTTCTGCGCTTCCTCGACGCCGCGTTCCACTGGCTTCATCCCGATCGCATCGAACCACTGGCTGTCGATCTCGTTTCACATCTCGCCGAGCCGGCTGATCCTGACAGCATCGAGAGTCATCGCCTGCGACGGCTCCTGAGTGACCGGGGGCTTCTCATGAAGGCGCGATCGGAAGGAGAGGGGAGAAGCGCCAATGGACTCCGGAAAGAATAAAGTCGTCAACTTTCTACACGCGTGAAGACATCGGGAGGGCGAGGCTCCGTCCGAGCCAGCCTTGTTCCGATGACGAGTCTTCGAGTCATCGGAACATCGCGTGTGATGAGGAGACGTCGGCTCGCGATGATCCTGCGGCGCAAAGACTCGCCGCACGATCAAAGCTGGCTCGGAAGGAACCAACCCACTCTCAAATCTCGTTGACTGCGCGCTCGATCAAGCTGCACGCGACTGACTGGATACCCGTGTGTTCGTAATAGTTGGTCGTCAGATCGAGGAACGCAGCGACATAGTCGAGTCGATCGTCGGTGATGTCGAGGAAGCCTTTCAGGCCGCTTAGAACCTTGGCGGGGGTCAGGTCGTGCTGGGTCGTGAAGGCGGACATCCAATCCTTGACCGAGGAGACACTCTTCTGGATGAAGGAGAACTGGCCATTCGGCTCGCCGCCCGGTACGAGCGAGCGGACGCGCTGGAAGGTGTCATTTTCTTGAAGTTCGGTCGAACTGCCCCGGCCCACCCACGAGATCAACTTGCTCAAATAATCCGGCCCGAGCGGGACGATGCCGTCGTAGCACACCAGGGCGGCCATGCGGATCAGCGCTTCGTCCTTGTAATGGGTCAACGACTTGACGAAGTCGCCGATGCTGTCTCCCGGCAGACCGTTGATCTGACAGAAGGCGACGAGCTCGACCACGAGCTTGACGCTGAAGTCGATCGTCTGCGCCTTCTCCGACTTGGGAGTGACCTTGGAGAGCAGGGAGACGATCTGGAAACGTTCGCCCACCTTGTTGGCAAGCGCCGCGGCGCCCAGAGCGTTGCTCATCGACTCGACCGTCTGATACAGCCAGACCGCCCGCTGGTACCCCTGCGATCGGTCGTTGTAGAGCTGCACCGCGCGTTCGCCGATCTTCTTGGTCAATTCTTCGTCGGTCTCACCCGTGATGACCCGAATCGTCTTCTCGAAGCCGACCAGGTTTCGCCACTGCCCAGGCACGACGAAGTCGAGGGCCTGAAGGGATTTCGTCGTGAGGTTGCTCTCGGGCAGATCGTCCACCAGCTTGAAGATGGGAGTTGCGCTCATGAAGGTGCTCCTTTGAGTTCGATCCGGGGAACGATGGGTTCTGCAAGTTTCGGTTCACTGCAGCTTCGCGAGGTTGGCCAGGTCGAACTTTTTCAGCCAGTCTTCGCGATCGAACTTGGAGAAATTCGCATCGGTGGATCGAATCTGAATCTGGTAGCGACCGCCGACGAGCAGGCCGGTCCCGTTGTTGCCGATCTCGATGATGGGATAGCTTTCGAACGTTTCCTGTGTGTTCTTGTACTTGTCGGCGGCTTCGGGATTGCTCACGGTGTCGAAGATCGAGAGTGTCGCGACGTCTTCTCCCTTCTTCACGAGCTTGGCCTGCGCAAAGCCGACTTTTTCCTGGGTGTACACCACGTCGAAGTCGCCCGAAGGCTTCGGGAACATCTTGTTGAAGAGCGCCCCGGGCACGGCCTCCTTGGAAACTGCCGGCGCGTTGTGCCTCGTCTTCTCCTGGACCTCGTCAAAACGCGACGGTTCCCGGTGACATCCGGCGGTGAAGGCTACGGCAAACACGACGATCAGGCCGGGAAGGCGGTGTCGACACACGCCATTCGCTCTCGAGAATCGACTCATCGCTAGGTTCCTCGACTGCCGATAGGTGCATGTCCGGAGGCCACAAGGATCTTCGTATCGGACGAGACCGGAACGATCGCCGGCCCAAGCGTCGAAAGCGCCCGCCCCAGGGACCGTGCGCGGGGGACAGACCTGACCACCCATGAAAGTGTGCCTTTGATTTTAGGCACCGCGATTCGAAACGAGTAGTGTCGGGACGAAAAAGGGCGCGACCATCGGGCGTGAATCGCTTGGCGATCGGGGAAGACTGGATGAAATCATGAGCCGCCCGCAGTATAGGACATTAAAAGGGGATAGACAGGCTGAAGGTCGTTGCGACTTAAGTTTCTGCGAACCGGAGATGCTTCCGTTTCTTTGCCCCGGACGGGGCAAAGAGAACGACATGTCGAATTCCCGCGATCGACCGCGTGGGACCCCGGCAACCGATCGCGACGGATTACTTGCTGTGGGACTCCTTGAGTTTCTCCAACACGTCATTGAGGTTGAACGACCCCGCCTTCTGACGTTGCGGGTACTCCCGAAAGGTCGTCAAGAAGTCGCCGACGATGTGTTGCGCGGGGACGAACAGGAAGACGTGGTCGATCAACCAGTCGTAGTAGGTGTTCGACGTGATGTCGGCCCGCTCGTACGGGTCGGTGCGCAGGTTGAAGAGCTTGGGCACGCGGAGGGTGACGAAGGGTTCGGCCCAGATCCGCAATGTCCCCTCGACGCGCTGCTCCAGGAACACGATCTTCCAGTTATCGTAACGCATGGCGGTGAGCTGCTGGTCGTCATTGCAATAGATAAACGAATTTCGAGGGCTCTCCTTGGCCTCACCGGTCAGGTAGGGGACCAGGTTATAACCGTCGAGGTGGACCTTGAACGTCGTGTCGCCGAGTTTGTAGCCCTTCAAGAGTTTTTCGCTCACGTCCTCGTCGCCGGCCATGGCCGCGAAGGTCGGCAGCCAGTCGTGGTGGGCGATGATCTGGTTCGAGACGCTCCCCGGCTTGATCTTGCCCGGCCAGCGCACCATGCAAGGTATGCGGTAAGCCCCCTCCCAGTTGGTGTTCTTCTCACTGCGGAACGGTGTCATCGCGGCATCGGGCCACGAGTTCATGTGTGGACCATTATCGGTCGAGTACATGACGAATGTGTTGTCGGCAATTCCGGCGTCGTCGATCGCCTTGAGCACGGCGCCGACGTTGTTGTCGTGGTCGATCATCACGTCGGCGTATTCGTTCATCCACCGTCCCGATTGGCCCTTGCTCTCCGGCTTGACGTGGGTGCGCAGGTGCATGTGGGTGAAGTTGACCCAGACGAAGAACGGCTTGTCGGCCTTGGCCTGACGCGCAATGTACTCGGTCGCCCGCGCGGCGATGTCGTCGTCGATCGTCTCCATCCGCTTCTTCGTCAGCGGGCCGGTGTCCTTGATCGTCTGCTTCCCAACCTTGCCAAAGCGAGGGTCGACCGTCGGGTCATCGCGATCGGTGGCCTTGCAGTCGAGCACGCCTCGAGGGCCGTAGCGAGCGCGGAAGGCGGGATCCTTGGGGTAGTCGGGGAGCTCGGGCTCTTCCTCGGCGTTCAAGTGATAGAGGTTACCGTAGAACTCGTCGAAGCCGTGGACCGTGGGAAGGTGCTCGTTGCGGTCGCCCAGGTGGTTCTTGCCGAACTGGCCCGTGGCGTAACCCAGGGGTTTGAGCATCTGCGCGATCGTCGGATCCTCCTTCTGCAAGCCCTCCTTGGCGGCAGGCAGGCCGACCTTGGTGAGCCCCGTGCGCATACCGTGCTGGCCGGTGATGAACGAGGCCCGTCCCGCGGTGCAGCTCTGCTCGCCGTAGTAGTCCGTGAAAATCATCCCTTCGCGGGCGATCCGGTCAATGTTGGGCGTGCGATAGCCCATCACGCCCATCGAGTAGGCGCTGAGGTTGGCTTGCCCGATGTCGTCGCCCCAGATGATGACGATGTTAGGCTTCCTTCCCCGATCGGCCGCCGCGCCCGAGGGGGCGACAACGCCCGTCGTCATTGCCGATAGCAGTGCGCTGCGCGAGGCTTTCTCGGCGCAGCAGCTCTTCCCCTCGGCGCAGGCGTTGTTCGAATTCCGCGTTGCACGCCCCACGTCGGCCGAAGCGGTTCGAGGCACGCCAACGCGGCCTTCGGCCGCAAGATAACCCAGGACGGCCCCCAGGCCGAGGACAAGAAGCCATTGCAGCGCCGATCGCGTCATGGTTGTTGCTCTCTGGAACGGAAATGAGAACGATCCGAAGGACTTGGAACGTTGCACAGGTCCTCGTGCTCAGCGCGAGGGCTGGCTCGACTCCGGGGACCGCACGCAACGGAATCCGACGTGAGACATGCCCGTATCGGGCGAGCAGCCGTGCCGGGCACTCGGCCGATAGCGGGAGCAGTAGCTATCGTTGCACAGGAACGACCCGCCGCGCTGAGTTCGGAGCGGCGTGTACGGCTGCGCGGGATCCAGGCTATGCTCCGGACCTGAAGGGTTTCGCAGTAAGCCCGTGGAGGCACGCCTGGAATACAGGTCGCGCTGGTACCAGTCGGCACACCACTCCCAAACGTTCCCGGCGATGTCGTGCAGGCCAAACCCGTTCGCAGGGAACGAGCCCACGGGAGCTGTACGGCTAAAGCCGTCGCGGGCACTGTTCCGATCCGGGAAGTGCCCCTGCCAGATGTTGGCGAAGATGGCGTCGTCCGAGGGGGGTTGATCGCCCCACACGTAGGACTTCGCCTCGAGCCCGCCGCGAGCCGCCCGCTCCCATTCCGCTTCCGTCGGCAGGCGCTTGCCCGCCCACTTCGCGTACGCAACGGCGTCGAACCATGAGACATGAACGACCGGGTGATTCTCTTTACCTTCGAGCGTGCTGCCGGGACCTTCGGGAGCTTTCCAATTCGCTCCCGGCGTCCAGCGCCACCACTGGCTGAAATCGTCGAGCGCCACCGGATGATCGGGCGGCGCGAACACCAACGAGCCGGGCACGAGCATTTCCTTCGGTGGAGGCGGCGTGCCGGGAGGAGATTGCTTCAGGATCTCCTCGACGTCGGGTGTCTGCTCGGCCGTCGTCACGTAGTGGGTCGCGTCGACGAAGCGCCGGAACTCCGCATTCGTGACCTCGTGCTCGTCCATCCAGAACCCGTCGACATAAACCCGGTGCGCCGGCTTCTCGTCGGGCCACGCCGAGGCATCGTCGGTGCCCATCAGGAACTCGCCAGCGGGAATCCAGACCATCCCGGCGGGGGCTTCACCCGTTGCCGGTTTCGCCGGCGCGGCTAAAGCGCGCAACGGTTCGGGCGTTCCCCTTGCCAGTCCGCTCGATCGCCACCGTGTCACCGCAAATGTGAGGAGAAACGCCGAAAGGCCCGCGGCACCCAGGATGAGAATGCGCCGAGAGTGCCGTTGTGTTGAAGAATCCATGCCGTCCGTCTCAGTTGCTCATGAACGCCCACGGAGGCGAGATCATAACAGACGACGCAGTCGGGATCCCCAACCATTTCGGAGTCGCCCCAGCGATTCAACATTCCGCCCGCGCCCACGAAAAGACGCGATCCACCAGCCGCTCGGCCAGGTCATCGCCCGGTTCGAGCGTCTCCGCGGGCATGTTGGGGCGAACGAGGTGGACAGTGTGCCGCCCGGCCTTCAGGGTGCGCAGGTCGTTGGCAACGGTCAAATCCGCACGGTTCGTGCGGCAGGCGGCCTCAGCCTGGCGGATCAGTTCCGATTCGTCGGCGCGAGAAAGGAGCTTGAAACCGACGAGATAGGTGTTCGGCGACCAGTCGCGCACCGAGCGAATCACTTTCGGGGCGCGGGTGGCTCGAATGAGCAAGGTGTCGCTCTGCGAGTCGAGCTTCCCCGGTAAGGGTTCGGGCTCGAAGTCCGATACGGCCATTGCGAGGAAAACGACATCGATGGGCTGTTCCTTGAGCGTGCGTTCAAGCGTTGAGGCGTAATCGGCAACCGTACCTGGCCGTAGCGGAACGAGGTGGAGACGATCGCCCACCTGAAGCCACTCACTCCGCAGGCGCTCCAAGCGCGCCATTTCCGCCGCGGAATCTTTGCACTTCAGATCGAACCGTGCCAGACGCTCGAACGGTAAGACCGCGCCGGGCGCATGGATATGCCAAACCGAAGCCCCTCGACGCACACAGGCTTCGGTAATCATCGAGGAAAACCGGCCCGACGAGACGTTGGCGATGTGCCGGACATCATCGATCGGCGCAATCGTGCCACCGCCAGTCACCACCACATTCACCGGGACGGTTCTCCTCTCGACCTTCTCGACCTCTTCTCTTGCACGGTTGGGATGCGACAGCTAGCCTTGATGTACAAATCTCTGGTTTAAGCGCCCTCCGAATCGCGGAGCCACGCCGATGATGACGAATGTTCCCCACGACCCGCAGGCCCGTTCGCTCTTCGACGAGATGGCGCGCTGGCCCATTTACGACCCGCACTCGCACATCGACCCCCATCGGCCCGCTGCGCGGAACTTCGACGAGGTGCTGGGATACCACTACTATACCGAACTCGCCCACTCCGCGGGGATGCCAGCCGAACTGGTTGACCCAAGCTTGCCGCCTCGCACCCGCGCTGAGAATCTCGCCGAGTTCCTCAAATACATCGACAACACGATCCAGTATTCTTGGCTACTCGAGATCGCCCAGACCTTCCACGGCTTTGCTGAGGACCGCATCACCCCCAAAAACATCGGCAGCCTTTACGATCGCGCCGAACATGCGGGTGATGGCGAATCGTGGGACCGCACCGTCTGGGAAAAGTCGCACCTGGAGGCCGTCTTCCTCACCAACGACTTCGACGATCCCCTCAAAGGCTGGGACACCAAGAAATACGTTCCCTGTCTGCGCACCGACGATCTGGTCCTGAAGCTTCACGAGCCCTCGACGGTCGCCCGCCTCCGCAAAGCGACCGGCGTGGACGTCCAGGACTTCGCGACCCTGCATCAGGCCATCGGCACCCTCTTCGAGCGGTTCCTCAGCAAAGGGGTTCGGGCCTGCGCGATTAGCCTTCCTCCCGACTTCGTTCCCCTCCCCGCTGCCCCCAAACGGGCCGAGGCCCCCGTCCGACGCGCGCTGCATCAAATGGACCTGCGCCCCGACGAGCACGCCGAGATCCGCACCATCGTGTTCTGGACCCTCGCCGAATACTGCGCCGATTACCGGCTGCCGTTCGACCTCATGATCGGCCCGATCCGCAACGTTTACCCGGCCGGCGTCGCCGGCGGACGCGACCTGTTCGACCGGCGCGTCAGCCTGTACGACTATCGCGCCCTGTTCAACCACTTCGCCGGCGTGACCTTTCCGATCTCAACCCTATCGCCCGATGCCGGGGCCGAGCTCGTCGCCTACTCGTGGATCTTCCCCAACGTCGTCCCCCTCGGCCACTGGTGGTATTCCAACATCCCCCCCTACATCGCGGCCGATTTGCGCGCGCGTTTGCAGGCTGTGCCGAAGAACAAGCTCGTCGGCTACTATTCCGACGCCTACAAACTCGAATTCGTTTTGCCGAAGTTCAACATGTTCCGCAAGATTCTGGCGGAAACGCTGGCCGAGGATGCGATCCGGGGCCGGGGTTGGTCGGAGGAGCGGGCGTTGGAACTGGCACGATTGGTCCTGCTGGACAACCCGAGACGATTGTTCGGGCGCTCGGACTCCGAGAGTGCTTCGGTGATTTGACCGCAACGGGATCGGGGGGAATGATAGAGGTTGAGAAGGTCTCGGGCGGTTCGCCGTGTTCAGTCGGCTCGCCCAGTCCCTCGCGCGCCCTGGGGTCTTGGCTCACTTCCGGGCCCAGCAAGGACCAGTACCATGCAACGGAACTGCTTTCAGCGCTCAATGACTTTGGCCCTGGCTGCGGGCCTGGCCATCGCTGCCTCAACGGTCCAGGCCCAGCCGGCCGGATCGACTGGGGCCAATCTTCCGCCGGCAAGCGGGAGCGGCGTGTTGTTCCCCGGAGGGCCCACGATCGGTGGCGGAATGGGCCGAGGGGGTCCCGTACCGTTCGCCGGAACCGGCCGATCCGCGGTGCCGGCCGCCCACTTCCCCGACGACCCCGCGCTCATCCCGCTCGACGTCTTCCTCGAATCAGGTTCGGGCGAGGGCAGGGGAAGCGACGTCCAGACCGTCACCCCTGACCTGGTCGAGATCGCTCGGGCGATCGACGAACCGTCCGAGCGCAGCCTGGCGCTGAAGACCATCGCCGAGGCCGCGATCTTCACCAACCAGCTTTCGGTCGCGCACGTGACCCTCGGCGAAGCCGCGACCGCCGCCTTGCCGCTCCCCGACTCGCTGGTGCGCGACCAGCGCCTGATCGCCATCATCACCGGGCTGATCAACCTGGCCGAGGCCAACATCCGGGAAGGGAAGCTCGACATGAGCATCCTCGAACCGGACGAGAAGGGCAAGGGAAACCGGCCGGATCGGATCACCGTGGTGAAGCGAGCGAAGCTCGAGTGGCAACGTGCCGCCTACCTCGCCGGCCGGATCGGCAACATCACCTACCGCAGTGAAATGCTGTACCGGGTTGTCGACAGCTCGTCCTACGGCAGCGAAATCATCATCAACGAATACGCTCCACCCGCCGGCCCGGACGCGACGGAGAAGCCGAAGTCCAACGCCCCCAACCAGTTCCACGAGTTGGCGGACGCGATTTTGCAGCAATCGGCCGATGATGCCCGCTACATCGAGCGCCCCGTCTGGCGCGACCGCGCCTTGGTCACCATCGCCGAGAACGCGGCCTCATCACGGCAGTTCGCCCGCGCTCTCGAAGTCGCCCGCATGATTCCTCAGCCGGAAGTGCGCACCGACGCCCTTGTGAAGATCGCGGAGACGCAAGCCCGGAACGACCATCAAGAGGACGCGACCAAGACGTATCACGAAGCGGCCGAGGCCGTTGCCTCGATCCCGCTCGAAGATCCCCGCGCGGTGCTCGTCGGCGTCTTGATCGACAACCTCATCACCGTCGGCCGCTTTGAGGACGCTCGCATTTGCTCCGACCTCTACGGCGACGAGACTCGCAAGTACCTGGCTCTCGGAGCCGTCGCCGAATCCCAGGGCCGCCGCGGCCAGTCGCCCAACGCAATGAAGTGGATCGCTGCGGACGTGCCCGAGACCCACCGCGCCCAACTGTACCGTCGCGTCAAGGACGGCACCATCGCGGCTATCGAGCAAAACCGGGCTCGGGCGCTGTCGAACCAGAGCCGGTAATTCGGCCTGATTTCGTTCGCGAGACTTCGATCGTGTAGTTCGTCGTCGCCCAATCCCTCGTCAGGCATCCCGGGCGCGGCGACGTCGAACCGAGGTCGGTTTTATGGAGTAGCCACGGAGACATAGGCCCGGCGACGTGCGTTGGAACGATTTGACTTTGTTGGGAAAAAGACCGATAATCGTTTTCGTCGCACTTACGACCGGGTGGCGTGAAATCGCCTAAGAACTAAACATTGACCCGGTTCGGACAGGTCGCTCTATTCAGAGAGGCTTGTGCATCCAAATACAAACGGGACCGGCGGGTTCAGCCCGCCGATCCCGTTTGTGTTTCACGGCAAGCAGCGATCTGCGATGAGATCCCACCAACGACTACCTATTTCCCCAGCAGCTCCACAAACCATATCCGCAAGCTGCACCAATTCGTCCGGCGACGAGCCGCGGAACAAAACCTTGCCGACCAAGGACGCGGCCGGGTTGATAGGAGACCGGAGCGCCCGAAATTGTTGCTTCACGAGCGACAAAAAATGTTTGTCGCCGTTGTCGTCAACGACGACGGGCTCCTTAAGGAGTCGTCCGGCTTGGAGTTCCGCGGCTTCGTAGACCGGTCGAAGGGTTGCCGCGAGTTCGGTGACACAGGCCCAGTGCTGTGCCGAACCAGGTGCATCGATCCAGTCGGCATGGTTCTTATCAACCTCGCCTACGGCGAATCTAAATCCGTAAGCTAATGCTGCTAAGAGGAACTCATTACGGCGATCGGGCGCTCGATGCGTCTCTGCATACTTAAATTCATAGTTCTCCGCGAGATGAAGCCGCAGGCGGAGCCTCCGTACGTCCTCCCGGAACGCCCCGGCATCCGCATGCGAAGGAATCCACACCGCTGCGAGTCGAAAGTATGCCTTACCGCCTCGGCTGCACGGCCCCGTGTCACCCGATTCATCGATAAATGTCGGCATAGACTTTGGGGCTGCCGCGACGCCGACGTGCCGAACAGGTGCAGCTCTCCCTCACCCCTTCGTTGGGAAGAACGCCGAATACCGTTCCTTCACCGAGCGGATCCCCGCGTGGAACACGTGGATGTCCAGACCCACAACGAACATCTGGCAGCCCCAGGCCCTCATGCGAGCCGCGTACTCGGGTCCTCGGGGCACGATGCCCCACGGCTTGCCCGCCTCGGCGCAGGCCTGCGCGATGGTCTCGATCGTGTCGAGGCAGCGGGGGTTCTCGAAGTCGCCGGGGACGCCCATGACCTGGCTGAGGTCGGCCGGGCCGACGAAGAGGAGGTCGACGTCGGGAATGGCGGCGATCTCGGCAACCGCAGCGATGGCGCCCGGGGTTTCGATCTGAATGCCGATGAAGGTCTCGGCGTTGGCCTTCTTGACGTACTCGCTCATCGGGGTCAGGCCGAACCGGCCATCGCGGTTCCCGCCGTTCATCCCGCGCTCGCCTCGGGGCCAGAACTTGGCCCAGCGGACGGCCTGCTCGACTTCGGCGGCCGAACGGGACATGCTGACCATCACACCGCCGGCCCCGGCTTCGAGCGGACGCATGATCGCGGCGTAGTCGGTCGCGGGGAGGCGGACGAAGTGGTCCATGCCGTAGGCGCGTGCGGCCATGGTCGCCAGTTCGATCTCTTTCATTGTCAGCCCGGCGTGCTCGCCATCGAGCCACAGGGCGTCGAAGTCGCCGTGCTCGCCCACGATTTCGATGAGCTTGGGACTGAACAATTGGCCCGCGCCGAACATCCGGACCACCTGGCCGTCGGCCAGTAACTGCTTGATTCTGGGCATGCGCACTTTCCTTACGAGCGGCAATTTCTCACAATGGCAGGCTCGTTTCGTCGGCTCGCGACGGAAACGGTCCGGCCGTTCCGTCTGAACCTACAGCGCCTCTCGGGCGGAACCAAGAGGGTCGACTGCGGTTGGGCTGAAGTCGTTGAAGATTCCGCGGTCTCGTTCCATGCCCAAACCTTATATCGAGCTCAACGCGAAAACCCTCTTCTGGCGCCTCTCGCTGATCTTTTTCCTCGTGATCGAGTTCAGGACCTGGGGGCGCCTGCGCCGTCGCGTTCGCCAGGCGCACCGGCTGATCTTCTTCCTGGTGTACACGCCGCTCTTTTACCTCCGCGCGTTGTTCCTCGCGGGGGTGATCACGCTCGTCCTCTGGCTGTTCATTCGCTATGTCGTGCGCCCGATGGCCCTGAGCTGGCGAGCGCCCCGAACCGACGATTCCGCCGGTCTCTTCCACCTTCAACCGCGCGAGACGATCCTCGCGACGAT
Source organism: Singulisphaera sp. (assembly GCA_027451445.1). Classification (GTDB taxonomy): domain Bacteria; phylum Planctomycetota; class Planctomycetia; order Isosphaerales; family Isosphaeraceae; genus DAIDJG01. The sequence goes on from DAIDJG010000301.1 coordinate 16,742, forward strand.
CCCCGCGCAGTGGCGCACCGAATGGGGCTGGCGCGCGGGGACGCTCCTGCGGACAAACGAGCGACTCCGCTTTTTCCCCGAGGCCTGGGATGCCGAACCGTTAACCCTGGAGTTGTCCCGGGACCTTTTTGCACGCCTCGTACCCACGCCCTGGGTACCGCACTGGCTGGTGCGCAACTGGCCGCCTCGTCTGGTTGTGCAGACGAATCGCGACGAGTCGGCCGTGTTTGCCGTGGCCGACCCCGAAGCGGTGCTTTCCTGGTTCCCTGTCAAGGACCTGGAACCTCTCGATATTACCTTGTAGGAGCCTCCTGGGATGCCTGGTCCGTTCACTGTGCTGGTCGCCGACTTCCTCGAAGAGACCTCGATCGAGACCCCGATCCTGGAGGACATCGCGCGCATCGTCATCGCAGGCGCATCGGTCGAGTCGTCGCTCGAGCCGTTCCTGGCCGACGCCGACGCGATGATCGTGTACCACGACATTTCGATCATCAGCGACTACACCTTCCGACGCGCACCGAAGTGCAAGTGCGTGGTTCGCGCGGGGGTCGGCTATAACAACGTCGACCGCAACGCCGCCAAGCATCGCGGTGTAGTCGTCTGCAACGTGCCCGACTACGGCACCGAGGAAGTCGCCGATCACGCGTTCGCCCTCTTGCTCGGCCTGGTGCGAAAGGTGATCCCGTCTCACCTGGAGATCCGCGCCGGCGGCTGGGATCACAAGACCGCTTTGGGCGCACCTCGGCTGCGCGGCAAGACGTTTGGCATCATCGGCTGCGGCCGCATCGGCACCGCGGCCGCCCTCCGCGCCAAGGCGTTTGGGCTCGACGTCGTGTTCTACGACCCCTTCAAGCCCGACGGGACCGACAAGGCGCTGGGGATCCGCCGAGTGTACAAGCTCGAAGAGCTGCTGGAGCAGAGCCATTACGTCAGCATCCACTGCTACCTCGACGAGACGACCCACCACCTGCTCAACGCGCAGACGATCGCCCGAATGAAGCCCGGCGCCTACCTGATCAACACAGCCCGCGGGCCGGTCGTCGACCAGAACGCGCTTCTGGAGGCGCTTGATTCGGGGCTCGTGGCCGCCGCGGGCCTGGACGTCGTCGAGGTCGAACCGTTGGACAATGAACGGCTCCGGCAACATCCCAACGTGATCCTGACGCCACACTCGGCATTCTACAGCGTGGAGGGATACGTCGAGCTCAGAAGCAAGACGGCGCTGGAGGTGCGACGCATCTTGCTCGGAGAGGCGCCGAGGAACCCGGTGTGAACGAAGAACGATTGGAGGCGCGCAGCAGTCAATGCGCGACCGGTTTCGTCGTAGGGCCGGCCATTGCCGGCCGCGCCTACAACGCTGAGGCCCACCATGCGACTGCCGACGTTCCGTATCAGGACGCTCGTTGTCGTCGTGGCGATCAGCGGAGTCCTGTGTTTGATGGCGGTCGCGACGTTGCGATGGGTGCGCGAACGCGAGTTGGCACAACGTCGAGCAACTTCTCCGTTATTCACGATACCTCTTTCGGGCGGGCGACAGAGGGTTTACGCTGGTACCGATTTCTCGTTAACGGTTCCCATCGACATGGCGTGTGCCGAGTACCAGGGCATCGACTCCTACGTCGGCGGCTGCACGTCCGATCTCATTCAATTGAAATTTGATTACGGACCCTTCGGCGACAGCTTCCAGTCCCTTGAGTCGGAACCCGGCTTTCACGAAGAGAAACTGACAATCGACGGCAGGCCAGCGCGATTGATGATCGTGAGGCGATCGCCCGACTCCGAGGATGAGAATTATCTCGTGGCGCTCCATGTACCCAAGGGTTACCTATCATTGTCGGCCCAGTGTAAGGGCCTCCGCGAAGTTCAAATCGTCCGGGAGATTGCTTCGTCGATCACATTCCCTTGATCCTCGGTCGCGCGGACCGGCCTTCAATTACGTGGTGCGTACGGAAGAGCGTCGTCGCATCGATGTTTGAATGCCGTTGTCAGCCAGCCTCGAAGGTGGTCACCCCATAGATGTTCTCGAGCGGCAGCTCCGGATCGCCCCTCAGGTACATGCGGGCGCACTCAAATTCGGGGCTCATTCCGTAGCGCTCAGCCAGCTTCAATGCGGTGTGATTGGGCTCGGGTGTGTCGAGGAACACCGGCCCCCCGATACCCTGATTGCAGAGCGCTTGAAACAGAGCATCGGCGATCCGCTCATCCCCGGCGAACAGCGGGCCGATTTTGTGACCCGTCCGGCACGGGCGGATGACTCCAAAACCACCCAGGACACTTCCCTCAACGTACGCCAGGGCGGTCGCTCCGGGCTGAGCGATCCAGCGCTCGAGGAACGCCGCGCGGCGGGCCGGGAAATGGCGGGCGTCATACGCGACCAGTTCTTCAAACGGCACGTCCGAGGCCCGCACGACACCGGCCAACGGCTCTGTCGCCTGCCTCGGCGTGAAGGCGTACCGAATGCTACGATGCGCGGTGCGGTAGCCGAGCCGCTCGTATTTCGACACCATCACGGCGACGCCGTCCAGGCCGGCGTTCCGCTTCCCAATATGGCGCAACCGTGCCTGAGTGATCGCGAGACCGTAGCCCTGACCGCGAGACTCGGGATCGACGACGTAGAGGCCGCAAAAAGCGAAGTGGTCATCGTAGACGAGGGCCGAGGCGCGGCCGATCACGCGGCCGTCGAGCACCCCCATGAAGAAGCCGGTCGGGTCGATGGCCCAGAAGCACTCCGCGTCGTGCCAACCGGGATTCCAGCCTTCTCGCGCCGCACTTTCAAGGGCGCGGTCCAACTCGACCCGAGGCATCCGTTCCACCTGGAAATGGCTCATCGCTCGCTTCCACCTCGCTCGGGTTGGTGTTCTCGGTTTGAGACGGCATCGCCAAGCGGATTATAGAGCGCGAACGGCGTCGGTCGCGGCGTACCCTGGCCAACAGGTTAAGCCCTTGAACCTGTCAGGATCTCGATCGAGAATCGTGATCGGGTCTGTGCATTGCTGCTGACTCGGGAGGTTCTTCAATGGTTCCCTCAGCCGCTACGTTCCTCCTCGCCGGCGTTCTGCTCGCCGCGGTGGATCCAACCGAGTTGGTCCGCCGTCTCGGCGCCCCCCGTTACGCCGATCGCGAGGCCGCTTCGCGAGAGCTTCAGGGACTCGGCCGCGACGCTCTGCCCGCGCTCCAGGCGGCGAGCAAGGACAACGACCCGGAGGTTCGCACGCGCGTCGCGCGGCTCTTGGCAACCCTCGAGCGCGACTGGTGCGCGACGCCGACGCTCATTCCGCTCAACTTCGAAGACCGAACGATCGACGAAGTTGTCAAGGCGATCGACGGTCGAAACGGCCTGCGACTCGCCTTGCTGGTGCCCGAAAAAGACCCAAAACGACAACAGAAGATTAACCTTCGCACAACGAAGCCCGTCGAATTCTGGGAGGCGGTCGACCGGCTGTGTCGCGTTGCGGAACTGCGTTGCGTGCCTGGTAACCAGATTGCCAATACGCGCGACGACGCGCCGATCACGCGCCTTATGCGTCGGGGACCTGGTGAGAAGGAATCGCCGTCTGTCCACAGCGGACCGTTTCGCATTTCGCTCATCGATCTCAATTTGGAGGGTCCATCGACCCTCGGGCGAGTCGAAAACCGGGGTCACGGTGCACGACTCGACGCGGAGCTCCTGGTCGAACCGGAGCCGCGTATGAACGTGTCCCCGGGCGACTCGATCACGTGGGAGGAAGCTGTGGACGAACTCGGTCAGTCGCTAATTCCACCAGGCGCTCACCGACGGAGGCACACGGATCTAGCGGATGACTTCGGCTATTTTGCCATAGCGTCGAAGCCACGCGAGCCGCGCTTGCAAATCCACGCGCCGCTCGTCCGGCCCGAGAGGCCAGGGCGAACCATCAAGACGCTTCGCGGAGCGCTGTCGGTATGGCTCTCGCCCCGCGAGTCAAAGCCGTTTCTGATCGCTCTCGACGGTGCAGTCGGCAAGACCTTCCGGGATGCGCGAGTCGCGATCACCGTCCACTCGATCACGGCCAATCCGATCAAAGCGGGTTTCTCAATGTTCGATTTCGACCTGACGATCCAGGGGCAAGTGGCGGGTGCAGTGTTTCCTGAGTTCGGGTTTCGCGGATTTTAATAGAAAAGATATAAATATTCAAATTAATTTAATATTCGATTTGTTGCGGATTGCGTCCGATCCAAGCGGGCTCTTTCCGCCCGGAGAGACGATCCCGCAACGGCTTCGGTATGAGCAG
>DAIDJG010000302.1 GCA_027451445.1 Singulisphaera sp.
TTCCCAAGAGGGGAAGTCATCTATTTTTCCTTAAGAGAAGGAATGGGTGAGCGCACGGGACGACGGGTCGTGCGCAACGCGAGCGTAATCCGCTCGGAAGGTTTCCAGCGGCACTCGCGCTCGATCAGACATTCAGCCCACCACTCGCCACATCGTCGAACGGCCGCATCGGTGTGGCTTGAGCCATCCCGAACGGCGCGTGCCAGCCCTCTGCAAAGCGGCGCCGACGACGGGCCTCTTGACCAGGGTCGCAAAGGGCGGCTCATGGGGGTGGCCTATCGCGAGTCCCGTCGCATGGTTACCATGGACATTCGATACCAATGAGGATCGATCACGCGTCTCGACGGCCCAGGCTTCCTGAGGTGGCGGATGTCTACGGAGAGGCTCATGAGAGGCAACGAGAACGGGTATCTGCCCGTGGCCGATGTGGCCAATCTGGAAGACGACGACACGACCCCGCGATTGCTGGTAGGGGTCGGTGCATCGGCCGGCGGCCTGGAGGCTCTGGAGCGACTCTTTGAGGCGATGCCGGCCGATACCGGCATGGCATTCGTCGTGGTCCAGCACCTCTCGCCGAACTACAGGAGCCTTACGGACGAGATCCTGGGACGCCGGACCCGAATCCCGATCCGGTTGGTCGAGGACGGGATGCAGGTTCAGCGGAATACCATCTTCCTGATCCCGCCCAAGAAGGACATGATCCTCCGCGAAGGTCGGTTACTGCTGACCGACAAAGACCCCGACCAGCTTGTCACCCTGCCGATCGACCTCCTCCTCCGGTCGCTGGCCCAGGAGGCTGGGGAGCGTGCCGTCGCGATCATCCTCTCCGGTACGGGCAGCGACGGCTCGCGCGGGGTGAGGGACATCCACGAAGCCGGCGGACTCGTCATTGCACAAGATCCCGAGACGGCCAAGTTCGACGGGATGCCCCGCAGCGCGATTGATACCGGTGCGACCGACATCACGCTACCGCCCGAGTCGATCCCGCAGGCTCTCCTGAACCATGCGCAGCGCCCGCACGCCACGTCGCTCACACCGTTACCCGTGCCGACAGGCGTGGATGCGATCTTCCGGTTGCTCCGAGATGCCTACGGGATCGACTTTTCCCACTACAAACCGGACACGGTCGCCCGCAGGCTCGAGCGTCGCCTGGCCATGGGCAACATCCCTGGGCTCGACGAGTACGCTCAGCGGCTCGCGGGAGACCCGGCCGAGCTGAATCTGCTGTACAAGGACCTGCTGATCGGCGTCACTCAGTTTTTTCGGGATGAGGAAGCGTTTGCGCGGATCGGCCGCGATGTGCTGCCGGGATTGCTCGGGCGGCTTGGGCCTGGGGAGGAGTTCCGGGCGTGGGTCGCCGGGTGCGCCACGGGAGAGGAGGCGTACTCGCTCGCAATCCTCGTTCGTGAGGCCATGGAGAGTTCAGGGCGGACCGGGCCGGTGAAGATCTTTGCGACCGACGCCCACCGCACGTCGCTCGACACGGCCGGCACGGGTATCTATCCGGAGGAAGCGTGCGCCGAGGTTGGTGCCGAACGGTTGAACCGGTTCTTTACGCGCGTCAACGCCGGGTACCAGGTCTCGGCGGACCTGCGCAAGTCGATCGTGTTCGCCCAGCACAACGTGCTGAAGGACGCGCCTTTCACCAAGCTCGACCTGGTCTCCTGCCGCAACCTGCTCATCTATCTTCAGCCCGTCGCGCAGAAGCGGGTGCTCTCCCTCTTCCACTTCGCACTGAAAACGGGCGGTGTCCTTTTCCTCGGGCCGAGTGAGACGCCCGGAGAGGTGAGCGATGAATTCGAGGCGCTAGACCCGCGCTGGAAGTTCTACCGGAAGCGCAGGGATATCCGGCTCGTTGCCGATCTCCGGCTGACGGAGATCGTCCCGCAGCCCCGAGTGACGCCGGTAGCGACTTCGCCTGCCCCCGACCTCCAGTTGGCCGGGACATACGATGCGCTGCTCGACGAATTCATGCCACCGGGAATCGTGGTGAACGAGCGCCATGAGGTCGTTCAGGCATTCAGCGGCGCTGGCAAGTACCTCAAGTTCCGCGACGGGCGGGTCACCACCGACGTGCTGGAGCTCGTCGACCCCGAGCTGCGCACCGCGCTCACCGGGGCCCTCGCGCGGGCCTTCAAGGAACTGACGCAGGTCGCATACAAGGGGCTACGCGTTACGCCCTCGGACGTCGAGCGGCTGATTAATATCAAGGTTCGCCCCATCCGGAACCGGCGAGCCGGAGTCAGTCACGCCCTGATTCAGTTCGAGGAGGTCGGAGAAGCGCCGCCGGTCCGTGAAGTGGCCCACGAGATCGACCTCGGTCGAGCGTCTCGCGAGCAAGTTTTGGCCCTGGAGGGCGAGCTCCGGTACACGAAGGAGAACCTCCAGGCGGTGATCGAGGAGATGGAGACCAGCAACGAGGAACTCCAATCGACGAATCAGGAGCTGACCGCGGCCAATGAGGAGTTACAAAGCACGAACGAGGAGCTGCACTCGGTCAACGAGGAGCTCTACACGGTCAACGCCGAGTATCAGAAGAAAATCACCGAGCTGACGGAACTTACGGCGGATATGGACAACCTGCTGATCAGCACCGAGGTACACACGATCTTCCTCGACGGGGACCTGTGCATTCGAAAGTTCACGCCCAAGATCGCCGAGACCTTCAACCTGATGCCACAGGATCTGGGCCGAAAGATCGACAACTTCACCTACACGATCGATCATCCGGGGCTCATGGACGATCTGCGAACGGTTCTCAGCCAGTCCACACCTTTGGAGCGCCAGGTTCGGGACCGCCGGGGAAACTGGTTTCTCCTCCGGATCCTCCCCTACCGCTCCGGGTTGGCGACGAACGGGGTGGTTCTCACCCTGGTTGACCTGGTGGGAGTGAAACGGGCCGAGGCAGAGACCCGTCGGAAGGACGAGCAACTCAACGGGATTCTCCGCAACTCCCCGAACTGGATTTTCATCCGAGACCTTGCCGGAAAATACATGCTGTCCGACGAATCGTTCAAGCGATCGGTCGGGTGCGATCCGCTGGGAAGGACGCCCTTTGACCTCTTCCCCCGCGACGTCGCCGACCGTCTGATTAGCGGGGACGATCGTGTCCTCCGCGAGGGGATTGAGATCCAGGACGAAGTCGTGGTCCCCCTGTCCGATGGACCGCACACGTTCCTGTCCGTGAAGTTCCCGCTTCGCGATGAGGTGGGAAGGATTTCCGGGGTCGGCGGGATCGAGACGGACGTCACGCGGATTCGCGAGGCCGAGCGGGCCGCGCACGAGGCGGTGGCCCAGCGGGACCGGTTCCTTGCCATGTTGTCCCACGAGCTCAGAAACCCGCTGGCGGCAGTGCTCAATGCCGCTGAGATGGCCTTGCGGGTCGCGTCGGCGGATACCGAAGCGGGGAGATGGGTTGGCGTCATCGGCCGGCGAGCCCGACACATGGCCCGGCTGGTCGACGACCTGCTCGAAGTCGCGCGGTTCACCCAGGACAAGATCGAACTCAGGCGCTCGGTGTTCGACCTCGCGACGACCGTTCCCGAGGTGCTGGAGGAGGTGGAGCAGTGGTTCGACGAGGCCGAGGTGGCCCTCGTGAAGGAGGTCGCGGCCGGGACGCTCATGGTCGACGGCGATCCGGACCGGCTCCAGCAGGTTCAGGTCAATTTGCTCAGGAACGCGGCCAAGTACACACCGGCTGGGGGCAAGGTGTGGTTCACCGTCAAGAAGGAAGGCCGCGAGGCCGTGATCCGCGTGCGTGATACCGGGGTGGGTCTAGCGCCCGCAGTGCTCGCTCACGTTTTCGAGCCGTTCATCCAGGCGGACACGACGCTCGCCCGAGGCGGTGGCGGGCTCGGTGTCGGATTGACCCTGGTCCGGTCGATCGTGGAGCTGCACGGCGGCACGGTCGAGCCCTTCAGCGACGGACCCGGCACGGGAAGCGAGTTCGTCGTTCGCCTGCCGCTCGCGAGGGACAAGCCCGAGTCGACGCCGCCCGCGATCGTGTTCACGGAAGACTCCGCGCGGACCGCGCTCACGCAAGTTTCCGTTCCGCAATGGCGCGTCCTCCTGGTCGAGGACGACCCCGACATCCGGTTTTCCCTGGTCGGGCTCCTGAAACTGGCTGGCCACGCCGTTGAGGACGTCGCCGATAGTGAAGCCGCGATCAAATCCCTCGACGCCGGGACGTTTGACGTCGCCTTGCTCGACATCGGCCTGCCAGGGATCGACGGCTACGAACTCGCGCGCCGGATCCGTCGCCGCCCGGGGCCGAAACCCTATTTGATCGCGCTCACTGGGTATGGCCGCCCGGAAGACCTCGCCGCCGCGACATCGGCCGGATTCGACGCGCATCTGACCAAACCGTTCCCGCCGGATGAGCTCAACCGCGTCCTGGAATCGGTCGCGCCGGGGCAAACCGCACCGCGCGATTGCGAGGCCGAATCCCGGAGTCAACCCGCCGGCCAAGCTGGAGAAACAAATCCAGGGGGTTGACAAGTGTGGTGAAGCGTTTTTAGAGTCCATCGTTCTCGCCGGTTGAGGAACTACGACCGATCCAACATGCATGGTATGGAGACCTGCCCATGCTTGTCCTCACTCGCCGTCCCAATGAGCGTGTGGTCTTTCCATCGCTCGGCATTACCATTCACATCCTGAAGTCGACCAAGGGTGCCGTTCGCGTCGGGATCGAGGCACCTCTCAAGGTGCCCGTCCTGAGGGAAGAGTTGTTCTCCGAGTCGGGCGAAGCCGCCAGGAAGATCGATCACGGGCTTGCGAACGCTCTGAGCAAGGCGACGCTTGCGGTTCACCTGGCGCAGAAGCAAATCGACGCGGGCCGCACCGCGGATGCCGAAGCCACTCTGAAGATCGCCATCGCCTCTCTCGAAGACATTGAAGAATCGCGGCGGTACACCACAAGGGCCTCGCGGCGACTCCGAGCGCTGATCGTCGAAGACGATGCGAATGAACGAGCGCTGCTCGCCGGGCTCCTCAGCATGAACGGTTGTGAGTGCAATCAGGCCTCGGATGGAGAAGATGCGCTCACCTACCTGGAGGCCGGCGGACAGGCGGACGTCGTCCTGCTCGATATGGCCATGCCCCGTTGCGACGGGCCGGCAACGCTGCGGCGGATCCGGGCGGACGAGCGCTACCGCGGCTTGAAGGTGTTCTCGGTGAGCAGTACGTCTCCGCGCGAGCTTGGAATCGCGGAAGGTCCGGAAGGCTTTGACGCCTGGTTCCCGAAACCCCTGAATCCGCGACGACTCTGGGACGCAATGCAAGAAGGACTGTGTACCCCGAGTTCGACCAATTGAAGAACGCACAGCGTCCGCTTGCAAACCATTCCCACGAAACTGCCCTGATGGCCCAGGGACGGGCCAACAGGGGGCGGCGGTCCACCACGGATCCTAAGGGACGGGGTCCCCGCCGCTAACAAGGCCGCAAGTCCAAACGACTCCCAGGCTACGTCCGAGCAGCCCAGGGCCGTCGAACAAGGCCGGCCACACCGCACGAAAACGCTTCTCTCCCGCAGGCCGCGGCATCGAGTGCGTCGCACCGGTACAGAGCGAGCGGGTCGCGCGCTGGACAGTGAAGTCTGGGGCCTGCCCCTTCGATCTTAATTCGCCTGCAACAGATTATTTTCATTTAATTTATGATTATACCAAGGATCACGAATTTTGGCCAGACATAAAACCAAGGGGGTCTGCGACGCGTGCGTCGTTTCCTGGTCATTCTAATCTGACCCACTAAACACGACGGAGTCCTCCCAGTCTCTCCAAACACCGCGCATTAGGTGCATGGCTACGATTTCCTTCAGGGAGAGAAGAACGACTCCGCGAAGCTGGCGATGCTCGGCTGCACAGGGTCATTCACTGTTTCAAGATGCCCAGCTTGGTGAAGAGTTCGCCAACCCGTGAGCCATTGCGACGCAGCGCTGCAGCGATGTTCATTGCCCCCGTCACACGCAATAGCCCTATGGCGGCATTGCGCAGCGCCGCCATCACCTCC
>DAIDJG010000303.1 GCA_027451445.1 Singulisphaera sp.
CCTTGTTTCAAGAACGCTTGCAGGAGTGCGGCGTCGGGCTTCCCTTGCAGTACGGAGGAGACGCGGCCAAGGAGCTCGTGATAGATTTCGCCGAGCGCGCACACCGTGGCCTGATCGGAGATCGGCAGCGGTCGGCGTTCCGTCGGCGTGTCGAGCGTGGTGCCGGAATAGAGCCGGATCAGTTCTTCGAGATCGATCTCCGATTCTTGGTGCGCCTGGAAAACGTCGAGCATCGCCCGATGGAATTCCTGGGGGACGTCCTCGGCCGGCCCGGCGATCGGGGCAGAGCAGAGCGCCTCCTCCATCACTTCAAGGGCCGGGCCGGCGAGATCAACCGGCTCTTCATCGATCCAGAGTGCCTGAGGAATGCCGGCCAGCCGGTGGACCGCCTCGCGCGCGGCGCCGGCGTGAAGCGGGGGCGCACACTGAAAGATCCGCAAGATTTGCGTCTCGTCGACGCTGGTCCGCAGGAGGCAAAGCCGGCATAGGAGCGCCAACTCCGCCGGCGGAAGGTGCTCCTCGTACGCCCGGAGTAAGCGCGCGAGGCGCAACGCCTGCCGGTCGCCTCCCGGCGTGGTGAGATCCGGCGCCTCAGGTGCTCGGCGCGGGTCGCCGTCGAGAAACTGGCCGATCAGACCGCCGAGATGATCGAGCGTGAGGGCATGAGCCCCATAAGCCTGGATCAAGGCGACGAGTTCGGACTCGTCGCCCACGACGCCTCGGCGCTGCAGAAGGTCGATGGCGGCGTCGCGATCGAGCCCGCCGACATCCAGGTGCTCATAACCCCTCCCTTGAAATGGGGCGAGGTCCGAAAGAGGGAAGCGGCTGGTGATGAGTACGGTGGTCTTCCCGATTCCTTCCGCAATTCGGATTAGAAGTCCCCGGAGCAAGGGATCCTCGATCCGCCCATGCGTACCGCCGGATTCACCCGCCTGCTCTTGCACGCGCTCGAGGCCGTCGAGGACCAGGAGATACGGGCCCCCACGGGCCAGGGCCTCGCGCAAGAAGTGCAGCAGCCCTGCCCCCTGGGCGGGTGTCGCTGCGAGAGTGTCACCGGCGAAGTACTCATACGCATCGCGCAGGAACTCACCGGCGTCCGGCTGCTGGTAGAAGCTCCAGACGAACAGCCCCTGCGGTCTTTCGCGGGGATCTGACGACGAAAGTGCCGCGAGAAATCGTGCCGCCAGCGCGGTTTTGCCGGCACCACCAAGCCCGACGAGCGCCAGCACGCCCCCGGTCCCATTCGACCAGGCTGCACACAGTTCGTCGAGCTCACCGGCGCGGCCGACGAATTCCGGAGCCGGCGGAAGCGTATGCACGATCCGTGGATCAGGAGGGTGACGTCCCATGGGTCCCCCTTTGTCGATCCCGGTCCGGCGAGAAGTCAACCGCTTGTCGGAAGACATCTCGCGGGAGAACGACAATTCTTAGAGCTTCGTCGATCGCGCTGTTCAATTCCAGCACGAACCCGACCTCACCGAAGATCCGCGCCTGGTTGACTTGTCAATCCAGGGGCCGCACGCTGACCTCCTTGAAGTAGACCTCCGTCCCTTTTGCCACGTCGTTGTGGTTCTGAAGCCCGAAGTAGCCCGACGTCGGGCGCGGTCCGCGCTGCGGTTCGTAGTCCTTTTTCCGCTCGGGGATGACGGCCGTCTCGGGGTTGAAGTCCTGGACCGCCGCACCGTTCAGCACGACCAAAACGCGCTGGCCCTGGAGTGTGATGTCCATCGTATTCCACTGGCCGACCTTGGACGGGCTGCCGGTTGCCTTGGAGAGCGAGTACACGGCGCCCGTGCGATGGAACTCGTCAGCGCCGTCGCAGATTTGCACCTCGTAGCCGTGGTGGACAGCATACCACTCGTCCTTGGGCTTGTCGGCGATGCGGATGAAAACCCCGGAGTTCGACTGCTTGCTCGTCGTCTTGTACACGATTCGAATCGTGCAATCGCCCAGCTTTTCGCGCGTGTACCAAAGCAGCCCCATTCCCCCCTCGGTGCGGATCACTCCGTCTTCGAGTACCATCTTGCCAGGCCCCACGTGCTCCCAACCGTCGAGGGACTTCCCATCGAAGAGTGGGCGCCAGGTTGGACCGGGCTTGTCCTGGGCAGAGAGATAGACCGGTCCAACGAAGACGAGTGCAACAGCGATCGGAACAAGCTTCACGGCGAAAACTCCTGATCGTGATCGAACGGACCAAGCTTTCAGTCTATGCGAGTTACCAGCGGTCGCAAGTGCGATCTGATCATCGTGCGCACGATGTGAGTAACGGGCGAATAACGCAACGACGGATCGATAGTCGGCGTTCGCGGAGTGCGCACCAACCGTCGATCCCGTTTCGCTGGTGAATGTTGCCTTTCGATTCTTTGAGAAGCGGTGGGTGAGTGCCTTGGGCAGATCGGCCGCGCGAAATTCAACCGTTTCGCGCTCCAGGATCCGAAATTGTCAAAGCGGGAAGCCGTCCCTGTCGAGTCGCGAACCCAGGTCGTTACCTCCGCTTCGCCGTGGTTCCCTTGGCGCGCCCGAGGGGCTTACGTTCCACTCGCTTCTGAATCGGGTCATTCTCTTTCAGTTTCAGGAGCCGGGACTGCCATGTTTCAGGGTCAGTGCCCACCCGTTCAAACACCGCGCGAAGCTTCTCGGAAACCGGCGCGTTCCCGAGTCGGAACAGCTTGGCCGTGTGCTCGACGAGCCGCAAATAGTCCGCCAGCGTGAAGCCCTCGATCATGCCTTCCCGCGTCGCGCCGGATCGGCGACGGTCGTCAATCGGGCAGAGCCACGACTCCACGTCGAAGCGCGAGGTCGGGGACTTTCCTTTCAGGACGGCCTGCTTGGCAACCACCGGACCCGTGAACTGGCCCGATTCGATGTATTTCAGACGCACGTCGAGCGATGTGAGACCGCCCGTTTCCGCGAGCATCGGCAGACCCGCCGCCACGGGGCACAGGTCAATGTAGACGCTCGTCTCCAGCAATGACGCCTGATCGAGGATTGCCACACTTTTGTAGCGCGATTCCCAAAACGACCCGCGTGTTTTCTCTTCGCGGTTGGCCAGTCGCGACAGCGGTTCTTTCAGGCTCCTCATGAACCAACCCAGGGACAGGAGCCGCTTGCGCGCGGTGGCCACCCAGACGGCATCCTTCGTGCGAGACCGAACCCACGCGTCGACGATCGGGAGCTGCTGCCGCTTCGTGTTCCGAGGCGGTATCACCGCCCCCCAACGGCGCGCAACGTCCGCGGCGGACAAACGGGCGGCGGCCTTCGGGTCGAGCCGCACCAGCACGTTGATGCGGTCGTCGAGCAGGCTGAACGCCCCCACCGACACTGGGAATATCTGCGTGAGCTGTTCGAGCCGTTCCGCGAGCCATTGCTTGCGGTCCGTCGCTCCCTCACCGAGAAGGGGCTCGCCGCGCACGCAACGGTTCATGCAGTGATACCAGCGTGTGACCTCCAGATCGACCAGTTCCGCTCGCGCCGTCGTCATCCGTACGTCCCCCTCAAGGTTTGACGAATCCTAGCCAGGTACCGCGATGATGTCGAGGTGGCGGCGCACGTCGTCTTGACGCAGCCCTGGCGGGAGCACGAAAAGATCGTTATTTTTGCGAATGTAAGGGATCGTCGCGGGCCGGGACCTGGCTTCTCCACGTCGGCAAGTGTCCCCTGACCCGAGGTCTCGCTGATTTGATTTTGTGCGGTTCGGTAAGAAAACGAACGGCCCGACCTCAACGAGGTGGGCGGCCAAACAACACCCACCATGGATTCACGAGCCCATCGGCCGGATTTAAGCCGCAATGGTCTCTGACGACCTGGCACGCCACTGAGGAGAAAGTTATGCCCGCGCCGGAAGAATACGACGTACTCATCCTCGGCAGTGGAGCGCCCGGCAAACTTCTGAGCTGGACGCTGGCGTCTCAGGGCAAGCGCGTGGCGGTCGTCGAGCGGCGGTATGTGGGCGGATCGTGTCCCAACATCGCATGCCTACCCAGTAAGAACGTGATCCACAGCGCCAAGGTCGCCGACTACTTCCGCCGGGGAGCCGAGTTCGGCGTGGCCGCGGGTGACTGGAAGGTCGAAATGGCGGCCGTCCGCGATCGCAAACGGAAGATGGTCGACGGACTGGTCGCGCTTCATCTCCAGAAGTACGGGGAGAGTGGTGCTCAGCTCATCATGGGCACAGGGCGCTTCGTCGCCCCCAGGACCATTGAGGTTGCGCTCAACGAAGGAGGAAATCGGACACTCCATGGACGGACCGTTGTCATCAATACCGGCTCTCGAGCGCGGATGGATGACACGCCCGGCCTTGCAGATTCGCGCCCGCTCACCCACATCGAGGCGCTTGATCTGGACGAGCTCCCCAAACATCTGATCGTCCTGGGGGGCGGCTACGTCGGCCTCGAGCTCGCGCAGGCGTTTCGACGATTCGGCAGTCAGGTGACGGTCGTCGAACGCAACGGGTCGATCATCCACCGCGAGGACCCGGACGTCGTCGAGGCGATGGAGGGGCTCTTCCGCGATGAGGGCATTGCAATCCGGACCGGAACGACCGTCCAGCGCGTCGAGGGGCAATCGGGCGAGTCGGTTCGCCTGCAAACGCAGAGCGGTGCGATCGAAGGGACGCATCTCCTGGTCGCCGGGGGCCGGACGCCGAACACCGACAACATCGGACTCGAGAAGGCCGGGGTCGAGGTCGACGAACGACACCACATCAAGGTCAATGAGCGGCTGCAAACGACCGCCCCCGACGTCTGGGCGGTCGGCGACTGCGCAGGGAGCCCGTACTTCACACACATCGGCGTCGACGATTTCCGAGTCGTGCTCGACAACCTCACCGGCGGCCACCGCGAGACGACGGACCGGCAGGTGCCATTCTGCCTCTTCACCGATCCCGAGCTGGCCCGCGTCGGCATGTCCGAGCGCGAGGCACAGGAGCTCGGCATCGACTATCGACTTGCCAAGCTCCCCATGGAAGCCATTTTGCGAACACGGACCCTGGCGGAGACGCGGGGATTCCTCAAGGCACTGGTCGAGAAAGGGGGCAACCGCGTTCTCGGCTTTACCGCGTTCGGGGCTGAGGCCGGCGAGCTAATGGCCGTGGTTCAGGTAGTGATGATCGCGGGCCTGCCGTACACGCTACTGCGAGACGCAGTGCTCACGCATCCGACGATGGCCGAGGGACTCGGGGAGCTGTTCGCGGTCGTGCCCCCTGCCTGAAACTGTCTCTCAGGACGTAGGCTCGCGCTCCCAAAGACCACGCCGTCCAACTCTGACGGCGTATGCCCCCCGCGCATCGCACGGCGAGCCACGCACGACTCGACGGCTCTCGGTGACGTCCGGCGAAGAGGCTCTATTGCTCGGTCTGGTCTACAACCGGAATCCCTCGCTCGGTAACGCGCTCGAGCATCGCGCTCGCCGCCGCCCGAGCGACCGCGTTATTCATGGGGAACTTCACGGGATCGCCGGACTTTCGCTCACACAGGAAGAAATAGTTGGTCCGCTTCCCACCCCGGCGGGTTGTGCTCGTTTCTGAGATGATCTTGAGGGTCTGGACGTCGTCGAGCTTGACATCATGGACCGCGGTCATCCCCCAGATGCCGGTTTGGACGTGGATCGAGTCGTCGGTCACCCTCACCTGATCGCAGTACAACGACGGAGCGAGGAGGAACGCCGCGAGCGGACCGCCGATCAACAGTGCCCAGGCGAAGCGGCCCGCACGATTGCGCAAGATCCATCCAACCGGCGTGGCGACGATTCCCGCCAGGAGCGCGACCAGCGGGACCCAGAACTCGTATTGAAATGTCTCGTTTTTCCCGTTTTCGATGTGCTGGACGCAACCGGAAAGCATCAGGATGGAGATGACGGCGATCGCGGTCCGTAGCGCTCGCCTCCGTACTGACGACGGGCTCGAAATCATGGAATTATCTCCATTGTAAATGAGTGCACAATCTCTATGGATCTCCGATCATTGCGCAGGGCTATCTATGAAACGCGATGGGCAAACGGACTGTCAACAGCATCACCGCAAGAATTCGTTCAACGCGCCTTGGCGGGCAGTACGACCTCGGCGAGAAGCGGAAGGTGGTCGGAGCCGAAGTCCGGCCCGACCCAGCAGCGTGTGACGTCCCATTCCTCGCTCGCGACGATGTGGTCGATGCGGAACCAGGGCGTGCGGGTGGGACGCGTATAGCCGTAGCCCCAGCCGGCTTCCTCGAAGCCGAATCGATACGCGACGCGGAGGGCCGACATCGTCGAATCGTCGGAGGGCGTGTTGAAATCGCCGGCCATCAGGAGTGGGGTGCCGGACGTACGATCAAGCCAGCTTAGCAGCCGCTCCATTTCACTGCGCCACCAATCGAGGTGAATCTGGAGGCCGTGGATATCGCCGCGCAGGAAGCGGTTGAAACCGGGCCGCAACGTTGGCATGTGGATCGATGCGAGCCGGAACTCGCGGCCGGACGGAGCGCGGAGGATGACGCCGTTCATGTGGGCGGCGTAGCGCTCCTCGGAGAGGAAGTGCTCGGGGAGCGGCTCCAGCTCGCGAACAATGGGGTAGCGGCTGGCGACGTACTTGTGACGGTCGCGATGCCAGCCGTTCTTGCCGAAAAACGCCTCTAGCTCCGGCGTGTTGCGCGGACCTTCCTGAAAGCAGACCAGGTCGATCCGTTCGCGCTCGATCATCGCAAAGAGCGAGGGCATGTCGAGGTGGTCCTCGCCCAGGTTGTAGGTCAGGATCCGAAACCGCTCGCCGACGCTCTCCGTCCGGCCGAGCTTCGAAAGAGGGAGCGAAAGCCCCATGAGCGGACCCGCGACGACGAGCCCGACCGCCGCTTGTATGAGCCACTGCGAGGGCTTTCTCACCAGGGCGCTCAGCAAAAACAGCCCGCCGAGCGGCGCGAGGAACAGCCAGTGCGGAACGAACAGAAGAAGCGCCACTCCCCACCACGCGGCGCCGACCCAGCGGATGAGGATCAGGCATGTGAGGACCAGAGCGGCGTACGCATAAGAGGCACGCAGTACCCACGTACCCAGGCGCTCGCGCCAGGGACGGGACGGCTTTGGGGGCGGCGTGGGCGCCGGTGTCTTGATCGCTGGTCCGGGGGCGCCACAGCCGAGGCAGTTCGTCAGGTAGGCCCGCGCCGGGTTCGGCGTCCCGCACTTCGGACAGCGCCAGAAGGCGTGTCTCGGCGCGGTTGGACTGGAATCCGCCATCGCACTCCTCAGAGGCACGGGCTCGTCGCGTGAGTTTTCTTGGCCAGGCCATTCGAAAAAACCGGCGGGACGTGCCCGACCTGCAATCTGGGCCTCACGCGGTTACCGATAGCTTCTGAAAGTGTACCGGCGGAGTAGAGGTTCTGCACGTGGATCTGGCGATCGCGCCGACGTCGCGTTCGGACGGCAATCAAACGCCCTCTCGCGTCGGCCCGAGCGGTTCACGATTGAAATGCGCGCGGTTGGGACTTGAACGCAGGCTGGGTCTGACCCGTCCACCAGGATGGGGAGCCCACCCACGGCCGTTTCATTCTGGGTATCGGATGGTATACGGCGGCCGCAGGCTTCGGACGAACAGCTTCCGGTACGAGAATGAAACGGCCCTGGAGAAGCGTGGAAATGGGGACTGGCTCCGGACGGTGCCTGTCCCCATTTCCACGCTTCTCGCTCCGCCGGAAAACGGGGACAGGCACCTCGAAGACTCGGAGCCAGTCCCCCTTTTCCGGCTCCGCTTCACTTCCGGGACAGACTCTAACCCGATCGGTAATCCCTACCAGGAGCGATGCGACCGGCGCTCGAACGAGCTCAAGGGGCACGCCGGCAAGCGGCCGCCGGCAAGTCCCGAAGCTTGCCGTGGCCGTTCCAGTGCGACGTTCGACGAGACCGTGGTAAGCACCGCGGCAGGTTTTGCCTGCGATGCCGGCGAGGCGGGCACGACGGCTTGCGCCGTTGACGCCACGGTCATGTCCGCTGCGCTCTCGCTCGACCTCGCCGTTACGAAAGGCGCGACGGCATTCTGGAGAAGGAATGTGGCATAACTCGTCCCGGGTAGGGCTTCTCCATTCGTCGTGGTGATCCCGTGCAAGGAATACAGATAAATCGTGTTGTTCAGCACGTTGCCGGTCGGCACCATGATGAGCTGGTCGGTGTTGGGATTGAACGCCAACTTCGCGTTCAGGGGGACGTCGGCGTAACCCGAAGTGCCAGTGGTCACACCGCCGGTATGTGAGATGAGCATCGCCGAGAATCGGCTCAGGATCGACTGCGAAAGCGTCGTGCTGAGCGCCTCATTGAACGTGACTGCGGCGTAGCCGAACGGCTTGCTAAAGATCTGGTTATTCGGCGGGTTCGTCGCCAGGATCGAAAGCGGTGCGGACCCGGGACCGCCCGTGCCGGCGGCATTGACGGTGAACGAGGTGCTGAATCCGCTCAAAGCACCGCCAGGAGCGTTATCGAGCGCGGGGAATTTCGCGTCGTCGCTGACTCCGTTGACCGCAACGTAGTAGACGGTACCCGGCTTGAGCATCGTTTCGGGCGTCAGGTAGGCCGTGTTGGTCGCGGGACTGTACGCGACCGCCGCGGGCAGGGCGGATGTACTCCCTTGCCCGAACAGTTGCACTGTCGACGTGCTCACGGTGTAGGCGTTCAACGGCTTGTTGAACTGGACGCCGATCGTATCGGGCTGCGGGATCTGGTTGTTGTTAATCGTGACCGATCCGTTGTCGGCCGTTACGGAAACCACCTTCAACGGCGCGGTCACTCCGCTGGGTGGCAGATACTCGAACGATGTGTAGTAGACGCCCGCCGCGCCGCCGCTGAAGAGCGGGTCGCCGTTGCTGTCGAAGAGACTATTGACCGAGATCAAATAAACATTGGTGGTCAGGGGCTCCCTGGGAATCAGCGTGATGGTCGACGTACCGTTCGAATTCACGTGGTAGATCAACGTCGCTGGCACCGGGAGGTCGCCACTGTCCACACCCTTGGGCGCCGTCCACAAGTTGCCCGTTTGCTCCGCGTTGAGGAGCCCGTCCGGCCCGCTCGGGATCAGCATCATCGCGAAGGGATTCGACCGGAAACCACTCCCGTCCGACAGGTCGGGCAAGAGGCCGGCAATGGTTCGGTCGAGCGTGACGACGACCTGATTGTTCGGCAGGCTCGTCATGAAGTTGCTCGACGGGCTGACCGACGTGACCTGGAGCGGCGCGATGATACTGAGCGGGGTCGACGCCGAAGTGACCCCGCTGTAATCCCCGTCTCCCGAATATTGCGCGGTGACCGAGTACGAGCCCACGGCCAGCATCGAAGTGGTGAAGGTCGCCTGGCCGTTGCTCCCAATCGTTCCGCTACCGAGCGTGGTGCTCCCGTTCAAGAAGGTCACCATGCCGGTGGGTGCAGGCGTGACGCCCGACGGTCCCGCGACCGTCGCGGTGAACGTGATCGGCACTCCGGTCGACTTGGTGCTCGCGGACGAGGTGAGCTGAATGGTTGCCGCAGCCTTGTTGACTGTAAATGGCGTGGCCGATGAGGTGACGGTCTGGAAGTTGGTGTCGCCCGAGTACACGGCGGTCACCGAGTAGCTGCCGACCGCGAGCGTCGAGGTGGAGAACGTCGCCTGATTGTTGGCCCCGATCGTTTCGCTGCCGAGCGCGGTGGAACCGTTCATGAACGTCACAGTGCCGCCAGGTGTCGGAGTCACGCCTGTTGGGCCATTAACCGTGGCCGTGAAGGTCACGGACGAGCCATAGGGATCGGTACTGGCCGACGGTACGAGTTGGATGTTCGTCGGCGCCTTCGTCACCGTGAATGGTGATGCCGAGGACGTGATCCCCAAGTAATTCGTGTCACCGGCGTACACCGCAGTGACCGAGTAGCTGCCAACTGCGAGCGCCGAGGTGGTGAACGTGGCCTGGTCGTTTGCCCCAACAGTCCCGCTGCCCAGCGTGGTCGAACCGTTCATGAAAAGGACGTTGCCCGTCGGCGCAGTGTTGTCGCCCGAAGGCGGAGTCACGGTTGCCGTGAAGGTCACCGACTGCCCAAAGGTCGTCGACGGGGGCGAGCTTCCGAGCGTGACGGTCGGTGTCGGCAGTGCGCTCGGTGTCGACAGGTTATAGACCGACAGTGCGTCTTTGGTGACCACGAGGAGCTCGTTGCCCGCCACCTGCATTCGCACCACGTTCGCAGAGAGGGCGATTGTGCTCGTCTGGATGTTGCCAGGGTCGCTGATATCGGCGACCAGGATTACGGGGTTGCCATTGAGCGCCGTGTCGCTGATGGCGAACTGATCGCCGCCGAGGTCGACCGGCGTGACGCTGTAGTAGTCGACCACGTCGGACGCGGGCGTGTTGGAAGCGGTGATCGTATTGAGGATGGAAGGATTGAGCGGATCGGTGATGTCCAGCACGGTGAGCGTGAGGTTCCCCTGGAGTGTACCGTTGGCGTTGTAGCCCTCGGTGGTGCCCGTGAGCAGAGCGCGGTTCCCTTCGATGGCGACGCCGAGGATGCGGCTGGTACCCGGAATCAGCAACTGGCCGACGGGTGAGGAAAGCTGGAGATTGGCTGGGCTGGACGTGTTGACGATCAGGATCCGTCCTTCGCCATCGGTGGTCGACTGTCCGCTGGGGATACCTCCGGTGGATGTCGTGCTGGCCACATAGGCGAGCTGGCTGTTGACGGCGACCGCGCCGTCCTGGTTGGTCAGACCGAGGTAGGGAGAACTCCCTTGATTGAACAATTCGCCGGAGAGTTGCGGTGACCCGGGATTGCTCACATCGACCGAGATGAAGGAGCCGAACTGGTCGTTGAAGGCGTTGTTCACGTAATAATTGCCGTAAGTCGGCAAGAAGAGGTCATGGCCCTGGACGTAGATGCCAGTCGCAAACGCTACGTTAATGGTCGTCGAGCTCGTAAGCGTGGGGTGGATGGGATCGGGCGCGAGGGAATAGATGAGGAGTTGGATACCCGGCGAGCTGTTTGAGAGCTGATCCGCGACATAGAGTGTATTCCCGGAGATGACGGCCACCGCCTCGCCGCCAAGGGTGATATCGCCCTGGCCGAAGGTGTTGACGATCGTGGGGTTGGTCGGGGTGCTGATGTTGACGACGTCGATGCCACTGGTTTCCGCGACGTAAGCCAAATTGCCGCTGACAGCGACGTCGAAAGCATTCGAGGTGGTTGGGACCTGCCCGGCGAGTGTCAAGGTAACCGGTGTTGCCTCGATCGTTTGCATGAGCGCCGAGGAGGTGATGCCGGCGTAGTTCGTGTCGCCCGAGTAGACGGCAGTGATCGAGTCGTCGCCGAGAGGGAGCGCCGAGGTCGGGAAGTCGGCCTGTCCATTGACGCCAATCGGCGCGCTGCCGAGGGTGGTGGTGCCGTTCTTGAACGTGACGTTACCGGTAGGCGCGGTGGTGATGCCAGCCGGTGCGCTGACGGTCGCCGTGAACGTGACCGATTGCCCGACGGGAATGGGGTCGCCCGACGACAGGAGCTGGATGACCGGTGTCCCCTGAGTAACGCCGAAGGAAACGGCTGAGGAGGTCAGGCCCTGGTAGTTGGCATCACCCGAATACACGGCCGTGATCGAATAGTTCGCCACAGGGAGCGTCGCGCTGGTGAAGACGGCCTGACCATTGGATTGCAGCGGCTCGGTGGCGAGCGTCGTGCTGCCGTTCTTGAACGCGACAGTCCCTGTCGGTGCCGGGGTACTTCCCGCGGGTTCAGTGACGGTCGCCGTGAAGGTGACCGAGCCTCCGAGCGGCTCGGTGGCCGCTGAAGGTATGAGTTGAATGCCCGCCGGAGGCGCGGAGATGGTGAGCGACAGGGGGGACGACGTGTTGGCCTGGAAGAACGCGTCGCCGGAGTATTCGACCGTGATCGAATGGGCGCCGAGTGCGAACGCGGTAGTCTGGAACGTCGCCTGGTCGTTTTGGCCGAGGGATTCGGTCGCGAGCGTGGTGTTCCCGTCGAGGAATGTAACCGTGCCGGTGGGCGTACCGTCTTGCACCGTTGGGGTGACGGTGGCGGTGAGCGTGACCTGTTGCCCGAAGATCGGGTTGGCGGGCTGAGGCGACACCGACACGGTTACTGGTGTGGTGACGGAGATGATCCCATCGATGCCTGTGTATTGCGCGGAGTAGGTTGGGCCGCCGGAGAAGGCTGGTGTGCCCGTGAAACCGCCGGAGGTGATCGCGGTGTAGCGGTCGCCGAAGGTCGGCGTAAACCCGGAGGCTGTCTGGGCAGCGACGGTGCCTCCCAGGGTCGCAGAATTCGTAGTGGCGAGATGCCCGAACTGCCCGGACGTGGGTCTTCCGCCGAGCACAAACGCTGTCTTGCCGGCGCCGGTCTGTGTGTAGTTGTTGCTCACGGTCAGCGTGCTGGCTGGTCCCAGGTTGAGCGTACCGCTGTTGGACAGGTCGCCCGCGGTTCGGAATGACGCCCCTCCCTCGAGGGTCAGCGTGCCGCTGTTGGACGCGAGGGCGGACAGTGCTGGGAACGAGGAGTTCGCGCCGTTCAAGATCACCGTGCCGCCGTTCTCGGTGATCACTTCGGGGCTACTCGCCGCGAGCAACGTGGCCCCGTTATCGAGTTCCCACGTGCCGCCGATCAGGTCGATCGACGTATTGTCGGCAAGCAAGGTTTCCTGCGTCACGGTGGTGTTGCTCAGGTCCAACGTACCAGATTGCACGTCGATTGTGCCGGTGTTGTTCAGCGTGTTGGCGAGCGGCGTGGATTTCCCGGCGCCTGCCGCGACGTCGAGGGTTCCCGAATTGTCCCAGGTGCCGTTCAGCGCTGTGGTGGCCGGGACGCTAATCGTTCCGGAGTTGCTGACGGTCGACGAGGCATTCGTGACGAAGTTCGCGTTCGACCCACTCGGAATCGTCAGCGTGCCCTCGTTCTGGAGCGTGCCGCTCACCGAGAAATTGAAGTTGTCCGGAAAGACGATGGTCCCGGTGGCGGTGTTGTCAAACGCTGCGCCAGTCTGAGTGTTGGCCAACGACTGAGACGCAAGCGTCAAGGTTCCCTTGTTCTGAAACGTCCCCCCGGCAACGGTGAGGTTGCCGTTGGACAGCACGGTCATAAACCCGGTGTTCGCAAGCGTGGGCGAGGCGCCGTTGGTCGCAGGCGCGACGGCAGCGCCAACGATCTGGAGCATGCCGGCCGGGAAGTCGAACGTGGCTCCTGCATTCGCGACGAAGAGGTTGTGGTCCGCATCGTTGATCGTGACCGTGCCCCCGCCGCTCCCGGTGAAGGTGCCGCTGATCGTGCGATCGCTACCGCCGGAGATTTCCAGCGATGAACCCGTCGCCACCGTGTAATTCCCCCCCTGGCTCACCCCTCCGCGGATATTGAGGCCGCCCGCGCCCGAAACGTTGATCCGGCCCTCTAGGTCGTTCACCGTAATGGACGTCGCGTCCGCCTGCACCGGACCCGTCTTGGCCAGGGTTCCCGAGTTATTGAGGGTGCCACCGCCCGTGAAATTCCCCGTGAAATCCTGTCCACCGACGGTGCCGCCGACGAAGGTCAGCGTCCCTGAGTTGTCGATCGTCGCACCGGTTTCGATTCCGAGCGTGCCTCCGGCGTTGATCGTGCCGGACCCGGTCAGCGTGAACGTTCCCGAGGTTACGTCGAACTCCGCCCCGAAGCCGACGGACAGCCCGGCGAGGCTTGCGCTTTGGGCGAGCTGTGCGAGACCCGTGTCAATCACGGCATCGTCGCTGGGCCCCGGAATACCCGGCTGATTGTTCTGGTCGACCCAGTTATTCGAATCATTAAAATCGTTACTATCGGTACCCGTCCACGTGAAAGTCGACAGCAGCCGGCGGTCCTCGAGCGGCTCGAGCGCAAGGGGCACCCGCGCCAATGCCCTGCGCCGCTCGCTCCTGGCCTGCTGCCGCTGGGGAAAGAAGGAACGCTTCGGCGTGGTGCCGGGGACGGTGGAAGCCGGGCGAGAGGTGGCGCTCATGGGGCTGCTCCTGGATCAGGAAGGCGCGGTCGGGGAACGCGACCGGAACATCGGTCTGTTCCGGCACCACGTGGTTTTCGAACAACGTTAAGAACCGAGCGCCGGTGTCGGCGCGCCAGTCCGGCGAGCAAGCGGCAGCCGCCCCAGCAGGGGAATTCCCCGCACAATCGTCCCGGAAGACCGCCGGAACCCGGAATTGAGGAGGCTCTAGTGGGGATACGCCGACTCCAAACAAACCTTGCGCAAATCTCCGTAATCGAGTGAGAGTCTGTCCCGGAAGTGGAGCGGAGCTGGAAAAGGGGACTGGCTCCGCTCCACTCCGAGACAGACTCCGAGCGACGACCCGGAGCTCACCCACTGCGCCACCGAGAGCGGTTTACGTCCGCGTTGCGCACGCCTGCGACCGACCGGAGTGGGCGTCGGAGCAGGTGGTCGCGGAATCGCCGGATCGTCGAGCAGACTTGCGGGACTCGGGACTGGGCGCGCAGACGCCTCTGAACAGATTTATGCGACCCCGATCCGGCCCCGTTTCGGGAGTAACCCGAGATCATCACGGACCCAATCGTGATCTGGTCGGTTGGGAAGTCGCTGGTCCGACGGCGGAGTTTGACAGCGCGACCGTGCTTCCGCCAAACTTGTCGTTCCGGAGCACCCTCGGGACAGACGGACTCACACATGACTCGGCGACAAGTTATCCGTTTGGCGGCGATCGCCGTGGGCGTTGTACTGGTTGTGGTTGCCGCTCTCATCGTTCCCATGTGGATCGATGTGCTCGTCCCTGCGTGGTTCAAGCGGCGATTCCGAATCGGCCTGCTGCAAGCGATTCTGGGTCTGCAATTCGCCGTACTCCTCGTCGCACCACCGGTTTGTATGATCGCCACCGTCCTACTCGTTCGCGCGCGGCGCCGAACTGCCAATGCGCCGAGAGCGGCACGCGTGGTGGTGCTGTGCCTCTCCTGCCTGGTAGGCCTCACACTGATGGAAGCCGGCGCGGCGCGCTGGTATGTCGTGAACCGGCGCTATCCGGATTTGCCAACGGAACTCGCCGATCCGCCCGGAGGTGCGCCGGGGTCGCGCCAGCGCACTCTCGAGATCCTGGTCATTGGCGAGTCGAGTGGGCTCGGAATCCCCTACGATCGCTGGCTTTCAGTCGCGGCAATCGTGGGCTGGCAGTTGGACCGCGTACTCCCCGGAACCCGCTGTCACATCAACATGCGAGCCGTCGGCGGCTCCAATCTGGAACGCATGCACAAATTGCTGGTCAATCAGCGGACCCGTCCGGACTGCGTGCTGATCTATTGTGGTCACAATGAGTACCAGGCTCGCTTCCCCTGGGCGCGCGAAGTCCCGTACTATCGCGACGCCCTGCCGGACGAGCCGTTCATGAAGCGGTTCGAGACACTCTGCACGCACACCTACCTCGGCCTGGCCATCGTCCACGCACTGGACATGCAGCGACTGGGGGACCCGCCGAAACCCGCCATCACCCGTGCACTCGTGGACGTGCCAGCGTTCACACCGGCCGAGGACCGCGAGGTTGTGGAGAATTACAGCGGACGCCTGGAGGCGATCGTCTCGTACTGCGAACGGATTCGCGCGTTGCCCATCGTGATCGTCCCAGCAGGAAACGATGGTGCCTTCGAGCCAAACCGGTCGGTCGTACGACCGGAGACTCCTCGTGACGAGCGCGAGAGGTTCGCCCGCGACTTCCGGGAGGCCCGGCGGATCGAGCGAGACGATCCTGAGCGCAGTGAAGTCCTGTACCGGTCGCTCCTGGATCGGCAGCCAGGTTTTGCCGAGGCCCATTTTCGCCTCGGACGTCTGCGCGTGCTCGCCGGCGACTGGCCCGACGCTCAGAGCCACCTCGTCCAGGCGCGCGACCTGGACGCGATGCCCCAGCGCTGTACGACACCGCTCCAGGACGGGTGCCGCCGCGTCGGTAAGCGGCATGATTGTGTCCTGGTCGACGGTCCCGCCATCTTCAAGTCACTCACGCCCGATGGCACGCTCGACGACCGGCTCTTCCACGACGCGCATCATCCGTCGTTTCGCGGTTACGTCGCGCTTGCACAAGATATCGTAAACCAACTCGCCGAAAGGCGAACCTTCGGCTGGCCGGAGCGCGTTCCCGCGCCTCGGATTGACCCCGTTGAGTGTGCCCGGCAGTTTGGAATCGAGGCGTCCCAATGGACCGCAGTGTGTCAATACGAGGCCGAATGGTATCGGAACGAGATGTTCATTCGCCACGACCCTTCGGGCCGGCGAGAACGCTCTCGGCAACTCTCCGATGCCGCGCGCCGCATCGAGGAAGGCGCGGCGGCCGAAGACTCGGGAACACCCGGACTGGGCTGCCGTCCCGACCTGTCGCGGCCCGCGCTCGGCCCGGACGGTTCGCCGCTGTGAGTTAGTCCATAACCCAGTTCGCGCGGACCGCGCCCCCCAACATCGGACTCGCCTCTGCCCACCTCACCCTGGTTTCTCGTCGCCCTTGGACGGCCAATGGGCCGCACCTGGAAAACGGACCGTCGATCAGGACACGGGCGTGACGAAAACCACAACAGCAAGCGATGCCGAGTCGAACGACAACGACGGCTCGACTCGCTGTGAATCCAATGCGCAACCTGCGCGGATCGCTTCGGACATCTCAGGGGCTTGTGTGCGGATCCGCGACCTTGCTCTCACGGTCGCGGGCGGCCAGTTCCTTGATTTTTTGTTTCAGCTCGGCGACGCGCTCAGGATGTTCCGCCGCGACGTTCTTCGACTCGGCGACATCAGCCGACAAGTTGAAGAGTTCCGCCTCGCCCTTTGACCTCACAATCAGCTTCCATGGCCCCCGACGCACGGTTTGATCGCGGCTGTTCGCTCCCAGGCAATAGAGCGTGCGAGGTTCGCTGGTACCCGATTCTCCGGTCAGCCAGGGCCAGATATCGACCCCATCCCAGCGCAGGTCGCGGGGCGGCTGATAGCCGACCAGCTTCGTCAGCGTGGGCATCCAGTCGCACGCATGGAGCGGCGTGTCAATCGCGCGGGACTGGAAATGGCCGGGCCAGTTCAGGAGCGCCGCCGTGCGAATGCCTCCTTCGTAAAGGCCCGACTTGTAGCCGCGCAAGGGTAAATTGTCGTTGCCAACCTTGATCGCGGGGTAACGGTCAGCGTTCGGATACTGATGGTCGTCGTTCCCGTACTGGTCATGGGCACCGTTGTCGCCGAAGAACACGACCAGCGTGTTATCGCGCTGGCCCGTCGCGTCGAGCGTCGCGAGCACGCGGCCAATCGCGTCGTCCATGTGCGAGGCACACGCCCCGCGCAGCCGGGCGCCGGGGTCGCTGAGGTGCGCGTTCTTGTCGAGCCACTGTTGCGGCTCGTCGATCGGAATGTGAATGGCCGAGAACGGGAGGTAGAGGAAAAAGGGCGCTTTGCGATCGCGACGGAGGAACTCGATCGCCTCCTGGGCGATGAGGTCGGTGACGTGACCCTTTTCCTCGATGCGCTGACCGTTCCGATGCCACGTCTCAGTGTAAGGGCCTGTCTTGTAGCGGTGATCGTACGGCCCGACGCCTCCGGCGAGCGAGCCGAACGAATGATCGAAGCCGAACTTGTTGGGTCCCCATTCGGGCAACGAACCGAGATGCCATTTGCCGGTCAACGCGGTGTTGTACCCCACGCTTTTCAGCGCCGAGGCCAACGTGATCGTATTGAACGGAAAGACCCGCTCGTTCTGAGCACCGACACAGCCGAAGCGGCTGGCATAGCGCCCCGAAAGCAGCGCGGCACGCGTGGGGCTACACATCGGATGGACGTAATGAGCCTCGAGCCGCAGGCTCTGCTGCGCCAGTCGGTCCAGGATGGGCATGGCGTATGGCCCCTTGTGCCAGGGTACGTCGTGCCACCCCAGATCATCGGCCACGATGATCAGGATATTCGGCCGCTCAACCGCGGCTTCGGACAAGGTCGCCGAAGCCGCGATCAGCAGCGCGACGAGCCGTAGCGAGCTTTCTCCCACAATTCCAGGCGGACGCGATCGGCTCATCGTCAGGCCTCGTCAAGAGCTTGAGAGTTCGGGACCCGCCAGCCTTCGTCACGCGACGCCATACTTCTTGAACCACGCGAGCATCCGCTTCCACGCGTCCTCGGCCTCGGTCTTGCGGTAACTCGGCCGGTAGTCGGCATTGAATCCGTGCGGCGTGTCCGGGTACAGCGCGATCTCGGAGGGGCTGTTCACATTCTTGAGCAGCCCGCGCATCCGTTCGACATCGGCCACGGGGATCCCCTGGTCGGCCGCGCCGTAGAGCCCGAGCACCGGAGCCTTGAGCGTGCCAACGATATCGACGGGATTCTTCGGATGCAGCTCATCCGGCGGACTGGCGAGCCTTCCATACCACGCCGCACCGGCCTTGAGGTTGGGATTGTGCGCCGCGTAGAGCCAGATGATCCGGCCGCCCCAGCAGAAGCCGGTCGCGGCGAGCTTCTCGGTGTTGGCCTTGCCCGTCTCTTTCGCCCAGGCAACGGCCGCGTCGAGATCCGACATGACCTGTGAGTCGGGAACTTTCGAGACCACCTTGGAAATGATCTCGCGAAAGTCTTCGATCTTGGACACGTCCCCCTGTCGTGCGTACAACTCGGGCGCGACGGCGAAGTAGCCGGCCTTCGCAAGCCGGCGGCAGAGGTCCTTGATGTGCTCGTGGACGCCAAAGATCTCCTGGACGACGAGCACCGTCGGAAATGGTCCGCCGGAGTCGGGCATCGCTCGGTAGCCGGGGATCGTGCCGTCGGAGACCGGGATCTTCACTTCGCCGGCTTCCAGTCCTTTCGTATCGGTCGTGATCGTCTGGCCGGACACAGGCTGCACCGAAAGCGCATAACCAGCCGCGAGTGACGTGACCACGAACCCTCGCCTCGAAAGTTCGACGTCGGAAATCATGCTCGGTACTCCGTCGGGCATCGTTTGAGTTCCTTTACTATCCGACTCGGACCGTGGCACGCCACGTTCAGCATACCCGGTTCGGGCCCCGTCCTCGCCGCACGTTTGGAGTCCATCGGCTCGACGCGCGAACAGCGAGGAGGGGAGGGACATCATATACGCCACTGTTCGCGGATTCCAGGATCGTGCCTCGCCTAAGATATTCGAGGACGTATCGCCGTTTTGCGTCGCCTAGGATAAGTTATCCCGGAATAGAAAGCGTGCTTGCAGCCACGACCATTACCACCCCAGGGCGATTCCGGTCCGATGTTCCCCCCCGAACGGTTGCGGCTCATTCTCTCGAACTCGATCCTCAAGGAGAATGCTGTACGCGAGGTCCGTCGCCTGTGGCGCTTTGTCAAACGCCACCCCAAAGCCACGTTGATCACGTCCATCCTCGTCTACTTTCTTGCCCCCGTCGCGAATGACTGGATCGTCGCTCTTCCCTGGAGCATCCAGCGGGGGATCGGCTGGATTTTCTTCTTCGCGGTAGTCGGCGTTTGTGCCGCGCGGTTGCTGTGGGTCCGCCCGTCGGACGACCGTCCGCTCGACCTCGTCGACGAGTCCGGGAGGGAATCGTGGTTGCGCTGGATCGTGCCGGCGTGCTGCGTTGCGCTCGGTTTCCCGCTACTCCAGCATCCCGAGAATCACTCGAAATCCGACTGGGACGTGTTCCTCGGCAAGTTCGAAGCGATGCGCCAAACGATCGTGTACTGGGGTCAGTTTCCGTGGTGGGACCCCTGGACGCGAGGGGGCTTCCCGCTGGCGGCCGACCCCCAGATCGGCGCGGCGGGAATCGCGACTCCCCTGGTGTGCGCCCTGGGGACGACGACCGGTCTGGGCGTCGCCACCATCGTCTGCTTCGTCCTCGCGGCCGAAGGCTCGCGGAGGCTCGCCTCACTCTGGTTTCACGACCCGCTCGCCGCGACGACGGCGAGCCTGATCTATACGCTCAACGGCGCAATCCTGGTAACGGCCGCTTCGGCCTATCATGCGTCGATGTGGTATTTCTCTTACCCTTGGGTCCTCTACCACCTTTTTCGCCTGGAGCGCCGGCTTGCGGACGGACTCTGGCTCGGCTTCTGGCTGGCGTTCAACGTTCTCAATGGTATCCACTACTTCAGCGTCTATTCGATGGTTGTGGGCGGAGTGGTCGCCTTGCGTGTCTTACGCGCGAGAACGTGGCCGGCCCGTTGGCGGTTTTTGGCTCACGCGGTGGTCGCGGTCGGGATGTTTGTCTCGCTCACGGGTTGGCGGCTAGCGACAAGCGGGGCGGTGTATCGTGACTTTCCCCGGCGCAGCCGACCGTACTTCACGTCGATCACGCTTCCGGAGATCCCCGCCAGCCTGCTCGGCCGGGCCCCGGCATCAATCGTCGACGCAATGACCGCGCAAGAGTTCTGGGAGCGGGCGAACTACTTCGGACCGGTCGTCGTGATCCTGGTGCTGGTCAGTCTCTGTCGTGGTTGGCGCTGGTGGCATACACTCACGTTCTTATGCGGATGGCTCGCGCTGGGAGGGCGCAAGTGGTATGAGCTCAGCTTCTGGCTCCAGTTTTTCCCGTTCTTCGGCTCGATGCACGTCGTCTCGCGCTGGCGTTTCATGGCCTTTCTGGGTCTCGCTCTGGCAGCCGGCGAGGCGATCGGCTGGCTGCGGGCATCGCCTTCGCGCATGTTGAGGCAATTGGCGCTCCTGCTTTTTGCGCTCATCGCTTTCGATTACGTGAGCTACGGTTACGAGATTCTACCGCTCGCGTTCGGCGTTTCCCCGAGTGAGGACCAGTTCCCGGGTCCACCAGTGACCCGCGGGATCATCCAGGTCGCCGACTCCGCTGGATACCCTGCGCTCGTTCGCGGGTACGGCGTGATCCACGGGCTCCAGCCGCTCCTGGGCTACGATCGCGAGGCGGTCACAGCACGGCTCTGGCGAGGTCATCCCTCGTACGTTGGGGAATACTGGACGGACGAGGGTCCGGTCGAGCCCCTTTATTGGAGCCCCAACCATATCATCCTTCAGGTCAGGCCCTTTCAACGCGTCTACGTGAATCAGAACCCAGGGTCCTGGTGGATCGTTAACGGCCAGCCGCCTGACCTCAGTCTCCGTTGTGCCGAGACCCGGAAAATGTTCCAGCCGAGCGCCGACAGCCACGGCCGGCTGGACCTGCGCATCCAGCCACGCGGCCTCGAACAGGCTCCCTGGATTCATCTTGGCGGAGCAGTACTCCTCGCCACGGGTGTCGTCGTTGCGCGGCGCCTTCCGCCGATCAACCCGCCTCGCGCCGCGGTGCCCTCGGAATCGACTTCAGCAGACGGCTAACTTCTCTCAGCCAGCCGTTTTCGTCGGCAGGGTCTTTGCGCAGCAGCCGGTCGGAGTAGCCTTCGAGACGCTCCATGTCCTCCTCGTTCAGGTCCTTGGCCGTCATGATGACGACGGGGATGGACCGGAGCGATTCGGAACGGCGCAGCTCATGGACGAGGCCGAAGCCGTCGAGCTCGGGCATCATCAAATCGGTGAGGATGACCCCTGGTTCTTGCTTGGCAAGTTGTTCGAGTGCCAAGCGGCCGTTGGCGGCTTCGAGGACGTGCCAACCTTCGCGGCGGAGGAGACGCCCAAGCAGAGTACGCGTGTCATCATCGTCATCGATCACGAGCACGGAAGGCGGCCGGTTTGACCTGGCGTACTTCGCGAGGAGCCCCAGGAGACGATTGCGATCGATCGGTTTTGGCAGGTAGTCCGCCGCCCCGAGGGCAAATCCGCGACCGCGATCGTCGACCATCGTCAACAGGATCACGGGGATGGCCGACAGTTCCGCGTCGGCTTTCAGCGCTGAAAGCGTGGCCCAGCCGTCCATTCCCGGCATCATGACGTCGAGGGTAATGGCGCAGGGATGGACGGCGCGCGCCATGCGCAGCCCTTCCATGCCACTTGTGGCGTGGACCACGACGTACCCCTCACTCCCCAGATAGTGGTTGGTCAGGTCGTGGATCGTGGGGTCATCGTCGATGACGAGGACAACGGGCAAGCCCACGTTGGCTTCCGGCGGCAGTTCCGGGACCAAAGTG
>DAIDJG010000304.1 GCA_027451445.1 Singulisphaera sp.
GCGAGCAGGACGGGCCGCTCGTGCAAGTCGCGCGCTGCGGCATGGCTGAGGAGTTCTTCGTCGGGCATCGTCGACCAGAGGAAGTAGCTGAGGCGGCTGGCGAGCAGATAGTCCGACACCGGCCGGGCAATCGTGCCGGGCTCGGCGGGTTCGATGTGATAGGAGAAGTGAGGAGACATCAGGATGCTGACGACCGTATCGCGAATGGCGTCTTCATGGCCCAACTCGTCCTTTTCGCGGAGGACGCGATAGAAGCCGACGAGTTCGTCGCGTTCGGACGAAAACAGCGGCCGCCTGAAAGCACGCTCGGCAAATCGCAAGAGGTGCCGCAGATGGCTCGGCTCAGCCTGTTTGCGGAGCGTTTCGGTTTCGCGGAGGCTTGTGGACATCGTTTTGAAGTAGGACTCGATGGCCTCAATGGCGTCGTTGGTGGCCCCTTGTTTCTTGGCCTTGGCGGTGTAGGCGACCCGCAGTTGCTCCATCTTGGCTTCGGAGGTCGCGTCCTTGTCCTCGGAACGGGCAAAGTCGAACTCCGCGGGCTGCATGAAGCGGGGCGGTTCGGCACGCTCGAAGAAGATGAAGTCCTTGTACTGGCGGGAGAGCACGCCGGTGATGAAGTTCAGTTCCTGCCAGAGTGTGTTGAGCTCGCGCCGGGCGGGCTCGTCGAGGATCAGTTCGTACAACGGAGCATCGTCGCGAAAGTAGCCTTGCATAAGGTGGAATCCGGCGGTCAGGAGTCGTCCTTGCCCGGCCGCCTTGGGATCGAAGTACGGTCCGCGATCGGCCACGTAGAACGCGTCGGGGAACACGTCGCAGAATCGTGCGAAAGCGGCTTCCCAGCGGGGAATCGCCGGATCGTCGGCCCGCATCACGACGCGAGCGATCGGGAACGCGTCCTCCTTCGCTTGGACCGTACACTCGATCCGAAGGACGCCCTCCTTGAACGATTCGCGATCGATCGCGCCCTCCGTGACGAAATTCCACGTGTCCCTGGGGCTCTGGACAAGCGCGTCGAGGGGCACGGTTATGCCGACTTCGGCGGGCACTTGAAGGACGAAGCTATCCGGGTCAATCGTCTGGCCATTGGGGTGTCGGCCGAAGCGCAGTTTTTCGGCTTCCTCGGGCGCGTGCTGCTCCAACAAGGCATGCAACGTCAGGCGCGACCCACGAGAATCCGAGGCTCCACCCGTCCGCTCGAAGTACGAATTGCGCCACAACACATGACCATGATCACTCCCACCGACGTCAAATCGGAGCGTAAGGTGATCGGCCGTCTTTGCGATTTTGTGCTCGAACTTGCGGAAATCGGTGGCCACGCCGCCGCCGGAGTAGCGGCGATGCTGCTCGGCGAGTGCACGGTTCTTCCAAAGAACGAGCGGTTGGCTCCCCGCCGAGATGCCATTGACACTGAGCGAACGGACGCGGGGCTCGAGTTCTTTCCGCGCGCGAAGAACGTGGTCGCGCAGGCGCTCGCAACCGCGCCTCGCTTCTTCCTTTTTGCTCACGTCAGCGGGCAGTTGTCGCCAGCGGGCCTGAACTTCGCCCAGCGGACCGACGTCCCTGTCCGGTCGAATGAGAATGGGCCAGAGGAGTGCGAGGTAGTCGGCGCTTACACCCGCCTCCCGGGCGATGTCGTCAAACGACGCGTCGGGCCTGCCGAGGTCCGCGCGGTGTTGGAAGCGCCAGGCGGCGAAAAAATAGTCTGCGTAATCCGTCGGCTGGCGTTTGTAGAAGTCGATGATCCGCTGGACGCAGTACTTGTCGCGGTCCGTGTCAGTGACCATCGCGTGAGGTGCGAAGACGAAGCCGTCGGGTTTGAGCACGAGGTGATCGGCGATCCGACGAGTCGCGGCCAGGTACTTTTTCACGAGCGCCGGCGACATTGTGAGCGACTCGCCCGAGTTGTCGAACCCGGCTTCGTTCGCGGGGTCGATGGGGAATTCCCGGGTCGGGCGGATATCGACACCTGTCAAGTCGCGGATCGTGTAGTCGAACTCCGCGTTGTTCAGCCGTCGCGCTAGCACAGTACCCGGATCACCCGCATTCCGACTCGCTTCACGTGCACGGAAGGCTTCGATCCAGTCGAGCACCGCCCGCCGCTCATGTGCTGAGGGCTGGCGAGGCGCCTTCTCTGGAGGCATCTCTCCCGCCTCGAGTCGTTCCAGGACGCCCAGCCAGACGCGATGATTCTTGGCAACGGCCGTCACGGTCTCGTAAGGACTTAAATCAAGCATGCCCTTCGGCTTCACGCTACCGTGGCAGCCCGTGCAGTAATTCTTCAAGAACGGCTGGACGACCGTTTCGTATGTGCGATCCAGCGCATCATTTCGGTCCGCCGCAGTCGCGGCCGATGCCAGGCCGATGAAGACGAAGACTGCGAAACGCAACGGCATGGCGCGAGTCACCTTCCGATCGAGCGGTCAATCCGTGCGAGCCGCGGACGCAAAGCCCGAGCCGTGGGTCATCGAGGCGTGGTGGGGCAGGATGGAACCACGAAGCCGTCCCACGGTTGGCTCGCGTGTTGGTCCGATTATCCAACAATGCTGAAATCCCCGCAACAGGGCCGTCGAAGCGGTCCGCGAGGTCTAAAGGTGGCTCAGTTCCGATTCACAAAAGAGCAAAACCGCACGGCCTAGGATGGTCATGCGTTGTCGGTAGTGTTACAGTCCGTCTCTACATGCGCCTCATCGCCCGGTGTGGGTGGGCCGGTCGCCCTCATTCGGGAGGTGATGGAACGCATGCCGATGCGACTCACCTCCGCTCAAACTGGCCGGCCACGAGGCGTGTGATGGCAAGGATCTGCCTGATCAATCCGCGGTTCCCGACGTCATTCTGGGGACTCAATCATGCACTTCCTCTGTTGGGAAAAAAAGCCAACATGCCCGTCCTGGCGCTCCCGGTTCTCGCCGGACTGACGCCGCCCGAAGATGAAATCGTTCTGATCGATGAGAACGTCGAGGACATTGACTTCGACGACTTGAAAAAGTTCGACATCGTCGGGCTGACCGGCATGACCGTCCAGCGCGACCGGATGCGCGAGATCTTGATGGAGCTGCACGCGCGCGACATCTTCGCGGTCGTCGGCGGCCCCTGGATCACGGTAGCGGAGAACTGGTACGACGGCCTGGTCGATGTCATTTTCATCGGCGAGGCGGAGGAGACCTGGCCACGGTTCCTCGAGGAGTGGAAGCGAGGCGAGCATCAGTATCGCTACGAGCAGGCCGATAAGACCGACATGTCGAAGGTCCCCACTCCGCGCTACGATCTCATCAAGCTGCGCGAATATGCGATGGGGTGCGTGCAGACCTCGCGTGGCTGTCCGTTCCAGTGCGAGTTCTGCGACATCATCGTGATTTTCGGCCGCAAGCCGCGGGTCAAAACGCCCGCGCAGGTGATCGAGGAGATCGACGCGCAGTACCGGCTCGGGGCGCACGTCATCTTCCTCGTGGACGACAACTTCATCGGCAACAAGAAACTTGCCAAAGGAATCCTCCGCGAGATCGTTGCCTGGCAGCACAAGTACGGCTACCCCATGGCGTTCTTCACCGAGGCCTCGCTCGACCTGGCGGAGGACGAAGAGCTAATGCAGCTCATGGCCGAGGCGGGGATGGTCGCCGTGTTCATCGGGATCGAGAGCCCCGATGAGGACGCCTTGCGAGAAACAAAGAAGTACCAGAATGTGCGCGGCAGTATCGTGGAGCGCGTCCACAGGGTCCAACAAGCGGGCCTGGAGGTCTACGCGGGAATGATCGTCGGTTTCGACAGCGACGACGTTTCCGTCTTTGAACGCCAGTACGATTTCCTCCAGCAGTCTCACATCATTGGCGCGATGGCGGGCATGCTCTCGGCGATCCCCAAGACGCCCCTGTACGCCCGCCTCGAAGCCGAGGGCCGTCTCGACAACGCCGCAGCCGACGACCCCGAGATCGCGACAAACGTCATCCCGCTCCGAATGAGCCGGGAAGAGATGCGCGACGGCTGGCTCGACCTGATGGACCGGCTGTATAACGCCGAGAACTATTTCGAACGGTTCGACGACCTGTTCGTCAAGGGCCGGCTTCCCTTAGCCACGGCCAAGATGCGCTGGCTGGTCAGGCACAAGCCGCTGATGTACCTCAAGAACCAGGTGCTGACGATCCTCGCTGCGCTCGTCATGATCGTGCGGATCTGGGTCAACCCCAGCACCCGCCCCTATCGCGCCGTGTATGGCCGTGCGCTGCGCCGACTTCTCGCTGCGGGACGTCCGCCGCGTTACCTCTTTCAATTCGCCTGGAAGTGCATGCTCCACACGCATTTCGCCACGATGACGCGGCGGATGGTGCGGGGCGAGTCGCGGCTGGTCAATACGTAAAACGCGAGAGTCGCTCTGGCCTGCCCGCGCTCAGATTGCAAAGAGAGAACCGCGGTCGCGCGGATTTCCAAAAAAAGACTTGAAACGCGGTACCTTTCGCGCCATCTTCATAAATGTGCCCCACCACCACGCCGGTGTGGCGCAAGCCACGTCTTTCCCACCCACATCACGGTCACGAAAGGGAACGTCCAATGCCAGACGGCGGAAAGAAAGCCAAAGACAAGGCGCAGAAGAACAAAGACGCGAAGAAGTCGAAGGGCTCGGGGAGTCCGCCCAAGGACAAAAAGTGAATCTCACTTCCCCGTTCTCCGATCAAGACTCCACGCATGGCAGACGTGCCATCCTCAAATACCAGGTTGCGGCGGCTCGCATGGGCCGCCGCTTCCGTTTAAGCACGTCGCCCGATTGTGACGATCTTAACTCCGGGGATCCGGCGATCACAGGATGGGTCGCCAAGGAACGGAGGGTCGGCGTATGCGTGCGCGCCGAATGGCAGGGATGCTCCTCATTTTGATGGCTGGCGGCTGTGGCCGTCAGGCCGTGCGGCCCCCCTCGCCGGCTCTGGACCTCGAAATCACCGCCCTGCTGGCCGCGCCGAAGCCGGAGCACGAACACTACTACGTCATTGTTTTCGGTTCGCAGACCACCCCGCGCATTCCGCGTCTCACGCACACGTGGGCCACGGTCGTCAAGACCTACGAGCCTCCGGGCGCCTCGCCGACGATAACCGGGGTGGACACGATCAGTTGGTTGCCGGCGACGCTCGAGGTGCGCCCGTTTCAGTTCCGTGCGGAACCGGCAGTTAACCTCGACATGCGCGCGTCGATTGAGGAAATGCTCAAGAACGGGGAAACGGTCTCGTTCTGGGGTCCCTACGAGACCTGGTCCGGACTCCACACTCGCTTCCTGACTCAGAAGGCCTTTCTCGAATCCGGGGCGATCGGCTATCAGTGCACCGACGGTCTTGGCGAATCGCCTCGCCTCGGAAACGGGTCGAACTGCTTCCATGCCATCAGCGATGCCGACCCTCAATTCGACCGGCGTCAATACCCCTTGCTCTTTTACGGGAATCCGGCGAGCAAGAACATTGTCCGCCAACTGTTCGAACGCCCCGTGCTAATTCATCCGAACCAGACGCACGATTGGCTGATTCCCGCGCTGGGCCTGGACCGGTATCCGATCAACCAGCGTCACTATAAGGGCGAGTTCGTAGAATTCACGCCTGAGGGCATCCAGCAAGCACTCTCGAACCCCACGCCGCGGCGGCCGCGACTGCTGCCGTGATGCGACGGCGACGCGTTCCGCGATTAGAGTCTGTCCCAGAAGTCCCAGGAGCGTGGAACATGGGGACTGCATGTTCCACGCCCGCTCCGCCGGAAAATGGGACAGGCACCTCGAAGACTCGGAGCCAGTCCCATTTTCCGGCTCCGCTCCACTTCCGGGACAGACTCTTAGCCAATCCGACCGGTGATGTAGGCTTCCGTGCGCGGATCTTTGGGGTTGGTGAACAACAGGTCGGTGGCGCTGAACTCGGCGATGATGCCGATGCGCTGACCGTCCCTCGAGCTCTCGTCGAGCATGAGGCAGGCCGTCATGTCGCTCACGCGGCGGGCTTGTTGCATGTTGTGCGTGACGATGACGATGGTGTATTCATCCTTGAGATCGTCCATCAGGTCTTCGACCCTGGCGGTGGAGATCGGATCGAGCGCCGAGCAAGGCTCGTCCATGAGGATCACTTCCGGTTCGACGGCGAGTGTGCGCGCAATGCAGAGGCGTTGCTGCTGGCCGCCCGAGAGGTCCAGGCCCGAGCTGTTGAGCTTACCCTTCACGTCGTCCCAAAGGGCGGCCCGGCGTAGTGAGCGTTCGACCAGCTCGTCCATGTCGCCCCTGTATCCGTTGATCTTTGCACCCCAGGCAACGTTCTGGTAGATGCTTTTCGGAAACGGGTTCGGCTTCTGAAAGACCATTCCGATCCGGCGGCGAAGGGCGACGGCGTCCACTTTGGGGCCGGTGATATCCTCATTGTCGAATGTGAGCTCACCCTCCATACGGGCGCCGGGGATCAGGTCGTTCATTCGATTGAAGCAGCGCAGCAGGGTACTCTTACCGCAACCCGACGGCCCGATGAGCGCGGTGATCCGATTCCGCGGGATCTCGATGCTAATCTGATTCAACGCAAGGGAGGGACCATACCAGACGGACAGGTTGCGCGCGGAGAGGACGATCGGCGGCAGTGCCGTCGTGGGAGAATGGGACTCCAGGGCTTCGGGTGCGGCAATAGGGGACTCGGGCACGCTCATAAAAAGTCGACCTCACCCTCGGGTAGAGCGGCGGTAACGGTTCCTGATCACAATTGCCGTGGCGTTCATCGAAAGGAGCATGACCAGCAAGATCAGGATACCCCCGGCGGCAACGGTCTGAAAAGCCGTGCTCGGTTCCTTGGCGTAGTTGTAGATTTCCACGGGCAGCGCGGTGTAACGGTCGCTCGGGCCTTTCGGCAATCTCAGGATCGAGCCCGCCGCGCCGACCATCAAGAGGGGCGCGGTTTCCCCGATCGCACGCGACAGGCCGAGGATCGTCCCAGTAAGGATGCCCGGCAAGGCACTGGGAACGACGTGATCGCGCACGACCTGCCAGCGCGTCGCACCCAGGGCAAGGGCCGCCTGGCGGAGCGAGCTCGGCACCGTGCGCAAGGCTTCCTGGGTGGCGATGACAACGGTCGGTAAGATCAAAAGACCCAGCGTCAACGCCCCGGCCCAAAGCGAGGGACCGAGCGCTACGCCTTTGTAACCCAGCCCACGCACGAACAACGCGAGGCCGAGGATACCGTAGACGATCGAAGGCACGCCCGCGAGGTTGGCGATGTTCGTCTGAATGATTTTGCGGACGCGTCCCGCCGGCGCGTACTCCTCGAGGAAGACGGCGGCCCCCACGCCTACGGGGATCGCGAAGACGGCCACCATGCCCAGCAGCCAGAGGCTCCCGGCGATCCCAGCGCGAAAACCGGCTGCGGCGGCATTCCGCGAGCGCATGTGTGAGGCGAGTGCACCGAGAAACTGAAACAGGTCGTGGAGGTTCGCCCCGACCTCCGTCCATGGCCGCGCACCGGGCCGGCGGAGGACCGTGGCGAATACGGCACCCAGGAGCACCGACAGGACGACCACGCCCGACAGCGTCGCCAATAAACACGCGAAGCCGAACACGGGCCCCATGAAGCGCCGAAGGTTGCGGTGCGGATGAAACCGGGCGTCCGGAGTGGAGAGGCTCATTGGTAAACCTCCCGGTACCGGCGCAGAACCAGGCCCGACAGAATATTCAGTACCAGCGTGATCAGGAACAACGCCATCCCGACCGCAAACAAAGAGAGGTACTCGGGCGAGCCGGCCGAAGCCTCCCCGTTCGTGACGGCGACGATGTAAGTCGTCATCGTTTCGACCGAGGTCAAGGGATTCAACGTCAACTGGGGTCTCATTCCCGCAGCGAGCACCACCGCCATCGTTTCCCCGATCGCACGGCTGATTGCCAGAATGAAGGACGCAACCACCCCCGAGAGCCCCGCCGGCAGAACGATTTTCGTCGAGACCTCGAATTTCGTGGCTCCCAATCCGTAGCCGGCTTCCCGCAGACTACGAGGGACCGCGGACAGCACGTCCTCGCTCAACGACGAGACCATCGGAATGATCATCACGCCGACGACGATGCAGGCGCTCAAGGCGTTAAACGTTTCGACGCGAATGCCCATCGGCTCGAAAATCGCTTTCAGCGCGGGTGTAACCAGCAACAGCGCAAGATAGCCGTAGACGATGGTCGGCACGCCAGCCAGCAACTCGAGCGCGGGCTTGAGCATGCCCCGCAAGCGCCGAGGGGCGTACTCGCTCAGGTAGATCGCACTTAGAAGACCGATCGGCAGCGCGATCAACGACGACCCCGCGGCGACGACGAACGTGCCCCAGACCAACGGCAAGATGCCGAAGCGTGGCGGGTCTCCACCGGGCCGGAGCACCGTGCCCGTGAGGACTTCGAACAATCCGGCATGCGACTTTCGAAAAAATGCAATCGTCTCCACGCCGAGCACGACCACGATGCCCGCTGTCGTCAGCACCGTAATCGCCGCACACAGGAAGAGAAACAACGTGACGCCGACTTCCTGAAGCGCACGGAAGCGAGACGGCCCGGCCCAACGACCTGAGGATCGGGCACCCGGATTGGAAATGGTTGTCGTACTCAAAGCGCACTCATCTGTGGGTTTCGCAGGGCGGGTACATCCCACCGATCGAGCAGATCGTGTTCATGCATCATGGGCCGTAGCCACCCTCCGAAACTCCCGTTCACTTTGCGGCCCCGGTTGAAGAAAGGGCCTTCTGGTTGGCCGCGATATCGTCGGCGGTCGGTGCAACATAGCCACCCTTCTCCGCGAGCGTAGCAACGTTGTCGAGATAGTACTTGAGGAACTCCGCCACGTCCGGACGCTTCATCGCCGAATTCTTCACGAACAGGTAAAGCGGCCGGGACAGCGGCTTGTACGTCTTGTCAAGGATCGTCTCAGGCGAGGGAAGAACCGGCTTGGCGTCCGCGCCGTTCTGGATCGTCACAACACCGAGCTTGTCCTTGTTTTCCGCATAGTATGCATATCCAAAGTAGCCCAGACCGTCCGGGTCACCCGCGACGCCGCTGACGAGCGTGTTGTCGTCGGAACTGGCCTGCACGTCCTCGCGCTGGCGCTTGGCCTTGCCGTTGATCGCCTCGGTGAAAAATTCAAAGGTTCCCGAGTCCTTGTCGGGGGAGTAGAGGATGAACTTGCGGTCCGGCCAGGACGGCTCGACATCCTTCCAGGTCTGCGCCTTGCTGTCCTGGTCCCAGATCTTCTTGAGTTGTTCCACAGTCATCGACTTCGCAAACGTGTTCTTGGGATTCACCACGACCGTGATTCCGTCGTATCCGACCAGGAATCGGGTCCACTCGATCCCTTGTTCCTTTGCCTTGGCCTCTTCTTCGGGCTTCGCGTTCCGCGAGGCATCGACGATATCAACCTCTCCCTCGAGATACCGGCCGAAGCCCCCGCCCGTGCCATGGTTGTCCACGACGACCGTGATGTTCGGGTTGACTTTGTTATAGGCCTCCTGGGCCGCCAGGCTGATGCGATACACGGTGCTCGAGCCGTCGACCACAACGGTGCCGGACGCGCCTTTCGCACCACCGGGCGCCGCGCCCGGCGTTCCGCCAGTTCCGGGAGTCGCCGCATCGTCAGTACCGCAACCGGCGAAGGCCAGTACCAACACACCCGCCGCGACTCGAATCGTCTTGAACATATTCATGCAGTTAAACGCCCTAAAAAGGATCCCGTCAAGGGAGCTGGTTTGCGAACTCTCGTACCTTGGAATTGAAGGCCTCCGCCACTTCCGCGTGAGGCAGGTGCCCGGCATCATCGAAAACGTGGAAACGGACGTCGCGAATCGCCTTGGTGTAAACGTCGGACAGCGCGAGCGGAACGAGCCGGTCGTGCCGGCCCCAGAGGACCAGGGCCGGGACCTTGAGCGTGGAGAGCGGCGGCAGCGTCTGTTCCGTGTTCGGTGCCGGGCCCATCATCGCCACGAACGCCTCGGCAGCCCCGTCAATCGTGGTGGCGCGGTAGTTGGCTTCGATCATCTCTTCGGTGACCAGTTCGGGGTTGTGAAAGCAACTCCGTAGCGACGACGCGACCATCGGCCGGGTCATCAGGAACCGCGACAAGCCGAGCCACGTCTTCGACGTGCTCGGTCGCGCGTTCGATCCGTCGTTGCCGGTCAGCATCGCCGAGGGGACGGACGGGCGGGAAAACGTGGGCGGGATGGCGTCCTCTACGACGAGCGCCGAGACACGCTCCGGGTGCAGCAACGCCAGGCGCGCACACACCGCGCCTCCCATCGAGTTGCCCACCAGGATCGGCTTGTCCAGCTTCATCACGTCGAGGAACCCGAGCAGGTGCTTGGTGTACGTTTCCAGGTGATACTGGCCGTCCTTGGGCTTCGCCGACAGTCCGAACCCTCGGAGGTCAAGGGCGTAGACCCGATAATCCGCAGCCAGTTTCGCGATGTTCTTGTGCCAGGTGTAGGTGGTTTCGCCAAAGCCGTGAACCAGGACGATCGGCCGGCCTTTCGTCCCCTCGGTGACAAAATGCGTTTTGACGGGGCCGACCATGACAAACTCGTCCGGTGGTGCAAAATCTTCGATC
The DNA here is from genome assembly GCA_027451445.1 of Singulisphaera sp. Taxonomy (GTDB): domain Bacteria; phylum Planctomycetota; class Planctomycetia; order Isosphaerales; family Isosphaeraceae; genus DAIDJG01. Next base: position 10,563 of record DAIDJG010000304.1, read on the forward strand.
CGAGGCGGGATTACGGGCTTGGCAGCCTGTCTCTGCACACCGTCGCCAGCGACCGCAAGCGGCACGCATAACAACAAAAACCCTACCAGCCTCGGAGCGTTTCTCGCCCCGAACGGACCGACGATCCCTTGCATGTTGCACAACCTTGGTGTGTCCGCCTCGGCCCCATGCCGGAACTTATGTCCGACGAGCGCCCGCTACCTCAACGTAAGCGGAAGGCGCTTCGCACCTTGAACGGTGCTCGCACCATTCCTCACGACCTTCCTCGACCTCCCTTCTTAGCAAAAGTTGCGGGACCATAGTAGCAGATGATTATTAAGATTGCGTGAGTTCGAAAACCCGGCGCCGAATTTTCGGTTCGACCGGCACAACCGATTTTAGCTTTTCTGTAGGGGAGGCTGGAATTGCGGGAGTTTCACCATGAACCGGGTGCCTGATCCGACTCGGCTATCGACGCTGATCTTGCCGCCAAGAGAGAGGACGAGGTGCTTCACGATCGACAGTCCGAGCCCCGTTCCTCCCAGCTCGCGACTGCGCGCCTTGTCCGCCCGGTAGAACCTTTCAAAGATGCGAGGAAGGTCATCGCGGGGGATGCCAATGCCGGTATCGGTGACGTCAAAAGCGACACAGTTGTCGAGAAGCTGGCCGCGAACCCGGACTGTGCCCCCTTCCGGCGTGTATTTGATCGCGTTGTCGATCAGGTTGTCGAGGATTTGCCTGATGGCTTCCTCATCCGCGAGGATGAGCGTGTCGTTGCCGATCGGCGACAGGTTGACCGTCAGGTTCAGGTTTTTCGCCTCGGCGCGTCCTCGGTGCGACTCAACGCAGGACTCGATGAACGGCACCAGCGCGAGCGGGCCATGCTCGTAAAAGTCCTGTCCCGACTCCAGCCTCGCGAGACTCAAGAGATCCAGAATAAGTTGGTTGAGGCGATCGGCCTGTTCCTCGATTCGGTGCAGGAACTTTTCGTTCACGTTTTCATCGTGCAAGGCCCAGTCGAGCAGTGTCTCCGTGTACGCCTTGATCGACGCGAGCGGCGTCTTGAGCTCGTGCGAGGCGTTCGCGACGAAGTCCTGTCGCATCCGCTCCAGCCTGCGCAGTTCAGTCACGTCGTGGAACACGAGCACAGCACCCTGCGGGGGAGAACCCGTCAGCGGAGTACCGTGCACCGCCAGGATCCGCGACGGGACTCGCAGACCGGGCTCGCGGCTGGGAAGATTGATCTCCCCCTCGTACGGCCCTGTGCCGGTCAACGTCGCCTCAACGGCTTCCTGGACCTGAGGGCTTCGGACCAACTCCGCGACCAGCCGCCCCACGGCCGACGCGTCGAGCCCGAAGAACTTGTCAGCACTGGCGTTAGCGAAAACGAGCCGGCGGCGAGGGTCGATCGCGATCACGCCCTCGGCCATCCCGCTCAGAACGGCGCGTAATTGCCGGCGTTCCTGCTCCAATCGCTCGATGCGCGCTTCCAGACGGGGCGCCACGGCGTCAAAGAGCGCTGTGAGCCGTCCCACCGCTCCGCCGGTCCGAATCCGGTTCGGCCAAGTCCTGCGGCCTTCATCGAGCGCAGTGATCCCGCGCCCGAGTTCGTCGAGAGCCCGCCTGCCACGCCAGCTTATTGCTGCCCACGCGAGCAGCAGAACGACGATCACACCGATCTGCGCAAGCTGCATGCCGTGCCTCAACCGTATCGTTCGCAACCGAATCGCGAACCGTCTCGAGTCGGAGTCAACTGAGGGAAAGGGTTTTGTCCTCTTATGCGGAAAGACCCCGTCATACGGCTTAATCGATCCGCCTTGCCCCCATTCCCGAATTCCACCAGGCGGACCCTTGTCATCGGGCCGTTTCGTCGCAACGATGAAGAATGTAGGAAAGCGCTCTTATGGCACACTTCCGCGGCGGTGCGAATCTGATCCGCCCCCCTGATCGGACAACGACGTCAAACATCTCGTGAGGAACCTATCCCATGCAACGATTGAAAGTTGCGTTCAATTGGCCAGGGGCTGTTGCCTACCTCCTGGCCGGAGCGCTCAGCCTGGGGCTCGCCACGCAGGTCCATGCACAAGGGCCAAATCACGGAGAGGGGCGAGGGCCCCGTTCGGGAGGCCCGCCCGATCATGACTACCCGCCGCTCGATAAAATCATCGATGGCTATGAAAAGGTCGTCTCGACCGCCGACGGTCAACAAAGCCTCTACAACGTTTGGGTCCGCAAGCGCGACGCGCAGATGATCGCCGAGCTCCCGCGCGAATACTCCCACCACAAGTACTTCATCGCCCTGACCGTCGCCAGTGGCGAGCCCTACGCAGGGCTTCAGTTTGGCGACACCTACGTCTACTGGAAGCAGTACGATAACCGACTCGCCCTGATCGAGCCCAACGTGGACATGCGCTCAACCGGGGATGCCGAATCCAAGTCGTCGGTCAACCGGCTGTTTACTGACCGGGTCGTGCTCGACCTGCCGATCCTGACCATCCAGCCCAACCGCGGGCCGGTCATCGACCTCGACGAACTGTTGGTGGGGTATGCCTGGAAGTTCTTTGGGCCGAAGTTCCGCCCCACCAACCCGAGGCTGGTGACGATCAAGACGGCCAAAGCCTTTCCGCGCAATCTCGAAATCGCGTTCGAGCTCCCTGTTGCCGACGGCCGGCTTGAAACGCTGCATTACTCGATCAGCCTGATCCCCGATAACACGGGCTACCGCACGCGGACGGCCGACGATCGCGTGGGCTACTTCACCACGGCGTACACGGACCTTGGCAAGTTCAAGGAAGGCGACACGCGGACCCGGTACATCACGCGCTGGAACCTGGAGAAGGCCGACCCATCGCTCGAGATCAGCCCGCCCAAGCAGCCGATCGTCTTCTACATCGAACACACGACGCCCATCCGCTATCGCCGGTGGGTCCGCGAGGGATTACTCGCGTGGAACAAGGCGTTCGAGAAGTGCGGCTTGTCGAATGCCGTCGAGGTGTATTACCAGGACGCGGCTTCGGGAGCGCACATGGAGAAAGACCCCGAGGACGTGCGCTATAACTTCATCCGTTGGCTAAGCAACAACGAAGGGACCGCCATCGGTCCAAGCCGGGTGAACCCGCTGACGGGCGAGATCCTCGATGCCGACATCGTCCTGACCGACGGCTGGATCCGGCACTACTGGAAGCAGTTCCACAAGGTCCTCCCCGAGGCCGCCATGGAGGGACTCAGCCCTGAGACGCTCGCCTGGCTCGAGTCGCACCCGAACTGGGATCCGCGCATCCGACTGGCCCCCCCAGCCGAGCGCGACCAGATCCTGGCGGAACGCGCCCGCCGCGGAGTCTTGCCCTACGGCGGACACCCCATGGCACAGGCAAGCTCCGACAAATTGATGGGCTCGCAGGAGTTCGACGGACTGATCGGCCGCCAGCGCCAGACCAATGGGCTCTGTCTCGCAGCGCGGGGAATGGCAAACGATGTTGCCTTGATGCGCATGATCCTCGACATCGACGACGAACAAGGTCCACCCCCCGGAGGTAAGAAAGAGGGGGACGGCCCGAAGGCCGACAAGCCGAAGGAAAAGGAAAAGCTGATCGACGACATGCCCGAAGCCTTCATCGGCCCGCTGGTCGCCGAGCTCGTCATGCACGAGGTGGGCCACACTCTTGGCTTGCGGCATAACTTCAAGTCGACGAGCGTCTACTCGGTCGCCGAAATCAACAGCAAGGCCTTCAAGGGGAAGCAGCTCGCGGGATCGGTGATGGATTACATCCCCGTGAACATCAACATGCAATCGGGCGAGACGCAGGGCGATTACTGCATGACGAGCATCGGCCCGTACGACTACTGGGCCATCGAGTATGGCTACTCGTCGTCCAACGATCTCAAACCGGTCCTCGAACGCGTCGCCGAGCCGGAGCTGACGTTCGGCACCGACGAAGATACCATGGGCCCCGACCCGCTCGCTCGCCGCTACGACTTTGGCAAGAACCCCCACGACTACGCTACAAACCAGATGCGGCTCGTGAAACATCATCGCGGGCGGATCATCGACAAGCTGGTCAAGGACGGCGAGTCGTGGTCGAAAGCGCGCGGCGGCTACGAGATGACGTTGCGCATTCAGACCGATTGCCTCAGCATGATGGCCGCATGGGTCGGCGGCGCCTTTGTCAATCGCGACCACAAGGGAGACAAGAACGCACGCACACCGATCGAGGTCGTCCCCACACCTCAGCAGCGAGCGGCCTTGAAGTTCGTGATTGAGAATGCCTTTTTTGACGACTCGTTCGGCCTGAATCCCGATCTGCTGAACCGTATGACGATCGACCACTGGCTCGACGACATGGAAAGCTACCGCAACCGGCTGGCCAACGAACCCGCCTGGCCGGTTCACGATCGGGTCATGGGCGTTCAGACGGCCGCGTTGACGCTGCTCATGAACCCAACCACCTTGCGCCGGGTTTACGACAACGAGTTCCGCGTTCCGACCGATCAGGATGTACTGACGCTTCCCGAGCTGCTCGAGACGGTCAACACCGCCATCTGGCGCGAGCTGACCGAGGTTCCCGACCGTCCCTTCTCGGCACGCAAGCCGATGATCAGCAGTCTGCGCCGCAACCTTCAGCGCGAGCACCTCGAACGCCTGATTGATCTGACCTTGCCCGGCAGCGGCTTCACCGCCGCCTACAAGCCGATCTCCAACCTTGCGGTCGTCGAACTGCGAGCGATCGAAGGCCGCATCAAGGCGGCACTCGAAAAGGTAGGCGCGAAAGCCGACCCCTACAGCCGGGCACACCTGTCCGAAGCTCAGGCCCGGATCGCCAAGGCACTCGATGCCCAGGTCATCTACAATGCCCGGGACCTCGGCCGGAGTTCGACACCGCAGTACATCATCATTCATGATGGTGACGAGGCACCGCCACAGCCGAAGGAGTAGCAGAGACTGCGGTCACGAGAAACGTTGCGATGAGGGCCGTCCAACCGGGCGGCCCTTTTTTTGTGCTCCCGAGCGTCGACATCCGCGCGCTGCCGTCAAATCCCCCAGTTCACACCCCAACGCGGGCGTGCTTGATGCCATCGCAGTGTCTTGCGCCGGCGGTAGTAATAGAGACCCAGCAGGCGCATGACCACCATCGCGATCCAAAGCACGAAGGCCCAAAACGCGACGCCGGCCACAACGTAGCCCCAGTAAAACTGAGCGCGGAGTTCCATCATCAAGGCGAAAGCGCCCGCGACCAGACCGATCGCCGAGCCGACCCCCAGGCAAAGCATGGCGAACGACATGAATCCCGCACGCGCCATCGCGGCGATCACGGCGGGGGGCTTCGCGGCGAACGCGTCGTCATGCAGGAACGTCATCAGCAGGGCCATTACGGAATAGGGCAAGCCGAGGAGCGCCAGGGCAAAGACGACGACCCAGTTGGGCGTTCCCGCTTCGACTTGCGAGATCCAGTAACATGCAAGCGGCAACCCACCAACCGTCACTCCGCCGAACAGCCAAAGTACCCATGGCCCAAGTCCGTTGAGAAAACCATCGAAGTTTCGATCGGGCGGGCGCGGCGGGGCGTTTTCGCCGAGCGCGCTCGAGACCAGGATGCGTCCGAGATATTGCACGCCGTAAAACAACGCTGGTAGCAACAAAAACAGGGCAGGCAGCGCCGTGATCAACGAAACGAGCGAACCCATCGGACCGGCGCCCATGGAATCGGCGTCGCTCATCAGCGTCAAGCAATACTCAGGAACCAATACGGTGAAAATCCAGAACGCGGTGCTCAGGATCGTTATGACTGAGACGCTCTCAGCGGCGCTGAGTGGATAGACGAAGAGCGAAGATTCGCTCGTTTGAGATTGCCTCGCCCCAGGCTTTGATTTCGACCGTCGCGTCGTCCGCCCCGCTTCGGTCGGACGTGAATCTCTCGTCGGTGAACCGGAGCTTGCCTCGCCGACAGCTCGTGAGCTCGTGAGACGCGGTATCTCCTCCACGTAATAGCCAGCGGCCGTTGTTTCGTTCTCTTCCCGCCGCGCCGGCGGAACGGCCTCGGGAACCTTGAGCGACTCGCCGCATTTCGGACAGCGTCCGACCCGTCCCGGCGTCGCCCCTGGCGCCTTGATCCGCTGCCCGCAACGACAGACTAACACCAGCACGCTCATCGACCTCCACCGAGAACCCGAACCCCCGTCAGTTCGCGCATCACGATCGTTCGACACGCGATCAAGCGACAATTGTAGGAATTGCACTCCCAACGGTCAATGACAGTCGTCCGAGGGACGATGTCGCCATTGGCAACGAGGGGATACCGTGAGATCTCGCCTACCGTGAGATCTGGCCGGGCATAGAATCAGGGGCACTTGCGATAACTGCGGCGCCTCTCGGATGGCCCGCGGTGCCGGATCGGACGTCGCCTCCGTCCCTTCAACTCCTCGCGATCATTCCTTGTTCCTGCTTCCTACTGTGCCGCTCGACGTTGTCGTCGTGACCTTCGCCATGAGCCTTCGACACGATTCCAGCGTGGACTGGGCAGCCGGTACCCCCGCGAGGTTCTGCATTTCGAGGGGGTCGGTCGTCAGATCGAAGAGCAGCTCGATTCCGTCGTGGGCGTGTATGTAGACGTTCGGTCCGCTCCGGATCGCCCGGAGGCCGTATTCGCACAGCTCGGAGTAAATCGGATCGGACTCGACCGGGATTGGGGCGTCCGCGCGCCAGTGGCGCGCGAGCGAATTGCCGGGGAATGGCGCGGTGCCGTCGAGACTGAGCAGATCGACCACCGTCGCGGGAAGGTCGCGGAGACTCACTGGTTCGGCGAGGACCCGGTCTGCTGGCGCTCGGCCGGGCATCACCAGCACCAGCGGTACGTCCAGCTCCGTTCGATGCACGCTGTGGAAGTGGCCGTACAGGCCGTGCTCGCCAAAGCTCTCACCGTGGTCGGCGGTGACGATGACCAGCGTGTTATCGAGCAATCGTCTCCGCTTGAGCTCGAAGAGCAGGTTGCCGAGTTGCTTATCGATGTACGCGATGCAATCGTCGTATCCGTCGCGTGCGAGAACTTGCTCGCGCGGTGTGATGTGCCGAGTTCCCGTGCCGGAAAAGAATTCGTCATGTCGCCGTTTTTCCCAGTAGAGGAGCGATTGGTTGTCGGTCCAGTCCTCGGGACGAAGACCGAACGGCGGGGCGGGATTCGGCGGGACGAAGTAGGGAGCGTGCGCATCGTAGTAGTTCAGTGAGCGTTCACCGGTGTAGTTGCAGCTTCTGTAGTGATCTCTGTGCGCGTGCGAGAACGCTTGCCAATTGACACTCATTGGCGTTGCAAGTTTCCGATCCTCACTTCGTTCCACTTCGCGCAGCTTGATCGACTGCTCTCGTCGTGGATGTCGTTACCATCGTACTGCATTCAGGACTTCCCGGTCCTTGCGAACCTTGCATCGGAGCAGACTGATGACGCTCTCGTTGACTCACCCTCCAGGTAACAGCATTGGCGGTTCGGTGTCGGCGAACCACGCCCCGACCGCCGCTTCCATGTACGCAAACACCGACCGCCCTTGTTGGGTGCAAGTCGCGATCACCGTCCATATCCGCTCGCACCAGCGGTTCCCTGTCTCACTCCTTGTCCCTTGCGTGATTTGACGGTCAATCACCACGAACCGGATCGCTTGCTCCGCGAGGTTGTTGGTCGGCTCCACTCCTGGCGTCGTGATGAACCGGAAATAACTCTCCCCATGCGTCTCGAACCGCTTCGCAAGGTTGCGACAGTGAGAACGCTCCGGAACATCGCTCGTGGCACAGCGCAGCACTGTCGACCGCGCTGCCTCGAGTTGGCTTTGGAATTGCTCGGCCGTCAGTTCCTCCCGGCGGTGGATCACCCCAAAGAGCGCACGCAAGGCCTCGAGCAACCTCGTTCCATAAGCCTGTTCTTTCGCGCCGGGCAGCGTCGTCAGAAACTTCACGTCACGGATCAGGTGAGCCAAACAGAACTGGAGCGGCACGTTGAACTCGCGGTGGAAACGGCGATAGGCCGAGAAATAGTCGCAGCCCAGAACCCCGTCGAACTCCTTGCCCAGAACCTCGATCAACACATCGCCGCTGCGCGTCGGATCGATCTTGAACAACGTGTAGAGGTCGGCCCGAAAGCACCAAATCCACTGGCGGACACGATTTTGCTTGTGGCCGGTCTCATCGACATTGAGCCGCTCCTGATCCGGCAGATCCTTCAGCAGTTGCTCATAGGGCTGTTCCAGGGCCTTACTCACCTTGGCGATGATGTTCGCCAGTTGCGAACGCGAGATCGTCAACCCAACGACGTCGCGAAGGAATTTGCGGACAGTGGAGTACGAAGCGTGGCAGACTCCCTTGAGGTAAGCGATCAAAGTGGTCAATCGGGGCCCGACCAGACCACCACGTTCGATCCCGATGGGCAACGGCGCCTCAAACTCCTTCCGACAGTGGGAACACCATCCGAGATGACCACGATGCTCCTGGATCTCCAGCGGCACGTCCTTGATGTCGACCTGCTGGATGACTCGAGGCACGATTGTTGACATGGGCTGCAAGTCATGCCCGCAACGGGGACAAAGATCGAGGCGATGGTCATCCGACGCGCCGTTGATGGCTTCCGGCGGGAAGAGGGCGCGTTCGTGCTTGGGATGCCCTGGTTGTCCGCCGATGCAACGTCGATCCTGACCCTCCGGCGGCTCCGGCTTGGGCGGCTTGACGATGTCGGATGACGGCGGCTTGGAGGAGGTCGATGAATCCTTCCGCGCCGCGGCGAGTTGCGCCTGGAGACGTGAGACTGTGGCCTCAAGCGCTTGCAGCCGCGCCTCTTGGGCATCTAACAGCGCCTGCAAACGCCGACAATTGGGGCAAGACTTCCGTGCCTTGGATTTCATGCCTCGCTATGCTACAGCCCTGAGCGAGACTACGCAACACTGGTGAACGGCTACGTAGTTCAGGAAGGCGAAGAACGGACGTTTTCCGCGGGCGGGAAGCCAGTTCAAGAATGCCTGGTTGATCTCGGCGGCTGTTTTGCGGTGAGTCACCAGGTCCTCATCATCTGTCCGGCCAAGACGAGCGCCGGCGAAGAAGCGGCTCGCGATCGCGTACCGCAGGAGGTCGAAGGTGGGATACAGTCGCCGGCCGAGGGACGAACTGCCGACGATGTCATCGAGCGAACACGGGCGATCTTCGTAGTGGACAAAGCCGCGCGCCAGGCCATAGTTCCCGGTGCAGAAGTAATAATTCGCGGCAAAGCCCGCCGTGGCATAGCCGCGATCGCGGAGGTGTTCGGCCAGGGTGGGGAACTTGGCGTCGAGCGACGTCGTGAGGCCCGTGCTCATTTCCGCCGGCATGCGGCCCGTGAACATCGAGGCGTGCGAAGGCAACGTCCAGGGTGCCGTCGCTCGCGCGTTCGCAAAGCGGACGCCCATGCGGGCGATTTTCGAGAGACAGGGTGACGTGTCGCGTGCCGCGCCATAAGTGCCGAGGGCATCGGGCCGCACCGCATCGAGCACGATCAGGAGTACGTTCGGCGCGCCTGCGGGCGGCTGCGTCGCGCTGGCATACGCCAGCCGCTCGCCGACCCATTCGCGAACGAAGGAGAACGCCGCGAGAGCGATCGCAAACCCGGCCAGATACGGCAACGTCCGACGTCGCCAAAGATCAACCTCGGGAACGACCTTCAACAGATGCGGCACCAGTCGTACGCTGAGCCCCAGCGCCAGCAGAACACGGGCGACGGGATGCAGGCTGCGTATCACGAATAGCAACGTCAGGACCAGGAGAAAGAATAGAACGTAGAGCCCGACGCGCAAGGCCGGTCGCGGTTTCCATCGTGCGAGCAGCGCCAACCCGCAGCCCGTGGTCCCGAACACCAGCAGACTGCACGCAGGTATCATCCAGAGGTAGTGATTATTTAATTGTTCGTCGCCAAGCCAGCTTTTCCTCCCCAGAATCAGCTTGCGTACTACCTCGCACCCGAGCTCGAGCAACCCCGCGGACAACCCAAACCAGGTCGCGAGGCCAAGGGTTCCGAGTGGCGTCAACTCAGGCACAAACGCGGCCGGTTGCGGCCGAAACTTCCGCGACGGACGCTCCAGCAACCGGCGAGCCGCGACGCGGACACGAGTCTTGATGCTCACCGGACGAATCCTTCCGTCTCCTGAGATGCCTCAATCGCGGCGTGTATTCATGCGATCGCCAGCAACCCTGGGGGAAGGTTACGGCGCGTCGAGACACCAGCCCTCCATCCCGCCTTAAGGGCATCTCGATACGCGACAACGTGGCTTATAATCGTTGTCTCGTTCCGAGACAAGGCCACCAGCACGATTGAGTGCACACTTGACCAAGCACAATCCGGCCCGGTCGTCGCCCCGCGAACCCGCGCGACGGATCGGCAACATGATGGATCTGTCCATAATGTATTTTCGGTCTTCCCGAGTACGGTCTTCGGGTATTCCGCGACGGGGCGAGTGTGTACGTGCGCTATCGGCGGGGGGCGAACGGCTCTTCGACCTTGCCAACGACCGTCAGGGGTAGCGTAATTTCGCTCGAAGATGTCTCAGCCCGTCCCGAACACGAATGATCCCGCACGCTCAATTTCGAAGGTCTCTACGCCGGCACGTGGCTCGACGTTCTCGCGTTGATGGTGTGGACAGACTCGTCGATCCAGGTTCTAATCCACCGCGCCGAACGGAAACCATCCCCCGGTGCGCGATCACTTCGGCAACAATCGCGTCGGGACGTGGCGATCAGTACGGTCCCACAAGCTCAGCGCCTCAGGCTCTCCAGACGACCTCGTCAACAGCTCACGCCGAGCTGTCATGGCTATTTTGCACGAGCGTCATTCGCGCTCGTTCGCCTGTCGGTGTGGCGGCCACAGCGCTTTCGACGAGTCGCCTAGCCAGCAAAGGAGTGCGGCATGGGACGTTTGATGGCACGACTGCTGGGACGTCGACGACGCCCGTGGACGATCGCGCTCCTGGCGATTCTCTGCATTGGCGCTGCCTTGCGTTGGCGGGGACTGCGCACTCACTTCTTTTGGTTCGATGAGGGCTTGCTCCTCGACATCGACCAACTCCCACTCCCCTTCGCGCAATACGTCCTGAACGTCTGGCGGCGCACGACGTACAATCCAGGCTGGGCGGCGGTCGTGTGGGTTGCGATACGCCTTGGCGGCACATCGTTGCTGGCGGCGCGGATTCCTTCGCTGCTGGCGGGCCTCTTGAACATCGGGGCGGTGTTCCTTGCCTCGCGTGCACTCCGGCTCGATCGGACGACTGCCGTGCTCGCGTCGCTCCTCACGGCACTGGCGTGGCCCCAGATCGAATACTCGCAGCAGCTTATCCCCTACGCCGCCGTGCCACTCACGACGAGCCTTCTCCTTTTCGTTCTCGCCCGGCTAGGTACCCGCCACGTGGGAGAGGACTCCCACCGCTGGCCAGCGTTCGCTCTCGCCGCAGCCGGCACGCTCGCGATCGCCAACCATAACAGCATACTGATGCTGATTCCGTTCGTTGCGTTCGTAGCGATCGGCTCCGTGTGGAACGTCCGCACGGAGCATCGGAAGCGACGCCTGATCCCCGTCACCGCAGCACTGGTGTGGGTCGGACTGATTGCGGTCGTCTTTTATCTTCCAAAGCGAGGAGAGGGCTACCGCACCTACCTCGATCCCTACTACTTGCCGACGTTTGCGTTCAACCTCGACATGTCGGGAACTCCGGACTTTCAGGCACAAAGGCTCAATTACCCTCCCTTCCTCGACGACACCCTCCATAAGCTCTCTCCGCACCCAAGCACGCTCCTCGGTTTCCTTTATTTTGCGTTAACACGCACTTACGACATCTTCCTCTACAGTGTGAATCTGTACTGTCCAGTCTACGTCAAGCCTGGTTGGGGGATCGCCTCAGTTCTCCCGGTGGGCTTGGCCGTAGCAGGCCTCCTGGCGACGTTGCGTGGGCGTCGGGGCCCGGTGCTGCGCCTTATCGGCGTAGGTCTCGTCGGGACCCTTACGCTGCTTTTTGTGCTTTGCGCGCTGCTTCTTTATCCGTTCGGCGGCATCCGTCAACTGCTGTTCCTGAGCCCCGTTGTCCTCCTGATGGCGGCGATCGGTTGGCGATCCGCGCTGCGGCGCTGGCCGAGGCCCGCCCTGGCCATGAGTATCCTGATGCTCGTCGCCTACGCCGTTCGCGTTCCTGTCTACCAGAGCGCGATCAAGGCCCAGATTGACGAACCAAAACTCCTCTCGGCGATGCGCGCCACGGGCGTTCGCACACTCATCGTCGCCGACTTCGGCGAGCATTATTTCGTCTTCAATCAGATGCTCCGATCGATGCCGAACCACGAGCTACTCAGTGCAGCCTGGCCACGGGCCGGCACGTTG
>DAIDJG010000305.1 GCA_027451445.1 Singulisphaera sp.
TCGGACAGATCGACGAATACCAGCGCATCCGGCGAGCGATGCTCGACCGCTTCGGGACGACGACCGACCCCCAGGTCGCCGAGCGCACGAGCCGAGCCTGTCTCCTGATGCCCGCAACGCCCGATCAGTTGCGAGTCGCGCAAACGCTCGTCGACCGTGCGCTCGCCGTCGACAGGAACTCGCTCCCCGAATGGGCCTACGCCTACTACCAGTTCGCCAAAGGTTTGTCGGAGTATCGCCAGGGTCGTTGGGCCTCCACCATCTCGATCATGGACGGCGAGGCCTCCAAGGTGCTGGGTCCCGCCCCCCGGCTCGTCCAGGCGCTGGCACAGCAGGGCCGCGGTCGAAATGCCGACGCCCGCAAGACGCTCTCGGCGGCGATCCTGTCGTTCGACTGGTCCCCGGCTCGTGCGGACCATCGTGACGGCTGGATCATCCACATCCTGCGCCGGGAGGCCGAGGGACAGATCGTGCCGAGGTTGCAGGGCTACTTGAGGGGCAAGCTCCATCCGCGGAACAACGACGAGCGGTTCGCCCTGCTCGCGGACTGCCGCGACACCCATCGCCCTCGTGCCTCGGCGACCCTTTACAGGGAGCTCTTTGATGCGGACCCACGCCTGACGGATGACCCCCGCTCGGCCCATGGCTTCCACGCAGCCTGCGCGGCGGCGCTCACCGGGTGCGGGCACAGCGAGGACGGGGTAAACCTCAGCCCGGAGGAACGGGCGCGCTGGCGCACGCAAGCGCGTACCTGGCTCGAGCTCGACCTCACCGCATGGGTCAGCACGTTCGAGAAGGATCCTGCGGGAACCCGCAACCTCGTCCGAAAAACGCTCACCCACTGGCTCGACGAGCCAGACCTCGCCGAGCTCCGCGTACCGGGCCGGCTGGAGCAGCAGCCTGCCGCGGAACGGGACGCGTGGCGGGCGTTTTGGAAGAAGGTTGAAAGCATACTGGCGCAAACGTACAACCCGTGATGGCGTTCCTGGGAGAGTGTTGCACTCGACCGGTCGTCCCGGTGCGCTCACCCCGCACGCCCCTTGCCAGAAAGAAGAATATGTCATAACCTGTTATCTCCCATGGGGTTCCGAATTTCCGATCGGAATCCCCCATTCGGAATCGTAACCCCTTGCTAACCTTAGGGTTCCGAATTTCCGATTGGGCTGCGCAGTGTTGCGCTCGTGTCCTGGGCGCTTGTCGTGATGGGTTCGTCGTTGCGCAACATTGTTGTGGGCACGACTTTCCAGTGGATGAACGGGCGGTCGAACTCGCCGTAGGGCGCCTCGAACTGTTCGATCGCGAAGCCGCTGTGGATTTCGGGGAGCCGGTTCTTGGCGTTGTAGAGGGGGCTGAGTGAGTCGCCCAGGAGGATGCCGGCCTGTTGTGCGGCGAACACAACCTGCTGGATGGGAACGGGTCCGTTCTGGAGGTGCGACCACAACCATTCGGCGGCGCGCGCACTCTTTTCGGGCGCACGGCCGCGGAGACTCGCGGAGTATCTTGGGGCGCGGCTCATGTCGTCAGGATCCACGAGGATCTCCCAATCGATCCGAGGAGCCTCTTCACTGATCCGGTACGCCAGCTTCGGCGCCTCGGGCGCGAGGTTGTTCTTGAGCGGGCGTAGCAGGAAGCGTGTCGTATCGCCATCGTCCCGCGCGGCCGACCACACCGCGCGGACGGAGTTGCCCCAGGAGACCGAGCTCAGCGTTCGCTCCGCCCCCTGGGTCACCAGCACCACGGCGATTCCGTGCGTCTCCGCGAGCGCGCCCAGCGGATGGATGAGCGAACGCTGCCGCGAATGGCCGGGCGCTGTGGTTCCCGCGGCGAGGGCCAACGGTGCGTCGATGATCAGGAGTCGCGTGTCCGTCCGCTCGGCCACGATCTCGTCGAGCATGGCGATGTCGTCCAGCCGCAGCCGCCCGAGCGCTTTGCTCCGGAGCGTGCGGACCCTCGAACGGTCCGCCCCGGCCGCGACGAGGCGCGGTACGACGACGGTCTTGATCGGGTCCTGGGCCGAGATCAGGACGACGGATCCTTTCGGGTTCGGGACCTCGGGCGTATCGAAGAACGGCGTCCCGGTCGTAACCCGGCTCGCCATATCGATCGCCAGCAACGACTTTCCGCGCCCGCCCGGCCCGGCCACCACCGTAAGGCATCCGATCGGCACGCGCGGTTTCCAGAGCCAGGTCAGCTCCGACGGCTCGACATCGGCGAGGCAGACGCTGATATCCTCCGCATCGCCCAGCGCGTCTCCCGCCAGTTGACCCGGATCCTCCATCCGAGTCTTGCGCGGCATGCCCTCGAGGATCGCAGCGAAGGCGGCGTCACCGCCGATTTCGCGAAACCCCTCCCGCTCCGCCAACTTCGTCGCCAGCCACTCGGCATCGATCTTCCGCCGTCCGCAGAAGTCGTGCATGGACTGGATCGTCCGGAAGATCGCCTCATGCGCCGCGTTGTGGAAATCGTTTGCACTGACCAGCTTGCGCACGGTCGGCAACAGTTCGTTGTTGGACAGAACGGCCCTGATCACCGCCTGTTCTGCTTGAAAACTGCGAGGAGGTAACTGCAGGCTTCGGAGGAGGCGATTCATGGATTTGGCAGCCCCGGGGAGAGAGAAGGGTGACCCTATTGAGCGTCCGGCTGCATCCTGTGTACGTAAGTTTAGAATCATTCTGGACCGCCGTCAATACCCGTTTTCGAGTTTTCGTAAAATTTGTACAGTATTCCGAACGGGCGGTTGTCCTCCAGATAGGGGTAGGGAGGACTCGTCCAGAGCCCCCCCTCCCTCCAAACCGTGCTGGCGGATCTCCCGCACACGGCTTTCCGGTTGGTGGTCTTACCTCCGAGAGGATTGACGGAACCAGCAGCGGCGGCGTTCAAGCTTGACCACCGGTGCTCGCCACCCGCGCCCAAGGACGCAGCGTGTCCCCCGTCTGAGGGTCGTCAACAGTCGCGCAGGCCGCTGCCACGGTTCCCGCTTTCTCGAGTGTTGGCTCGAGGGTTCGCGGCGACGGATAGCCCTGAGGGCACTACCACCGGTTTTGTCCGTTGCTTTGGTCATTGCGTCTCCACCTTCCTGCACCCCTTCGCTCCACCGGCGTTAACCGGTTTCTTCGCTACTACGAGTGCTCTGACTCCTGGTCGGCGGGCTCTTCGGTCCTTAGGACATGAACACCCGCTTTAGCGCCGACCAGGTCTCCCTGCGTTTCGTCACCGAACCGTCCGATCATTCCGACTCCAACCACTCCTCCGTCGTCCCGGCACCACTCTGGGGTTTCGTATGCCGGACTTACCGGACCACCTCGCGATGGCCGCCCCGTTACTAAGGGCCGTGCGTCACTTGGGCTTCGCCTATGGGGTGCAGGCTCGCCACGACGGAGTGCCGAATCGAGTTCACTTGCGTTTCGGACTGATCGTTCACCTCCAGTTGCTCTCCACCCCGCCTCGCGGCGACGCAGTTACCTTTGGTTACGGGATGCCAGAACA
>DAIDJG010000306.1 GCA_027451445.1 Singulisphaera sp.
CACTCCACCTTACGCCGCGACTGCCGAGACCGGAACGGTCTTCACCACCTCCCTCGTCATCGCCCCACCATCCACGTCGCAACCGGTGAGCTGGCCCCCACTGGCCCGAAAAAGTGGTACCCAGCCGGACTGAAACCGACAGTCGTTGCATCGCCCCAGCCGGCCGCACTGTACCATGCGCAGCCGTGAAGCTGCAGAATGGCTTCGTTTACCATGATGGTGTCGCGCCGCTCCCAGAAGCCTTTCGGGTTTTCTTCGTGGGGTGCCAGCAGCAAGTGCTCGGGACCAACATAGGCTCCGGCCAGGTTGATGAGTCGGGTCAGCATGGATGTGCCGGACCGATGCATCCCGAGGACGATGAACTGCATGGGCACGGTCTCTTCACCTAGAGCGCTTAACGGTTGGGTTGCACACGATCAGCCACCGACAGTCCCCGCTCTACACCATCTCAAACTTCTGGACGCGCCTTAACGTTACGGGCGAGCGTAAAGCATCCTCCCTCCCCCCATCGTGGGGGAGGGCTGGGGTGGGGGGGCCATCGCACGGCCATGGGTTGCCTGGAACCCCCCACCCCAACCCTCCCCCACAAGGGGGGAGGGAGTTCTGATGCTTCTGTGTTTTGATTGGTTGTCACCGTGCGCAATCCAACCGTTCGGCGCTCTAGGCGCGGCCCGACTCTTGACCGTCGACCGGAAATCAACCGGACGCTTGGCGACGGTTTTCGATAACCGCCAGCCCAAGCCCGTCGTCTTCGCGGACTCCTAGCGACGCGCCCCCGAGCCGAACGACGCCGTATCCGGCGCGCTCGATCCGATCGAGTGCCGCACCGACGTTTGCATGAACATGGGACGGATCGTGGATCAGAATGAGACCGCCCGGGCAGACGAGGCGTGTGGCAAGCTGGAACTCGGCCCACACGTGCTCCTCGGTGTGCGTGGTGTTCAGCAGGGCTGCTTCGTAGGTCTCGCCGGCTGTGAGCGCCGCCTCCATGCCGCGCAATGAGTCGGCCAGGCGGGGCTCGATCCGTGCGCGCAGTGGCTTGGGCAGGAACGCCCAGAGGACGTCACGATTGGCATAAGCGGTGTTGTCGAGAGTGACGACCTTGCCGCCATCGCGGTGCGCGACGGCCGAAGCGAGGCATGCGGTCAATACACCGTGCGCCGTTCCGGTCTCCAGTACGCGGATACATCCGCTGGCACGGATAAGGTGATGCAACAGCGCCAGCAAGGGCCAGATTGAGCGGTCAGCCACTCGGCCGTTCTGGGCATCGGTCGTACCGTAGAACGACCTGGCCAGGACCGACGTGCCGCGCTCGCCGACCCAGGCGCGCAAGGCGTGCAGGAAGTCGGCGTAGGCATCGCCGCCGCCGGCGCTGACGAGCGGATCGGGAACGCGGGAGAAGCGGCCGCCCCAGGCGTCGAGCTTTGACCGGCCGCCTCCGCAAAAGTGGAGCACGCGCACGATGTTGCCGCGCCAGACGGCGCGGGGCCCCGTCGGGTCTTCGACCTTCTCCACGTCCTGATAGTACATTTGCAGGTTGAAGATGGGATCCAGCTCCACACCGCAGTCGAGCCGCGCCAGCGCGAGGTTGAAGAAGAACTGGTTCCTGAACCCGATGTCGGGCCGCTCGTCGACCCACCCCGCGGCGCCGGTCCAGCGGCGAATCGTGGCGTCAAGCCGCAGGAGCGCGGAACGGCTGCCTGCAAACAGGCCATCGTTGACTATGAGCGAGTAACGGCCCAGCTCATCCAGCTCGATCCCGAACCGCGCGAGGTCGTCGGGTGTGCTCCAGTACATGCGCCGGACCGAGTCGAAGAGATCCGCATGGCGCGGCTCGTTCGCCTCGCGGCAAGCGAGGAGGCTGCCGGCCGGCAGGGCGTCGAGCGCCGCGAAGATTGGATCGAGCCGGCCCAGGATGATCATGTCGGCATCGAGGCAAAGGAACTGTTCGGCGTCGACCACCAGCGCCGCCGAATAGAGTGCGGACTTGACGGTCGGGTTCAGGACGGACGTGCGGGTGCAAGGGACCAAGGTCGCCCCGTGCTTCGCGGCGACCCGGACGCACTCGGCGTCGGCGTCGATCGCGAAGACCACGCGCAGGGCGTCCGGACAGCCACCCCGCGCGCCCAGGGAACCGAGCATGTCATCAAGCAGTCCCGTATAGCCGGGCGAGACCACGGTGGCGATGCACTGCCGCGCTCGCAACGGGACTATGGGCCGGGCGATCGTACAGCGACCGAGGCAATCCGTCAGGGTCTCAGGTACGGGCACTGTATCAGAGATTGGCTCGGACGGAACAGCGACAACCGCACTCGGAGTGAGCCCCGCAGCGTGCTGGAGCTGAGGGAGCAGTTCGAGGGGGAAGCCGCGGGGCGGCTCAACGCGCTGCCAGCCGCCCGCGTCAACCGACACCCCCGGTTCGAATGTCCAGGCGTTGCGGCCATGCCGGACGTAGACGAAGTGTCCCCGGTTATCGAGCTTGCGCAAGCGCTTTTGGCGGTTCAGCGCGTGACTCAGAAAAGCGGCGTCTTCCGCCAGGTCCTGGTCCGGGTAGCGCGCTCCCTCATCCCAGAGCGATCGGTGAAACGCGATCGTGCCGCCGTGCACATCGCCGACGAACATCCGCCGGTGCAGCGTCTCGTCGGTCGACCAGAACGTGTCCGGGAGCGACAGAACGGAGGAGTTGGCGAGGCCCGTCACGTCGGCCTCGTCGGCCACGATTGGTGCCACCTGGTAGCTCAACCGCGCTGGGGCGTGCCAGTCGTCGTCGTCCCAGTGCACGATAATCTCGCCGCGCGCCTCCACGCACGCGAGGTTCCGCTTCTCGCCGATGGTCGACTTGCCGGTCAGCCGCACGTAGCGCACGTTGGGCAGACCGTGTACGAGGTCGCCGACGGGGTCGTCGCCGTCGTCGACAATCACGAGCTCGCGCGCCGGGTAGTCCTGCCGCTCGAAATGGCGCAGCGCGAGCGCGACGAACGCGCGCCGGTCCCGAGTGGGCACGATGCAAGAGACGAGCGGGGGACGCACGATCTCGAGCGGCAGCGGATCGGGATGCCCGACGTCGGGCAACGGCTTCGGACCGGATCGGAGGAACGTTTGCGCGTCGAATGATTCGCCGACGAAATTGCCCGCGGTCCGCACGCCGTCGTTGGGTGCACCCGGCCAGACGGTCGACGTCTCGCCGATGTGCTGCGCGAGCGAGGGGCTGTGATAGTAGACTGGGAATCGCGCCGCGTGCGCCCAACGCCCGACCACACCGTCGGTGTCGTCGAGCCCGAGCCTCGCTCCGGTCTTGCGGTGATCGACGATGCCCGGGTGGGCGAGCAGCGCACGGACCGCCGCGTTCGGGAACACGAACGTCAACGCGCCGACCACACCCCCGCCCGCAGCAACCTTCACCCAGCCGGCCTCTTCGCGCGCGTAGGGCGCGGGGCAATAAACCGACACGAGTCCGACGCGGTCCCCCGGCCAGAGCTCGGCTTCCAGGAAAGCCCGGACCCCGCTGCAGAACACGGTGTCGTCCTGCACCATCAGGTAGGCGTCGGCCTCGGGGTCGCGCAGGTAGAGCTCGCCCAGGCTCAGGAACCAGTTCGGCCACTCGCCGAGTGCCTCCGAGCGCGGTGTCACCGGTAGGTGGGCAAACTCCGCCGGAATCTCGGCCCCAGGCTCGACAAAAAGGCGAGGAGTCTCCCAGCCCGCAAGACGCAGGCTTTCCAGGCACCGAGCCAGCGTGGGAACTTCCCTCGGTGCGGTCGTGACGCCGACGGCCCAATTCCGTACGCCGCCGCGCGTCAGCTTGGGCGTGAAGTCGCGGCAGCTCTGGCACTCGCGCAGTGTCGTGCGGTCGTGTAACAGGTGATGGCACGCGAAGACGGGTACGCGAACGGTCCCTCGGTTCGACGCGCGCGTGGCCGAGGAGATTTGTGCGCCTCGGTGAATGCAGTCTCCTTCGTTGACACCGCGCGCCGGGTCGAGACCGACCGCGTCGGCCCCGTCGAGGTTGCCCAGGGCCCAAAGCTTCATCGCGACGGCGTGCTCGCGTGCTTCAGCCGACAGATCGTCGCTTTGCGCCGCGTCCTTCGTCATGAGGAACAGGAGCGACGCGACCACCGGGTTCAATTCTCGCGGCGAAGGCTCGCGCTCGCACGAACAAGCGCCACACGTTGCGCGGGGCACCCGGCTGTAGGGCGATTCTCCATTGTCCGCGAGCCGTTCCAGGAGTGCACATCGCGCCCGTTCGTCTTTGCCCGTGCCCTGAACCTCATACCGGAACGGGCACTCCTCAAGCCGTCGCATCGGCGCTTTGTCCACCCTTTTTCGGCTGCACGCAATACTGCACGATGCAGTAGTTCATGGGTGTGAGTGACGACGCAGTCGGTGGAGTGCCGGCTATGTAACCGGACGCACACTGGTTATCACAGATGTCGTAGCTCGTGCCGTTATATTGCCAGACAACAAACCCCGAAGGACAGCCAGTCGTTGGGGGTGAAATCGGATTGCTGCAGCCGCAGCCGCCGTTGCTCATCTTTGATCTCCCATGGGACCACACGAACGGTTCGCCAATATCTTATGCTTGTAACAAGCGTGCCGCAACAGGTTGCTCATGCAATCGTTGAGATTATCGAACCGTCCGCGCGATCCGAAAGCCGCCCGAGTACAGGGTCATAGTGACGTGCGCTCCGTAACGGACGCCCGAGCGCAGATTGCGAGCAGGTGCATTGAATGCCCCGCCGCGCACACTCCGAGTTCCTTCGTGAGTGACGATCGGTGCGTCAATGACCGGACCGTCCGCCGGAGGCGTGGGATAGGGAATCACGAACGAGTCCTGACACCACTCTTCGCCGTTGCCGAGCATGTCGAACAATCCCAGGTCGTTGGGTTTCAGTGAGCCGGCAGGGCTTGGCTCTTCAAGATCGGCACTCATCGTCCACATATAGCGAAACATGTAGGTTGGGCTGTCCCCGAACGGACGTTCCGCCGTGCTCCCGGCACGGCACGAGTACTCCCACTCCGCCTCGGTAGGGAGCCGGTAGCCGGAACGATTCAGGTAATCCGGATAGGGGAGAAATCCGTTCGTCATCAAAACCGTCTCGGGCGGATAGCACTGCTGGTCCTCGGTCAGGCCCTCGATCTCGCCGAGCCAGCGGCAATAACTCATGGCGTGGCCAATCATAAGTTCGATCGCTGGCGTCCGCGACGGGTGATACTGACCGCGCCGGTATTGCGGGCGAAAGGCCTGGTATTGTTCGATCGTTGTCTCTTCGGTCGCGATGGCAAACGAGCGGCCGATCAGGCGACGGTGCCGGGTATCGTCCCTCCGGAACTTCGGCCCCCCGTCCCCGGATCCCATCACAAACTCGACCGGACCGCGGACGATCGCGAGCGTGTGTCCCTTGGTATTGACGTACCAATCTCGGTCCGACGGCATGTCCGCCGAGGCCATGGCTTGCCGCCGCTGCATCATCTCGTCCTGCCGTCCCCAGCGTTTTAAGAGCCACTCCGCCGCGGAGTGAACGCCGGGATCGGGGTCGTCCGTGAAGTACGAGACGATTCGGGGGATCAACTCGGTGCGCTCGGCAGGCGAAATCTGAGAGTTCGAGTATTCACCGAGGGTGAGCAGCAGAGCCCGACGGGCGGACACGTCGGTTTCGCGCGTCAGCCGGTCCGTGATGATCTCAGGCGCGACCTGAGAGGGCGCGGCCCGGTGGATCAGGGTCGTACGCAGGTCGTCCACGGGCCGCTGACGAAAAAGCGGCCAGACCGGCTCAGGCTTTCCCAGTGCAAGCAGCGCCAAGGCAAGATTCGCCCGCTTTCGCGTCGTGGCGGCCGGATCACTCCCTTCGCTTCGGAGCGACTCCGCGAGGTCGGATTCGAGGAGCGCAAGAGCCGGCCGGCCAAAGGCCGCCAGCTTGGATTGAAGGACCACGGACTGGTCTCGTTCGGCCACGTGCAGCAGATCGATCACGGGCCGAGGGTCGTCAACGGTATCCGCAAACACGAAGGCGGCGGCGTCGGCCTCGCCAGGGTTCTCGGCACGTCGAAATGCGGAGGCGAGGTCGTCGCGCAGCCAGTGCTGCACGGGCCGCAGCAGGCTCGACCATTCGGCGAGTGTGAATCGGTTCATCGCCACCAGCCACGAAACGATCTCCGACGCGTGCGTTCGCCACGCGGCGCTGTTGGGGTCGAGGGTCGCCAGCGCGCACGCGGCGCGAAGGCGCCGTCCCTTATCCTCTCGGGGGGCTTCCAGCGTTCGTTGGAGCGATTTCGACGCCTTGCCGGCCCAGGGCTTGAGGGCCTCGCGGATGATCGTCAGCTCGGCTGGATTCGCAGTCAAGATCCGCTCTTCCAGGTAGGCCGACTGGGACGGGTCGGATGGCAAGAGCGCCAGGGCAAGCGGGAGCCGCGCAGGAGCGTCGCGGGAGACCTGCGCGAGGCGACGTCGGAGGATCGGGTCCGTCCAGCGCCGATAGCCTTCGAAATCACGGATCCGCCGGGGGAGCCGCGTGACCTCCACCTGTCCAAGCGTGTCGACCAGAGATTCAGCCCGTCTCGCGGCACTCTGCTCGCGGGCCCAGGCCATGATCGCACCGAGAGCGAGCACAGCGAGGAACACGACGGCGACCAGGCCGGCTGTCGACGGGTGTCGTACGACCCACTTCCACGCTCGCTCGGCCGGGCCCGCGGGCCGAGCCTGGATCGGCTTCCCGTCGAGGAACCGTTCCAGTTCGTCGGCCAGCTCGCCACTCGTCTTGTAGCGCGCCTCGGGCTTCTTTTCCAGGCACTTCAGGCAAATCGTCTCGAGATCGCGCGCCACGGCTCTGTTGAGCAGTCGAGGCGCAACGGGGTCCTCGTCGAGAACCTGGCGCAGCGTTTCGATCGCCTCGGCCGCGCGGAAGGGCGGGCGGCCGGTAATCATCTCGTAGAGCGTTGCACCCAGATTGTAAATATCCGAGGCGGGGCCGATCGTCGACAGCCCGCGGACCTGTTCGGGCGACATGTAGCTGGGCGTTCCGAGGCGGTCGCCGGTCTGGGTCATCCTCGAATCATTTGCCAGCGATTTCGCCAGCCCGAAGTCGGCAATCAACGGGCGGCCGTCCCGATCCACGAGGATGTTCGACGGCTTGATATCGCGGTGAAGAATCTCTTTCTGATGTGCGTACTCGACCGCCCGAGCGATGGGCACCATCAGGCGCGCGGCGGCTTGATTGTCAAACGGTCCTCCCCGGAGCATGACGGCCAGGCTCCGCCCGTCCACGTAGCGCATCGCGTAATACGGGTGGGTGCCGAACGCACCGACATCGTAGACAGTGACGATGTGATCGTGCGTTAGGCCCGCCATCGCGGTGGCTTCGAGGTGGAACCGTCGCACGGCCGATTGGGAAAGGCGTGGGCCGTTTTCGCCCGTGAGCTCGGGCGTGACGCACTTGAGCGCAACGATGCGGTTCGCACTCCGCTGGCGGGCGAGGTAAACGATGCCCATGCCGCCCCGGCCCAGCATTTTGAGGATGAGGTAGTCACCCAGCTCGAACTTTCGAATGGTCGTTGCGTCGGGCGCGAGCGAGAAGCCGTCTTGATCGTCCTCAAGCAGGGTCGTCGGCGCCCTTGTCGGCTGCTCGACGTCGTGATTCGGCGAATCTTGTAGACCCCAATCCGGGAACCACGACTGCGTGTTGGGAATGTTGATCGACGCCACGGTATCGGGGAGCCCCGAGGGATCATCCACGGGGTGATTCGGATCATCGGGCTCCGTGGGAGCCAGCGCGTCGCCGTTGCGCCCTGACTTTCGAGGCGGGTGCTTCTGGTTCGCGCCGTTACCCTCGTGCTGAGACGATGGATGATCCATGATCTCCCATTCCCCGCTCAACCAAGCCGACCATCGCTCCCAGCCGGGTGCGCACCGCGACGATTCTATGACCAGCAGTAAAGGTTACCTGGTTTTAGCCTTATGTGCCATGCCTGCGATCGAGGAACCCTCTCACGCCAATGACTCCTGGTGATCGCGATCCTAGATCCTGACGTTTGCTCAACGTACGGGCGCTAGGCTTCCCAAGTCTCCGCCCCCGGGTCATGGTTTGCCGAAGCGAACCACGCGCCTTTGTGAGCGCTCAACCGTCATCGATGACGAAAAACTTACCACACCAAAATCGCGCGGAGCCCGGGAAAACACCGCGTCGAATCACCATCGCGGGTGGCAAGAGCTAACGACTTACCCGGAGCATATAAAGTAGGGAGTTGTGTGAGTCCCGGATCTCCGCGTTGTTCCGGGCAACGGCTCATGGCGACGTTCCGATTCGACGTTGGCTCATGAATCTGTCGCACCACGGCAAGGCAGAGTCCTGTCTCGCGGGGGACGCTACCGCATGCGAGGGATACGAACCGTCGGGGACGCACACAGAGCACATCCGCGGCACATGACGCCGCGCTCGAACGCGCTTCATTCACAGGACGTCGTGCCGGCTATGAGCCCGCATGCGCGCGGCCAATTTGGTAATTCGTAAACGCTCGCCGGTTGGATCGCGAAAATGGGAGAGGTCGGGTGGCTGGGTCGAGCCCACAGGGCGATGCCCCCGGACGTTTAGATCGTCCGCGCGGACTGGGGACATCGCGCTGCGGGCTCGACCTCAGCCACCCGCCCGTGCATCTCTTCGGTATTCTGTACGAAGGTATATTTCGGATATTTCGTAAATCTCGGAGCAATTTTCGTGCACCTCTTCGGTGACCTGCACGGAGGTATATTTCGGATATTTCGTGAATCTCGTAAGCGCTCGCCAGTCGGTGCGCGAAGCTGGGAAACGTTGGGTGGCTGCGGGCTTGACCGTAGCCACCGGCCCTCGGCGGGCATCTGCTAAAGATATGGCGCGCACCAACTGGCGAGTGCTAGGGTTTCTTCTGCATTTGGATAGGTTGTCACCGTGCGTAATCCAACCATTCGGCGCTCTACCGCCTGCGAAGGGATACGATTCTTGGGGCACCGACACAGAGCAGATTGGAGGCACGCCGCGCTCGAACGCGCTCCATTCACGGGACGATCGTGCCGGCTACGAGCGCGCGCAACGACGAGTCCGTCTTGACGACCGCCGAAAACGAGATTGCGCATGTGCGCGCGCGATTCGGTAATTCGGAACCCCAAGGCTAAAAAGGGGTTCCGAATTACCGAATGGGAGATTTGGGCGGTTATTCGGAAGGTCAAGGGGCATAATAGGTTATGGCGATATGCGCGATCATGGGCGAAAAATGGCAGATACAAGCCGGATCCGAGGACACGTGAATGGAGCGAGAGATTGGCTTGGCGAGCGGCCGTCGCGATTTCGTGGCATGGCACGTGTTCCACATTGCCGGTGCATGCGCGGGCGAGGATCGGGGTTCGTTCGCCGACGTACCGGATCTCGGTGCTTCAAAGCCCGGGGCCGCGACGGGAGCGTGGAATTGCGTTCCTTGCCTGGGATCGGTTCCGAAGATGGACGACCCATCGCCGAAGTCACTCGGTAATTCGGAAGTTACCTTGTGCCGGCGGGAGTTGCGCGTTTCCGAGTGGTCTTCCGAAAGGAATTCTGAGGCGGCGGCGGATGGAAGATCCTCACGAAAGGGGGACTGCCTCCGAGTCTTCGAGGTACCTGTCTCCCTTTTGTTAGGGCTTTTTAGTCTTTCGCGTTACGAGAGACAATTCGCTTCACATGGCAAGCCCCATGACGGACACCGGCCGGGCCGATCAGGGATAAGTCCGTTCGATAATCGCTCGAAGTTCGGCGGGATATCGCGTCCACGCACTTTGATATGCGGCTTCTAAAGGGGCGCGGATATAGCGGGTCTCGGATAGGAACAGCGGAGCGGACGGAAGCGGATCGCCAATGCCGACGGACTCCACGTAAGCCGTGGGAATCTCGCCTGCGAGATAGGACGCAACGATCAGCGGCTTGCCGGGGGGCGCTTCAAACGGCTCATCACCCAGTTCGTCCCAGATCGCTTTGTGAATGCCCTGAGGATCACGAGGTGTCGGCGGGAAGAGGTCGATGACTAAGAGATTCACGCCTTGATTAAGGATGTCAGCGGCCTTCTCGACAAAGGAGCGTAGGGCGGAGTGGCTGGATTTGTTTCCGGGTGAAAGGATTTCGATCACGGCGACGACTGTTCCGTACCCGTGGCGAATGACTACGCGGTCGGCCCGTTTCGCGTAAGTTAGGGTCTCAATCCGGGAGATGACACGGGCGGTCGGCGGCGCCTCTGTGACGGCTATTCCACCCTCAGACCCTTTTTTCGGCTCGCGCGTCTGAAGCGTGACGACGTCCGGGATGGGTCGGCCCGTGACCTGTTCCACCATCGCGATATAGCCCGGCGGCAGCAGTCCAGCATTCAGGGCGTAACGGATTTCCATTGCCCAAGACTGGTGGAAGTCGTGAAAAGCACCCGCCTCGACGCGGGTCCAATCGTGCACTGGCATGTCCTGAACTCCTCGGGCCGATCTCAATTGTAGCATTACCTCGAAGATCCTCGATACCGAGTTTCGCCCGGTTCGTCGTAATCACGTGTCAGTCCAGTCCAAACGCCCCCTTCAACTCCACAATCACCTCGTCCGACATCGGCGAGATGGTCCCCTGGTTCAACCCCAAGGCACCGATCATCGCTTCTGCCGTCGATTCCAGGACTTCGAGACGGTCGAACGCGTCGAGAATGCTCGTGCCGCAGACCTGGACGCCGTCGTTTTCCAGGATCAGGACAGGATTGCGCAATGAAGCGAGCTGGGCCAGATCGTCGCCGCCTCGGAGGGAGACGTCGTAGGGGACGCGACGGACGTCACGCAGGAAGACGTAGCTTTCGGGTATCGTACGCGTGTCGAGCGCAGCGTCGGTAACGCTGAAGGCGGTGGCATTGACGGGATAGGCGTTGACAATCGCCTGGATCGCGGGATGCCGTTCGTAAATCGCCCAGTGATTTGGGCACGCCACGCTCGGGACTTTCCCTTCGTCGGGAACGCCGCGGCGGACGAGGACGATGTGGTGGACGTCGAGCGTCTGGCGGTCGACGCGATGGGGCGTGATCAGGAACGAGTCGCCGTCAAGGCGCGCGGAAAAGGCCCCTTCGGTGCTGATCATCAGGCGCTGCTGGTAGCTGCGGCGGACGAATTCGCAGAGCTGTCGACGCAGCTCTTTTTCGAGGCTCACGACCGGTCCGGTCCGAATGGGTGCGGAAGCCGGAACCGCGGGTCGAGAGCGCGTAGCGTCGACGTCGCTCAGGTAGCGGACGTTGCCGAGTTGGGTGCCTTTAAGGATCGTTTTCGCCGTGAACTCCAGCGTCTCGAACCGCTCGAACGCGTTCTGGAGACTGGCGCCGCCGGTCACAACCCCGTGGTTCTCGAGCACAACGCAGCCGAATCCTACGGCGAACGTCCGGGCGATGCTCTGACCGAGTGCCTCACTGCCAGGGAGGGCGTAGGGCGCGAAGCCCACCTCGCCGCAGACCTGGCGGGCCTGGGGGAGCAATCGGGTGTCGGGCACGCGCCGGCTGATGCTGAACGCAACGAGCGCCACCGGGTGCGCGTGGACGATCCCCTTGAGTTCCGGCCGCGCCTCGTAGATGGCCCGATGGAACGGGAACTCGGAGGAGGGGGGATGCGGACCTTCCGCGGTCCCATCGGAACGCACCCGGATGATGTCCTCTCGGCGCAGGCTTCCCTTGTCGACGCGCGCGGGGGTGATCCAGATATCGCCGTCGTCGTCGCGGATGGAGAGGTTGCCGCCGGAGGTGGTCGTCATCCGGTAGCGATAGATCCGCTCCATCGTCCGCATGATCTCGTCGCGCGGGTGGATCAGGGCTCCCTGGCCGATCATGCACACCTCCTCGAGCTGGGGTTCGACGTTCACGTTCCACCCGAAGATAGCGGGACGGGAAAGCCGGGTGGAGGGGCCACTGATCGGACGGTCGGACGGAAGACATGCGGGAAATGCCTGCGCCTTCGTTTTCGTCGAATATAATTGTTGGGTAAACCGTGCGGTTCGATCTTCTCGTTCGACCACTGGTGGGAGTGTGCGCGTTGAGGGCGAAACTGCTGCTGGGAATTGGCGTGGTCGGGCTTCTGCTCGCCGCCGGAGGATATTTCCTGTTTGCCGGGGAGGGGTTACGTCCGCCGATCGTGGTCGGTTTGCTGCACTCGCAGTCGGGGTCGTTGGACGCGAGCGAAAAAGTCCTGCTCGAAGCTGAAATGCTTGCGATTGAGGAGCTCAACGCCCACGGGGGTGTGCTGAATCGGCCGGTGAAAGCGATTGTCGCGGATGGCCGTTCGAATCCCGGGACGTTTGCGGACCAAGCCAGGCGGTTGATCACCCAGGATAAGGTCAGCGTGATCTTCGGGTGCGCGTGGTCTCCCTGCCGGAAGAGCGTGAAGACCGTCGTGGAGGAAAATGACCACCTGCTGTTCTACCCTGTTACGTTCGAGGGCCTGGAGCAGTCGCCCAACATCGTCTATACGGCGGGACCCGCGAATCAGCAGGTCACGCCGGCGATGAGTTGGTGCAGGGAGGTGTTGAAGGCGAAGTCATTCTTCCTGGTTGGCACCGACTCGGTGGGATCACGCGGGCTGAACGCGCTCGCGCTCGTTGATATCAATGCGCTCGGCGCGAAGGTGGCCGGTGACGAGTACGTTCTCCCCGGCGCAACCGATCTGGGAAGGGTCGTCGAGAAGATTCAAGAGGCGGATCCCGACGTGGTGATTTGCTCGCTCGAAGGCGATTCCAATCGGCCGTTCTTCGAGCGGCTTCAACAGGCGGGAGTCAAATCGGAAGACCTACCGGTGATGTCATTCACCGTGGGCGAGGAGGAGCTGCGCACGCTCCCTCCGCGCGCGATGACCGGCCATTACGCGGCATGGAATTACATGCAGAGCATCGACCGCCCGGAGAATCAGGAATTCATCCGCCGATTCCAGACGAGGTACGGCAAAGATCGGGTGGTTAACGACGGCATCGTCTGCGCGTACAACAGCGTGCGCCTGTGGGCCCAGGCCGTGAACGCGGCGAGGACCACGGAAGCCGCGGCCGTACGCAAGGCGGTCGGCCGGCAAAGTCTCGATGCGCCCGAAGGAATCGTTTCCATCGATTCCCGGATCCTCCAGAATTGGCGGCCGTTCTATCTGGGCAAGATCCGGGCCGATGGTCAGTTCGACATCGTATTTACGCTGACCAAATCGATCCCCCCGGTGCCATTCCCCAAGACGAGACCGAAAGCCGAGTGGGAGAGCTTTCTTGCCGACCTGAACGGCCGTTGGGGCGGACAGTGGTTCAATCCGGGCGGTACGGGGAAGGTTGCAACACAATGATGGGACGAGGACGAGAGTGGTTTACGTTAGATCGCCTCGCAGTAGCGTTGCGCACAGCCGGGAGGGCGAGGCTCCGTCCGAGCCAGCCTTGATCCATCGGCGAGTCTTCGAGCGGATGGATCATCGCGCGCCGCCCAGCGGTTTGCGTCATTACGCGCAGTGTTCAGAGGACTCGAAGACTCGTCCTCCGAACGAGGCTGGCTCGGACGGAGCCTCGCCCTCCCAAAGGCATGTCGATACCAAACATAAATGATCGCGGCGTGGCGTGGCGTGCGGTCCGTGGGTGAGCGACACCTAAGGCTCGAATCTTCAGACGATCATGGCTAACCAGACGGGACATCGTATGCGTCGCCGTAAGTTTCTCTTCCCCAAGATCGGGATCGCCACGCGGCTGTTGTTTTGGTTCTTGCTGATTTCGTTTGTTCCGAGCGTTCTGCTCACTGCGATCACGGGGTATCTGTCGCGCCGATCGTTGGAGATTTCGGTTCGCGACCGGCTGTGGCTCGTCACCGACTCGAAGACGACGCAGCTCGAAAACTTCGTTCAGGAGCGCCGGGGAGACGCGGCGGTGCTCGGCAGTGCACCTGGGATTATCGACGCCGTAACCCAGCTCGAGGCGATGCTCAAGAAGGTATCCACCGGATCGCCCGAGTATCAGAAAGCCGCCGAGCCATACGAGCAAAACATCGCGCGGTTTGCGGAGATTTATGGGTACAGAAACATCCATTTGCTCGATCTGGACGGTGTGTTTCTGCTCTCGTACAAGCCGGAGTTCGAGATCGGGTCAAGCGTCTTGACCGGGAGGATGAAGGATACGGAGCTGGCAGACGTCTTTGTTCGGTCTCGGTCGCTGCTGCAATCCGCCCTGTCGGACTATCAGAGGTATCCAGGAAAGCGCGAGCCTGCCGCGTTCATCGCGGGACCGGTCTTCAAGGAAGGGGTCGTCGTTGGTTTCGTGATCTTTGAGTTCGGTAACGATCAGGTGTTCCGCGTGTTCGCGGATTATGCAGGGCTCGGCGAAACGGGCGAAACGCTGGTGGCCATGCGAACCGGCGATGAGTTCTCGTTTGTGTCCCCTTCCCGGTTCGACTCCTCGGCGGCGCTGAGCCGTCGGCATCGGATTGATGACTCGCGCGCGACCGGCATGCAGCGCGCGGTGCAAGGGGAACGGGGGTACGGCGTCGTGAAGGACCAGCGGGGTGAGACGGTCGTCGCGGCGTGGTCGTATCTGCCCTCGTTCCGCTGGGGCATGGTCGTCAAGCAAGACATCGACGAGGCGTTCGAGCTGGTTTATCATCAGCGGCTGGCGATGATCGGGCTCATGATCGTGATGGGATTGGTCGTGGTATTGGTGGCTCTCGTGGTGGCGCGTGCCCTCTCGCAGCCAATCCGCGAGGTGGCCCTCGTGGCGAACGCGGTTGCCGCGGGGGACCTGACGCAGCAGGTGACTTCTACCGCACCAGGCGAGGCGGGGCTGCTGTTGGATGCTGTGCGCACGATGACGCGCGACCTGCGCACGTTGATCGGCAAGATTCAGAAGTCGAGCGTCGCGCTCATGTCCACTGCCACGGAAATCGCCGCGACCTCGAGGCAACAGGAGCAGACCGTCGTCGACTACGGTGCCTCGACCAACGAGGCCGCCGCGGCCGTCAACGAGATCTATGCGACGAGCCAGGAATTGCTCAAGACCATGAACGAGGTCAATAACGTGGCCGGACAGACGGCGCGAATGGCTTCGACCGGTCAGGAGGAGCTGACCGGCATGGACCGCACGATGCACTTGCTCGCCGACTCGACCGGCTCGATTAGCGCCAAGCTGTCGGTGATCAGCGAACGCGCGGCGAACATCAACCTCGTAGTGTCGACGATCACCAAGGTGGCCGATCAGACGAACCTGCTCTCAATCAACGCCGCGATCGAGGCGGAGAAGGCGGGTGAGTATGGGCTCGGATTTCTCGTCGTCGCCCGCGAGATCCGCCGGCTAGCCGACCAGACCGCCGTGGCCACGCTCGACATCGAGCGCATGGTCAAGGAGATGCAGTCGAGCGTCGCCGCGGGTGTGATGGAAATGGACAAATTCAGCGATCAGGTGCGCCAGGGGGTCGGCGAAGTCGAAAACATCGGCGCTCAGCTCGGACAGATTATCACGGCCGTACAAGGCCTGACGGAACGGTTCGAGCACGTGACTGAGGGAATGCGGGTTCAGGCCCAGGGCGCCGACCAGATCCGCGAGGCGGTGATTCGCATCAACGAGGGAGCGAACCAGACGTCGATCTCGCTCCGGGAATTCAACAAGGCTACGTCGTTTCTGCGCGAGGCGGTGGGTGGGCTGAAGGACGAGGTGTCGCGATTTACCCTGGGAGACACGACGCCGGGTGACCGATCATCGTGATGGCCGGCGGCCCGTTGCCGCGGGTTTTCACGCGATGATCCAAAGGCTCGAAGACTCGCCGTTGGATCAAGGCTGGCTCGGACGGAGCCTCGCCCTCCCGAAGAAAGATGTGTTTGAAAGTACGGGGTGTATTCGGGAGGCGGGGATGCTGCTCCTGATGTTCCGAGCGGCGGATGAGCTGTATGCGGTCGACGCCAAGTGCGTGGTCGAGGTCGTCCCGCGCGTGGCGCTTCGTGCCTTGCCCCATGCGCAGGGTTTCGTCGCGGGTGTCTTTCCCTACCGGGGCCGGGTTGTGCCGGTGATCGACGTGGGACTCATGCTCGGGGGGGCTGGGGCACGACCGCTCTTGAGCACGCGGATCATCGTCGCTGACGTATCGGCGCGGAACCAACTCTCGGTTCACCGGCTGGGGTTGATTGCCGAGCAGGTCAGCGGCGTGTCGCGGTTCGAACAGGAGCAGAAGGTTGCGGAGTCGATGGCATGGGAGCAAGCGCCTTACCTGGGTGCGATGTTCCAGGCCGAAGACGGGCTCGTTCAGGTCATCAACGTCGATCGGATCTTGACCGACTCGCTCCGCGATGCGCTCTTTGGGGACGTGATGGAGACGTCGTAAATGCCCCACGTCCAGGTTGCAAAACTGCTCGCACAGCAGATCGGTCTCGACCCCGAGACGGTGGGTCTCGGGCTGATTCGCCGTGCGATGCATGCGCGGATGTCGAGCCTTGGTGTGGGGAGTCCCGAAGAATACCTTGTGCGTCTCCGCGGTTGCCATGATGAGCTGCAAGCGCTGGTCGAGGAGGTGGTTGTCCCCGAGAGCTGGTTCTTCCGAGACGATTGTCCGTTCGCCCTGTTTCGCGATTACGTTCGCAACGGCTGGATTGCCGACCCGTCGCGGGCGCCTCTACGCATCCTGAGCATTCCTTGCGCGGCGGGCGAAGAACCGTACTCGATTGCACTCGCGCTCATCGAACTGGGTCTGCCGTCGTCTCGGTTCGTCATTGACGCTGTGGACGTCAGCACGCAGGCGCTGGAACGAGCGCGGCGAGGGGTTTACGGCAGGAGTGCGTTTCGGGGCAACGACCTCGGCTTCCGCACTCGCTTTTTTCACGAGCACGCTCAGGGCTTCGAGCTCGATGAGGCGGTGCGCAATCTCGTTCGGTTCCGGCGCGGGAACCTGCTCGCGGCGGATGTGCTCAAGGATGAGGCGCCCTACGACGTGATTCTGTGCCGCAATCTCCTCATTTATTTTGATGACGATGCGCGACGGCGTGCGGTCGACTCACTCGATCGGCTGCTCGCGCATCCCGGTCTTTTGTTCCTGGGTCACGCGGAACGGCTGGCAAGCGACGAGCGGCGGTTTGAGCCGGTACCGCGCGCGGGGTGCTTTGCCTATCAGCGAGTGGAAAAGAAGGCGCCAGTCGAGCGAGTTGTACTCCCCGGCGCGGCAATGTCGAAACCCAAACGGTCCCCGATAGTTGTCACTCGATCGCAGCCCCTTCCTCTGCCAACGGAGCCGCGAAAGCCGGTTGTCTCATCGGCCTTAGCGTCGTTGGAACAAGCGGCAGCGCTGGCGGGCCAAGGCAAGAACGCGGACGCGGCGGCGCTCTGCGAATCCGTGCTCCGCGAGAATGGCGCCAACATTTCGGCTCTTTTCCTTCTTGGCATGATCCGGCAGTCGCTTGGTGCTTTCACCGAGGCCGAGGCCAGCTTGCGCAAAGTGGTCTACCTTGATCCTCAGCACGACGAAGCGCTCCTGGCTCTTGCGCTCATCGCGGAACGCCGTGGTGATCACGCGGCTGCGGCGGGCTTTCGGCGCAGGGCGGAACGTGCGCATCGCACGGCGCGGAAGGGGACGCCATGAGTACAGGGCTCGCGCTGGCCAACGACTGCTGGAATCGCATCGGGGTGTCAGGCGATCGCACCTGCCCGGAGCTGGACAAGTTCATTCACTGCCGCAACTGTCCGGTGTTCGCCTCCGCCGCGCGAGCCTTCTTCGACCGCGCCGCACCGGCGGATTATCTTGCGGAATGGACCGCGGTTCTGAGCGGTCCTCAGGAGTCGGCGCTTTGCGATGCGGACAGCGTGAGTCTTCTGATCTTCCGACTGCACGGCGACTGGCTCGCGCTGAGCACACGCTCGGTGGTCGAGGTGACGTCCGTTCGCACCGTGCATCGGATCCCGCACCGAACCAACGCGATCCTTGCGGGGCTGGTGAACCTGCGAGGACAGTTGCACCTGTGCGTCTCGTTGCACGGCTTGCTCGACGTCGCGACGCCGGCGGGTCCACCGACGCATGGCGCCGCTTCACGGATGGTCGTCATCGCGCAGAATGCGGAACTGTGGGTCTTCGCTGCGGATGAGGTGCTGGGCGTCCACCGCGTCCCTCGGAACGTCCTGCGCGGGGCGCCTTCGACGCTCGCGAACCCGTCGGTGAGTTTCAGTCAGGCCGTGTTTGGCTGGGAGGGGCGGAGCGTGGGGTTTCTCGATGAGCAACGAGTGTTCTCCGGATTGAGGAGCCTGAACGCGTGAGCGATGACCTCAGCGGCTTCTCCATGATGGAGCTGTTCCGGGCCGAGACGGAAAGTCAGACGGCGATCCTTTCGTCGGGCCTGCTCGCGCTCGAGGGGGCCGACGCCTCGCCCGAGACGATCGAGCCGATGATGCGGGCGGCACACTCGCTCAAGGGGGCCGCGCGGATTGTCGGCGTCGAGGCCGCGGTACGGATCGCGCACGCAATGGAGGATTGCTTCGTCGCCGCGCAGCGGGGACAGATCAGGATCCGGCCGATCGACGTGGATGTGCTGCTCGGTGCGGTGGATGTCCTGACGCAAATCTCGCAGGTGGCGGATGACGAGGTGGCGTCATGGCATGCGGAGCACGAGCCGGAGGTTGCGGCGCTGGTCGATGTGCTTACGAGGATCCGGGAGAGGCGTGGTGAGTCGGAGGTTCAGGGGGAGTCGGCGCTACCAGACCAGGGCGTCGGCGAGGCGGGAGGCCCACCCCCCCTAACCCCCCCTTCCCAAGGGGGGGAAGAATTGAGTGCTCCGCCGGAAAATCAAAACTCCCCCCCTTGGGAAGGGGGGGTAAGGGGGGGTGGGGAGGAAGCGGCCGAAATCGCAGGCGAAGCCCCGTCGGACTTGGCGCCCACCGAGGAACTGGCCCCCCCGCCCGTTACGCACCCGGAAGCACCCATTGCGAAGAACGAGAGTCCCGAAGCACCCCCTAAACCCCCTCAGCCCGAGCGCGTCGTGCGCGTAACCGCCGACAGCCTATCGCGCCTCGTCGGGCTCGCGGGTGAATCGCTCGTTCAGTCGCGGCAACTTCGTCCACTCGTTGACTCGCTTCAAACTCTGCGCAATCGCCAATCTCAACTCACGGAAACGCTGCACGCGTTAGAAGAACGTCTGGCGACGAACACGCCCGCCGCGCTTGCCGCCGCGCGCGAGCTTCTGGGCCGCGCGAAGACGCAGGCGGGTGAATGCTCGCAACGCCTGCTGGACCGGCTCGAGGCGGTTGAGAACTTCGCACGAGGGAGCGAGGACCTCTCGGGCCGGCTGCATCACGAGGTGCTCTCCAGTCGGATGCGCCCGCTGGCCGACGGCATCAAAGGGTTCCCTCGTCTCGTGCGTGACGTGTCGCGGCAGTTGGGGAAGAAGGTGGAGTTCGAGGTGCGCGGCGAGAATACCGGCGTCGATCGCGACATCCTCGACAAACTCGAAGCGCCGCTCAACCACCTGATCCGCAACGCACTCGATCACGCCATCGAGCTGCCCGAAGAGCGCGCAGCCTCGCGTAAGAACGCGGTGGGCACGATCCGACTCGAGGCGCGTCATCGCGCGGGGATGTTGCAGATCACGCTGACCGACGACGGCCGGGGGATCGACTCGACGCGGTTGCGGGCCAAGGTGGTGGAGCGCGGACTGGCCACGCGTGCGATGGCCGAGCGACTGAGCGAGGCGGAACTACTCGAGTTCCTGTTTCTGCCGGGATTCTCGACCAAGGAGGCGGTCACGGAACTGTCGGGTCGCGGGGTGGGACTCGACGTCGTTCAGAGCATGGTGCGGGCCGTCGGCGGCTTCGTCCGGGTGAGCACCCAACTGGGCAAGGGGACTCGTTTCTCGCTACAGCTTCCCATTACGCGGTCGGTGGTCCGTGCATTGCTCGTGCGCATTGGTGGCGAGCCTTATGCCTTTCCGCTGAACCGAATCGATCGTATTCTGGTATTAGGGCACGCGGATATCAAAGTCCTCGAAGGGCGGAGGCATTTCCTCATGGATGACCAGCCCGTAGGACTTGTCGACGCAGCACAGGTTTTGGAGCTCTCGTCGGGGGCATCTCACGACGCTGCGCTTTCGGTCGTTGTCGCGAGCGATCGGAGCCACCGGTTTGGCATGATCGTCGACGAGTTTCTGGGCGAGCGCGACCTTGAGGTGCGGCCGCTTGACCCTCGGCTGGGCAAGGTGCCGGACATCAACAGTGCGTCCGTGCTGGAGGATGGGTTCCCTGTGCTGATCATCGACGTTGAGGACATGGTCCGTTCGATCGACAACCTCCTGAGCGGGCGGCGGCTGAAGGCGGTGCCGGGGGACTCCGAGACGGGCCGAGCGCATGCCTTGAAGCGGGTCCTGGTGGTCGACGATTCGCTGACGGTGCGCGAGCTGGAGCGGCAGATGCTCGAAGGGCGGGGCTATTCCGTGAGCATCGCCGTGGACGGACTCGACGGCTGGAACGCGGTACGCGCGGGCCATTACGACCTCGTGATCAGCGACGTGGACATGCCCCGCATGGACGGCATTCAGCTTGTTCAGTCGATCAAGAACGACGCCCGGCTGAAGGCGCTTCCCGTCGTGATCGTGTCGTACAAGGATCGTCCCGAAGATCGCATGCGGGGGCTCGACGCGGGAGCGGATGCGTACCTGACGAAGAGCAGCTTCCACGACCAGACCTTGCTCGAAACGGTGGTGGACCTGATCGGAGAGTCGCAGGGATGAGGATCGGGATCGTCAACGACATGGCGCTGGCGCGCGAAGCCCTGCGACGGGTGATCGTCTCGGCCGGCGTCCACCAGGTGGCCTGGACCGCCCACGACGGCGCCGAGGCCGTGGCGTTGGCGGCGAGCGACCGTCCCGACCTGATCCTGATGGATCTCATCATGCCGAGGATGGACGGCGTGGAGGCGACCCGCAGGATCATGGCCGAAACGCCTTGCCCGATCGTGATCGTGACCTCCTCGGTCAACGGGCACATGAACAAGGTTTACGCGGCGATGTTCAACGGCGCACTCGACGTGACCGCAACGCCCTCGCTCGGTCCTCGGGGTGAGGTGGAGGGGGCGTCAGGATTGCTCGAGAAGATTGCGACGATCGGCATGCTCGTCGGCGCGGGAGCCGCCGCAAAGCGCAGTGAGCGACGATCGCAGCCTGCGTGTCTGTTCGACCAGCCCCCGCTCGTTCTTCTTGGAGCGTCAACGGGTGGCCCCGAAGCCCTGGGGGCGGTGCTCGAGCCGCTCGCGAAGCGTTTTGATGTTTGTGTGATTATGATACAGCACCTCGATGCGATCTTCTTCTCCGACCTTGCCCAGCGGTTAGGGGCG
This sequence comes from Singulisphaera sp., assembly GCA_027451445.1. Taxonomy (GTDB): domain Bacteria; phylum Planctomycetota; class Planctomycetia; order Isosphaerales; family Isosphaeraceae; genus DAIDJG01. The sequence continues at coordinate 21,298 of DAIDJG010000306.1, forward strand.
CGTTCAGGACGCTCGATCACGCTGGCTGCCGAGGGGGACCGGCCGGCGCCCGGACGGTGGCTGCTCGCGGGGACGGAAGACCACCTGGTGATGAGCGCAGGCGGAAGGCTGAGCTACAACATCGAACCGAGGCAACTGTGTTTTCGACCTTCGGTCGACGTGTTCTTTGCAAGCGTCGCGGTTCACTGGCAGGCGCCGGGCGTGGCGGCTTTGCTGACGGGAATGGGGCGAGACGGGGCTTCGGGTTTGAAGACGCTCCGGGAACTGGGCTGGCACACAATCGCTCAGGATAAGGAAACGAGCGCCATCTGGGGGATGCCGAAAGTCGCGGCGGACATCGGGGCGGCCGTTGAGGTCTTGCCCATCTCTCGCATTGGCGAGTCGATCGCCGCAAAGATTCCAAGATGAGCCTGAGTCGGACCACCAGCCTTGACGAGGGGATGCCGCATGAGCAGCGAGCCGAAACTGACCGAGCACAAGGTTACGGTGTTGTTGATCGACGATCAGCCGATGATCGGCGAATTCGTGCGCCGGATGCTCGCGGGGGAGCCGGATATCAGTTTTCATTTCTGCAAGGACGGAGCGCGTGCTGTCGAGCAGGCGGACCAGGTCCAGCCGACCTTGATTCTCCAGGATCTGGTCATGCCTGACGTCGACGGACTGTCGCTCGTGAAGGCGTTTCGCGAGCACGAGTCCACGCGCGAGATCCCGATGATCGTCCTCTCCACCAAGGAGGAGCCGGCCATCAAGGCCGAGGCATTCGGCCTGGGCGCAAACGACTACCTGGTCAAGTTCCCCGACCGCCTCGAGCTCCTGGCTCGCATCCGATATCACTCGAAGGGCTACATCAACCTCCTCCAGCGCAACGAGGCCTACAAGGCGCTTCAGGAAAGCCAGCGCCAACTCGCACATGACGTCGCCCAGGCGGCCAAATACGTCCGTTCGCTCCTGCCCGAAAAGCGCAAGCGAGGCGCTGTGCGGACCGACTGGCGGTTCATCCCTTCCGCACAGCTCAGCGGTGACACCTTCGGCTACGATTGGCTCGACGACGAGCACTTTGCGTTTTACCTGATCGATGTCAGCGGCCACGGCGTCGGTCCGGCGTTGATGTCAGTGTCGGCCTTGAATGCAATACGATCGCAGTCGTTGCCGCAGACCGATTTCCGACAGCCGGGGCAGGTGCTCGCGGCTCTGAACCGCGCGTTTCAGATGGACCAGCAGAACGGTCTCTACTTCACGATCTGGTACGGCATCTACCACAAATCGGAGCGACGCATCGAGTACTCCGGCGGCGGTCATCCCCCGGCCCTTCTGCTGACCGGACCCTCGGAGGAACAGGCGGCGGTTAAGGTCCTGGACTCGCAAGGTCCGATGGTCGGCGCCGATCTCGACATCGAATACGGTACGGCGAGTTGCCCCGTTGAGGATTTTGGAAGGCTCTTTCTCTTCAGCGACGGCGTCTACGAGATCGAGAAGGTCGACAAGACGATGTGGCCGTTCAGCGAGTTTATCGACTACATGAAGCAGCCGACTCCTGCGGGGGAGTCGCGGATGGATCTGCTCACGGTGCACGCACGGCAGCTCCAGGGGGTGGATGAGTTCAAGGATGACTTTTCCATCGTTGAGTTTGAGTTCGCCCCGAAAGAATAGTTAGCGATCGTGTTTGTAGCAAGGATCGGGACGACGTGCGAATTTCGGGGATGGCGACGCGAATATCTATGTGCTGCTGCGTGAGATCGCTCCCCGATTGACCACGTTCGTCAGCCGAAGGTGATCGCGATGCACTTCTTCGATCCAGGGTACATCCTGAAGCAGTTGCAACGGGCGGTGCCCAAGGGGCTCGTGCCGAAGCGTACTCGACTGACAAATCGTGCCATCATGGATGGTTGTGGCGTTTGTTCGTCTTGCCACGAGTTTGTCCACGTGACGGCATCGGCAGGAGCGAGCAACGCGGTTTGTCCGAACTGCGGCTGTGGGATAGGGCCGGACAATCCGCTGCGACCGCTCGGTTTTCACGACGATGAGCCGTAATCAACGCGGCTCATCACAGTTCGATCTCTGAGAGCTTCTCCTTATCTCGCAAGGAGTTGGGGCATTTACGTCACTTCCGTGGCGCATTTTCCACAATTCTCTTCGGTCAAGCGCGCGCTTTCAGTCCGACGTCGCGTTTATAGGGTTGTGAGGATGAGACGAACGCCCTCACAACAAATGGGGCCGCCAGCCTTGAACGTATCCTTCGGGGGGAGGAGAACCAAGGCTGGCGGCCCCTCCACATTTCGAACCGAGGCGGAACCGGTATACGGGCCAAGGACTTCCGACTGCTGGGGCCTATGCCAGGATGGAGCGCACCACGTTCCCATGCACATCCGTCAACCTGCGGTCGATACCGTTGTGGCGGAACGTCAGGCGCTCGTGGTCGATCCCCAGGAGGTGCAGGATCGTGGCGTGGAGGTCATAGGAATAGGTGCGGTCGGTTGCGGCCTGCCAGGACCAGGGATCACTCTCGCCGTACGTCGCCCCTCCCTTAACGCCTGAGCCCGCGAGCCAGGCGATGCCGGTGCCGCCGTTGTGGTCGCGACCGGTGGCACCCTGGGTGAAGGGCATGCGGCCAAACTCGGTGCTCCATACGACGAGGGTGTCGTCGAGCAGCCCGCGCGTTTTCAGATCTTTCAGCAAGGCCGCGACAGGTCGGTCGACCGTACGCGCGATCGAAGGAAGCTCGGTGAGGATGTTCGAGTGGTTATCCCAGTTGTTGCTCGGTCCACCCGCGCCGCTCCAGACCTGCACGAAGCGTACGCCCCGCTCCAGCAAGCGCCGGCTGAGCAGACAGCGGCGGCCGAAGTCGGCCGTGACGGGATCGTCGAGTCCGTAAAGACGTTGCGTGGGCTCTGTCTCCCCGGAGAGGTCGAGCGCTTCCGGCGCGCTGAGCTGCATTCGCGCTGCGAGCTCATAGGACGCGACACGCGCCTCCAAACGCGAATCGCCGTCGTTCGCCTCGGCGTGCTGGCGATTCAGACGAGAGAGAAGCTCGAGGCCTTCTCGCTCACTATCGCGGGTCAGATAGGTTGGAGGCGACGCCGGGAAGAGGTCGGGAATCGGGCTCGGTGCGCCGGCGTTGATGATGGTCCCCTGGTGGGATTGCGGCAGGAACCCGGCGGTGAAGTTGCCCTTGGCGTTGTAGGGGAGCCCGCGCGGGTCGGGCAGGACCACGAACGTCGGCAGGTTGTCGCTCAACGCCCCCAGCCCGTACGAGAGCCAGGCGCCCATGCACGGGAAACCCGGCATCAGGAACCCGGTGTTCATCATGTAGCTGCCTGGTCCGTGGACGTTCGTCTTCGACGCCAGGGCCATCAGGAACGCCATGTCGTCGACGCAGCCCGCCAGGTGCGGGAACACTGCGCTCACCCAGCGGCCGCTCTCGCCGTGCTGCCGAAACGCGAAGGGGCTTTTCATCACGTTGCCCGGTGTGCTCGTCGGCGCTTCGACGTGCTCGCCGGGGTCGAACTTCTGCCCGTCACGCTTCACGAGCTCGGGCTTGAAGTCGAACGTGTCCATCTGGCTGACGCCACCGTTCATGAACAGTTGAACGACGCGTTTCACCTTCGCCGGGTGGTGCAACCCTCCGTTCAGGTCGGCCCGAGGGTGCGGTCGCTCCGTTGCCGCGAGCAGATCATGGCGCCCGAGCAGGTGTGCAAGCGCGACGCCACCCAGACCCCCGCCTGCGCTCCAGAGGAGCTCGCGACGATTCAGAGGAGAGTTCATGGTGGGGTCCTCTTAATTGACAAAAATAAACTCGTTCGAGTTTATCAGCATTCGGCAGAAGTTTGCGAGTCCATGGCGCTGCACGTAGGCTTGCCATGCCTGAGCTTCATCGGGCGTCGGCGGGCGGCCAAGTGCGAGCTCGTGGGCGGTGGCGATTTGTCGGTCGAGGGCCGTCAGCGCTTCGAGTCGGTGGGCAAAATGCTCGCACTGGCGAAGGACGAAGGCGTCGTTGAGCAGGGCGAGTGATTGCAACGGTGTGATCGAGACGTTGCGCACTGCCGTCAACTGAGAGGCGTCGGCGCTGTCGAGACTGTCCATGAACGGGTCGGGCAGGGTGCGGAAGAGAAAACGGTAGACACTCCGGCGCCCGGCGCCGGGGGCGTCCCAGTTGAACTGGGAGTAGTCGACGACGGGAGTCACGTGGACCCCGGGCCGCAGCGCGAAGTGCTGGACCGAGGGGCCGCCCATCGCGGGGTCAAGGCGGCCGGAGATCTGGAGGACGGCGTCGCGTACCTCTTCAGCATCGAGCCGGGTCCGGTTCATGCGCCAGAGGAGCCGATTTTCGCCGTCGATGGCCGCAGCGCGCGGGTCGTTTCGCGATGCCTGGCGGTAGACGGCGCTCGTCACGATCCAGCGGTGCAAGCGCTTGAGTGAGCCTCCTTCGTCCTGGAACGTGGCCGTAAGCCAGTCGAGAAGCTCGGGGTGGCTCGGTGTCCCGCCCATCCGGCCGAAGTCGTTGGGTGTGTCGACGATCCCTCGGCCGAAATGGAGGTGCCAGACGCGGTTGACGATCGAGCGCCAGGTGAGTGGATTTCGTGGGTCGCTGATCCACCGGGCCAGCGCAGCCCGGCGCGCGGCTTCGTCGTTCGGGTCGGCGAGCGTGAAGCGCGAGGGCAGGGGATCGAGGCACGACAGAGCGCCGGGGTTTGCGAGCGCGCCCGGTTTGTGGATATCACCTCGTGCCAGCACATGAACCGGCCTCGGGCCGCCGGGTGGCTTGTGGCTTCCATCGGGCGCGAAGTCGCTGGCTCCGGCGTAAACGAGCTGTTGCGGGGGTAGAGCCGCAAGGTCGCGTTCGAGGACTTCGGTCAGGTAGTGGCGACCAAGCTCGATCTTTTGCTCGCGGGTGCGCGCTTCGGGTGCGACCGCAAACAAGCCCGCAATGGTCGCGGGAATGGCCTTCAGGCGGGTGGGACGCGCGGCGCTGGTGATTGAGAGGCGGAACCGGCCGATCGGGTGCTGGGCGGGGAACGTCTGCTGGAGCACGATGGTCAAGTTCGTGCCCCCCTCGAAGCCAGCGTCGTCCTTGAGCTCGAACACGGCCTCGTGAGGCTTGGCCACCTCGGGATAAATGCCCCACGCCGTCTGCGGATTCCCGTCGATCGCCGCAGCCACGCCCCAGCCTGCCTGATCGAAATCCGCGACAGCGCGCGCGACCGGCAACGGACGAGACTCTTCGGTCCTGGTAAGGGGCGCTGCTGAGATCCGGAACTCGGTCAGATGGAGATTGCCGTTGTCGTTACGCCCGGGTCCATGGCTCGGCAGGCGGTCATCGGGGAGGACTTCGAGCCGGACCGCGGTAATCCCGCGGAGGTCAGTCCGTGCCGTGATCGTCGTGGTCTCCTGTGTCGGCCGGGTACCTTCGGAGAGGATCGAGAGGTCGGCTTGTTTGCTCAAAGTTGCATTGCCGGCCGACTTCAAATCACTCGGGTCAAGCACGGTCCAAACGATGCGTGAGGCTCGCTGTTCGGCTTCCCAGGATGCGATCTCGGCCTGCATGGACGGTTCAAGGAATGTACCGAGCAGCGCGGGGTCGCCGCGTCTGAGAGCGGCGAGGCGAGACGTGAGGTCATGTCGGCGGCGCTGGACGACCGGGTCAGGATCGTAGGGGCGGTTGGCGCGTTCGATCCCGGCGAAGTCGGCCTGGAGCGCGTAGTAGTCGGCCTGGGTGATCGGGTCGAACTTGTGGTCGTGACAGCGGGCGCAGTGGGCCGTCACACTTATAAAGGTCGAGAATGTTGTGGAGACGATATCGTCGCGATCAAGGTAGCGACCGATCTGGCGGTCGATGCTGTCCTCGCGAATGTCGCGCAAGGAGCTTTCGTCCCAGGGGCCGGCGGCGAGAAAACCGAGCGCTACGGTGAGCTTTGGTTCGTCCGGATAGAGCGCGTCGGCGGCGATCTGCTCCTCGATAAAGCGGGCGTACGGCGTGTCGCGATTGAACGCGGCAATCAGGTAGTCGCGATAGGGCCAGGCGTTGGGACGAACGCGATCCTGATCGTGGCCGTGGGTCTCGGCGAAGTGAACGGCGTCCATCCAGTGCCTCGCCCAGCGCTCGCCGTACTGGGGACTCTCGAGCAACCGATCAACGAGCCGTTCGTACGCATTGGGATCCGAGTCAGCCAGGAACGCAGCGATGTTTTCGGGCGATGGCGGTAGGCCGGTTAGATCAAACGAAAGGCGCCGGATGAGGGTGCGTCGATCGGCCTCGGGCGCCGGGCTCAAGCCCTTCTCACGTAGCGTGGCCAGGATAAAGGCATCGATCGGTGTGCGCGCCCAGCGTTGGCCTTCGGGATCGAGTTGTGGGAGCGGAGGGCGCACGACCGCCTTCAGCGACCACCAATCGCGCGCGAGGCTCGCGGCGGAGGGGGGCGGTCCGCTACGAGGGTCGGGTGCTCCCATTTCGACCCAGCGACGAAAGTCGGCGACGACTCCGGACGGGAGCTGCGATTTGGGCGGCATTTTGGGCGCTTCGCCGGTTTGTGCAATCGCCTGGATCAAGAGACTGTCGCCCGGATTGCCGGGCTCAACCGCAGGTCCGGTCTCACCGCCTGTGCGCACGCCGTCCCGGCTGTCGAGTCGTAGTCCGCCCTTGGGCTTCGGGGTCGAGGCGGAGTGGCAGCGGTAACAATGTTCGATCAGAACCGGCCGGATCTTCGCTTCGAAGAAGGTGATGCCAGCCGGGTCATCCGCGGCGCTGGCGCGCGCAGGGATGCTGAGAACCAGGAAGCAGAGGAACAACCCGGGGCGAGGACATCGCATGGGCAGGACCTTGCGAGGACCGTAGGAGGGATTGTGGGCTGCCGTTCTGGATTCCAGGTGGGTGGCAGACCACCGAATGATGATAACCGGCTCGTCCTGCCTGAACCAGCCCGGCGCGGTCGCCACGATCCCCAGCGACCTGCCGCCAAATCGGATCGAGATCGGCTGCGCCGGCGCAAGGGTGGCATGATCATCATCGCGAGTCGGTCCGGCGCTTGGGTTCGGGGCCCGCCGATTCCGAGTGGGAAGTCGCTGTCAGATCACTCCGGTGGATGCGGCCTCCCTTCATCACGAACGCGACGTTTTCGAGAACGGTTACATCCTGAAGCGGGTCTCCGGTCACAGCGATCAAATCCGCGTAGCGCCCGGGGACGACCGAACCCACTTGGTTCGAGCGATCGAGCAATTCCGCGGCGCGGCTGGTTGCCGAGCGAATCGCCTGTGCTGGGGTAAGTCCGTAGCGAACCATCAGCGCGAATTGCTTCGCATTGTCACCATGCGGATAGACGCCTGCATCGGTCCCAAAGGCGATCTTCACGCCGGCCTTCACGCACTTCGCGAAGTTTTCGCGCTGGACCTGGCCGACCTCACGCTCCTTGTCGATCGACTCCTGAGGAAGATGGATCTCCTTGGCGCGGCCGAGCAAGTAGTCGTCATTGTAGATGTCGGAAACCAGCCAGGTGCCGTGATCGATCATGGCGCGGATTCCCTCATCGTCGATCAAACTCCCGTGTTCGATGGAGTCGACGCCGGCACTCACGGCGTTTTTGATCCCCAGCGCCCCATGAGCGTGCGCGGCGACTTTGCGCCCGAGCGCATGCGCTTCCTTCACGGCGACGATCAGTTCGTCCACCGAAAACTGGGGTGAGCCGGGCGGATCACCGCGCGACATCACGCCCCCGCTCGCATTGATCTTGATGACGTCAACGCCGTACTTGATCTGCGCACGAACCACGTGGCGGACTTGGTCCACCCCATCGGCGATCTGGAAATCGCGCTCCTCGGGATACATCATCATGTGTACGGAAGGCGAGTATTTGTTCAGGTCGCCGTGGCCGCCCGTCATCGAAATGGCTGGGCCGCTCGCGACAATGCGGGGGCCGGGGATGAACCCTTCGTTGATCGCCTCGCGTAGGTCGACGGCCATGAAGGGGCGTGAGCCGAGGTCGCGCACGGTTGTGAAGCCGGCATCGAGCGTTTTGCGCGCGTTGACAACTGCTGCGAAGCCGCTGGTAAACGGCGTGCGCTTGAACTTGTTGACCTCGTCGAAGTTGTCAGCCCGCGAGCCGAGATGAGTGTGACAGTCGATGAGGCCCGGCAAAACGGTTGTGCTGGAGAGGTCGATAACCTTCGCTCCCTCGGGGATTGTGATCTCCGCGGCTGGACCAACCGCCTTGATGCGCTCGCCTTCGACGACGATGCCCTGGTTGTTCTTGGCGGTTTCGCCCGTGCCATCGAACAGACGCCCGGCGCGAACATAAACGACCGGCGCGGCGGCTTCGACCGAGGGAATCGCGCATGCCGTCAGAAGAGCCATGCCGACTGTAAGGGACTTGATCGACATCATCAAAGGCAGGTTCCTTCCACAACGTGAGACATTCCTTGGGCGATTCTCGACGCGAATGCAAGGCGCAACGGCAGACGCCCGGTGATGGATTGGCTTCCGCATCATCGGTCATCTGCCGATTGCGAACTCTGTCAGTCGTTAGAACGAGTTGGCATCGAGCGGCTCGTTGCCGGCGCGCGTCCCAATCGACCACCATGTGTACAGTTGGATCTGGTCCTTAATATACCTCACCGATCCGTCGCACATGCACATATTGACGCCTCCCGGAGAGTGCATACTGGTCGGGGGAGAGGCGCCGTAGATGTCCAAGCCGATGTTATCGATCGCGACGTTGGAGCATTGCCGACCGTTGGGCTGGGCCACGTGATTGTACATGCTGTAGTTCGCGTAGTACGGCATGCTCATTTGCCAGCTCGTGCCGCGCTGGGTTGATGTGGCGAGCGTACCGGGCGGAACGGCGTTGCAGCCAGCCAGGAACAGAATCACTTGCTGGGGCGCCTGGATCAAGTTGAAGGGATTGGTGGCGAAGGTGGTGGGGAAAAACCCACGCATTTCGGCCTGCTTCCCGGTTCCCGCGCGCACTTGAAGCGAGTTGCCCGTCACGGCCTCGCTCCAGAGGCCGGTGTTGCTCGTGCCGTCCTGGATTCCGGCCAGGGTGACGATTCCGGCGTTCTGAGTCTGGGGGTAACCCCAAGGGGTGTTCACGCCAAGGCTCACCGGGGTGCTCGGTGGGTTCAAGGGAGAGAACGCTCCGCTGTAACCGTTGAGGATGAAGGGTCCGCCCATGTTCCCGACGTAGTTCGAGAGCGACGAACGGAGGATCTTGTTATCGGACGGGCACAGAAAGAGCCCGACCTGCATATTGAAGACTGTGGTGTTGGCCCACCAGGTAATGGGCCCGGAGGTGTTCGGCGGATAGGACCCGTAGACGCCCGCCTGGACGTTGTAATTGTTGAAGATCGTGCCCTGCTCGATGTAGGGCAAGATACTGACGAACGGGCTCACGCCGAAACCCCAGCAGGATGGGAGTCCGGTCGCGAAATTGAGCGCCGGACAAGGGTAGATTGACCCTGAGGGGAGACACTGGTAGGCCGACTCATAATTGTGAACGGACAGCCCCAGTTGCTTCAAGTTGTTGGCGCACTGCGACCGCCGCGCCGCCTCGCGCGCCGATTGGACGGCGGGGAGCAGCAACGCGACCAGCACGGCAATGATCGCGATGACGACCAGAAGCTCAATCAGCGTGAAACCCCGAGAACGAACAAGGCGCATACCGAACTCCTTCCCTTGCGTGTGGATGAACGATTTCATGGAGACAAGGCCGAAGGGACGGGATGGCCAGAGCCGTGGATTCACCCGCAGGTCGCGTGGTGCCGGCCCTGGTCGTACGAGAGAGATCCGGGGGGGACCGAGCCCATTAAAGGACTGTGGAAGCACGCGTGGTGTACTCTTTAGATGATTATTTTTTGGCCTCCGCAGGTTTGTCCGCTTTTCCACCGGGTGTGAAGGTAGGGGCCTTCAATTCGGAAGTGCCTCCACCGGGTGGACCGCCGGGACCGGAGTTGGGTTCCACGGCCGGGGCAGTCTCCACCGGTTCCGCACATCCTCCCCACAGCGGAAGGCTGACCAGAAACACTGCGAAGACACGACGTATCCGCGATGCGACGCCCATAGTCCCTCCCGAGTCGACCTCACGGCCGGTTGGGCGAACCTCCAGCCGAAGGAAGGTCGGCGCGTTTGCGTTGTCGTCGGACTCCACAGGGACACAATTCGACGTGACCGTATGGATCAGGTGTTCGACCTCTGTCCGACATCTCGTTCAATGTATAAGGAGACCGGAGTCAGTTCAAACGAATTTCCTTGCCGGCCATGATTTTGTCATCGGAGGGTAGCACGCGGGCATTTTTCGAGACGCGAGGACGCCATGCCGCGTGTCGAAACTGACACTTGGCCGACGGCACCCGCTGCTTGCGTGCCGTGGCACGCCCCAATTGCAAGCCGGACCGCGCGACGACGCGCGGCCTCGTATTTGCAACATGTCCCTGTGTGGCTGTCCGTTATTCCTGAGAGGATTTTGCTCAGAGAGCCGGGATACCGCATAAGGATGAATGCCATGGCCGACAAACAACCGGGATCGTTCCCGATTACAAACCAATTCACGACTGCCGACATGACTCCTGGCGCAGCGGTTCCTGAACACAATGCGGACGAGCGCCCGATACCGCTGCGGACCTCTCCGACGCCCGTTTCCCATCCTGATGAGGGGACTGGTATCGTGGGTGAAACTCTGGTTTGGGAGGCATCGTACTCACTCTGGAATTTCGCCGGACGGCTGGTGTTGTGCACCCTCCTGACGCTCGCGTGGGTTGGGTTCACACTCTACACGAGGCGGCTTGGGCGCGGCGGTTCGGGTGGCGTCGTCACCACGCTTGGAATCGCGCTGGCAGCGCTTTGGATCTGGTTGATCTGCCGGATTCTCCTGGCCCGCTTCCAGCATTACTACCGGTTGACGACGCGCCGGCTTTTCATCTCAACCGGGATCCTCATGCGCCGGCGAGACCAACTGGAGCTGCTGCGGGTTGAGGACGTCTTCACGAAGCAGAGCCTGGTCGGCCGTTGGTTGTCGATTGGAACGGTGGTCGTGGTCTCTTCGGAGGAATCGCTGCCGAGGGTTGCCCTCCCGGGCGTTGCAAATGCGAAGCACGTCATGGACCTGATATGGCACCACGCGCGCGCAGAGCGCGACCAACGGAGCGTGAAGGTGCAAGAGATTTAAGTTTGTGTGGAAACAAGATGTTCAAAAGACCATCATTCAACGAAGCAAATCGCGTACGTCCCAAGGGCTCGAGCGAATCGAGCCACGTCTCGGCCTGGTCGGCCAGGCGCGCCAGCGTCGCGTGATCGCTTCCTCGGGCAATGACGCCGATCTGCCCGTCGTCGTCGATCAAAAAATGGACCGGCAGTTGGCGGGCGGTGACGCCGTACGCCCGTTGGGTTTCCTCGGACGCGATGTAGACCGGCAAAGAGCCTTTGAGTGCTTTCGAAGCGGCCTTCACGGCGTCCGCGCTATCGCGATCGACAGCCACAACAACCACCGAAAAGCGACTTCTCCCCTGAAGCTGTTTTGTGACGCTCGCCAGATCTTCGATCACGGCACGGTCGGCCGGCGCCGTGGCGGACCAGAACATGATCCAGACGATCTTGCCACGGAGACCGACGAGGAGTAGCGGCTCGGAGGTCTGCACATCGAGTAGACGGAGTGGAGGAGGCGATGTGCCTACCTTTGGCGGATTGCGCGGAGGAGTGTGACCGAGGTGGTTCCAGACAACCCATCCGATCGCCGCGCTCGTTGCTACGGCCAACACAGCGTTGATCCAGTCGATTCGCGGGCGATCTGTCTCGTTATTCACCGTCGGCGACCCTGAGGACCTTCAAGCACTTCGGGAGCCAGTACGATCACCGTGTCGATCCTGGTGCGATCCTTTTCAGGAATCGAGATGCGAAGCTGGCCTCCGGATTGGGTGGCACTCAAAGGCGCCGAACTGCCGAAAAGTCGAACGTTGAACCCGACGTAGGCTTCAGGGAGGTGGATCGTTGCGTCGGGATTGAGCACATGGAGGAACACCGCCTCGGGCTGGTTGCGCACGAGTTTGGTTGTCGAAACTCCCCAGGCTTGCGGAGGGAATGGTCCCTGGCGCGTGGCATAAATGGTCTCGCCGTGCGTATCGAGCCACTTGCCGATCGCTTGCAGCCGGTCGCGCGTTTCCGGCCCTGTGGAGCCGTTGGGCCAGAGGCTGATATTAAGGAGGAGGTTCGCGCCCCGCCCGGCTGCGCTGGCGAGCATCTGAATGAGTTGTTCGGAGCTCTTGAACCGCTTGTCAGCCACGTTGTGGCCCCACGAACCGTTGATCGTCAGGCACGTTTCGAGTGGCAGATTGGGCTCGGGGGGAGCGTTGTTGTACCCTGCCTTGTTTTCGCCGGGGAGATCCTGCTCAAAGACTTGAAAGTCCTCTCCCGAGAGCGGTTTGCTGTGATGATTGTTGCCGACGAGCGCGCTCGGTAGCAACTCGTGGATCATCCGGTAAGTCGTTTCGAGGTCCCAGTCGGCATCCGGCCGGTCCCAGGCGCCGTCGAACCAGATGCCGTCGATCGGCCCATACTGGGTGCAGAGTTCGCGGATCTGACCCTGGTAGTCGGCAATGTACTGTTTCCAGTTCCCCTTGTCCGGGCGCCCGTTGGAACGGCCGCTGTCGCCGCGCGGATAATAATCGGGATGATGCCAGTCGAGCAGCGAGTAGTAGACGAAGAGCTTGATAGCGTGTTTGCTGCACGCGTCGGCGAGCGCCTTCAGAGGGTCCTTCGCGTACGGAGTGGCATCCACAACGTCGTAACGGCTGAGTTTGCTGTCAAACATGCAGAAGCCATCATGATGCTTCGCCGTGAAGGTGATGTATCTGGCGCCCGCGGCCTTGGCCATGCGGACCAGCGCGTCGGCGTCGAACTCGCCCGGATCGAAACGCGGGGGGAGCTTTTCGTACTCGGCGACCGGCAGATGGTCGCGCTCCATGACCCACTCACTCTTGCCCAGGAGCGAGTACACGCCCCAGTGGATGAAGAGCCCGAATTTCGCGTCGCGGAACCATGTACGGGCTTCCGCGCTCGGTGTGGGTGTGGAACCCTCGTCGGCAGTTGCCAGGCCGGAGCCAGCGATCAATCCCCAGACGGAAACGAGCACTCCGAGGCGCATGGGGGTCCCCTCCCTGAAACAACCTCGCCGCTCCATACGAAGTTCAGGGGCGGTTTGAGGACCGCCCCGGATCGTTGCCGTTTCAGGCGACGCTGGCCACAAGGTCGTCACTCAGCCGTTCGAGAACTTCACGCGTCATCTGGCAGTCGGCCGTGCGGCGCTGGCGCGTCGTCTCGTCAAACACCACGCGTGCGAGATGCAGGGTCCCCTGACGATTCAGCCGGACTTCGTAAAAGCTGCGAAGCTGCGCCCGGGGCGTCGGGGCCTGGCTCCGCAATTCAACCTCGCCGGCCTCGATGTCGTGCTCCAGAACGATGAGTGGTTCCATCAGGTAGGTCACGCGTGCAGCGACGCGGTCGCCCCATGCCTTCAAGGCCTCGGGGGACCACTCGGCGCGTGTCGCGGTGGCGAAATCCAGGGCACTGAAGGCAAGGCCGACGGAGCCCGCGGCCGTGAGGTGAAGCGTCAGTCGATTCGTCCCCTCATCGGCGGTAACGCTACCGGGAAAGATCCCGGCACTGTTATAAGCATCAACCTCGGCGACGATCTTTCGGCTCAGGCTCATGGGAATTTCCTCCCAGCGGGCGGATCGTGTGATCCGACCCGTCAAATGACAAAAGTGTAGCCCGCCCATCGACGACCGTCTCAATATGGACCGGCCTCGTCCACAAGCGGTGAAGGTGACGTAACGTGTCCTGCGCGTGGTCGAGCTTCAAGTCGACCCCGAAATGGTCGTGGTGCAGATAAAGCTCACCACGGTTCCGGTAGTTGCCATCCCTGACCCGGATGATCGGCTGGCCGAAGTTGGTCAGCCCGAACAGCAAACGATCCTTGATCTTCTTGAACTCGCGGCTTTCGATCTCGTAGGTTTCGTTCTGATCATTATGCTTAAAACTGAACATGTTGTGGCGGCGGCAGAAATCCGGCGTGAGGAAGGTGTCGACGAAGGTCACGTCGTTGTGAATCCGCCGAACCTCGAAGATCTTCTGGCGTCCCAGGCCAAGCTGTTTGTCCCACTTGCGGCGAGTTTCGTAATTGTCACACTCTTCCCATTCCGGGCCGAACTGCCCCTTATTCCAGCGCTCTTCAATGTCACGCAGGAGCTCGATCCCAAGCTTGTAGGGATTAAGCCGGCCCGGCTGCGTGGCCATGGTGCCGGAATGGTGGTCGGCGTAGTCGACCAGCTCGGAAGGACTGAGGGTGCGGGTCGTCATGATCGTCGAGTGCCAGAACGACGCCCATCCTTCGTTCATGATCTTGGTCTGCCCTTGGGGAGCGAAATAATAAGCCTCGTCACGAACGATCCCCAGAACGTCCCGCTGCCATGGGTTCAAGGGTGCATGCTCCATGAGGAAGAGGAGCACGTCGCGTTCCGGCTGTTCGGGGAATTGTTGGGGTTTTTGCTTTTCGGACTCCTTCTTCTTGGCCTGTTGCTTGAGGACCTCGGGCGGGTTGACGAACGAGTCCATATAGCCTTTGCTCTGGAACTTCTGGACTCCCGAGTTCTCCTCGTCATCCTTTTCGGTGAAATCGTAACGGTTCTGTGTATCTCGGCGCTTGATTCCTGGGAGGTGGATGTCGATCAGGTTCTCGAGCGACAGGCAGCTATCGATAAAGCTTTCCACGGCGTCCTCGCCGTGTCGCTCCATGTAGTTGCGGATGCGGTTGCCGTGGTTGGCCGTTTCGTCCATCATCTTGCGGCTGGTGTGGCCGAAGTAGATGTTGTTCTTGAAGAAGTCGTTGTGACCGTACACGTGGGCCATGACGAGCTTCTGATCGACCCACTGATTACAGCGCAGGAGGTACGCGTAGCAGGGGTCGTTGTTGATCACCATTTCGTAGATCTTCTGGAGTCCGTAGCGATACCCCTTGGCGAGCTGCTGATACTCCATGCCGAAGCGCCAGTGGGGATAGCGTGTGGGGAACCCGCCGAGCGCGGCGATCTCAGACAGCTCGTCGTAGTCGAGCACCTCGAAGATGGTGTCATAGAAGTCGAGCCCGAACTCGCGCGCATGCTGCTCGGTTTCGAGCTGGAGCTCGCGGAGGTCGGCGGGAAGGTCGTGTTCGGTGCTCATGGTCGACATGGCGAATGGCCTCTATGGAACAAGCCCGATCAGGGCAAAATATCTTTGACGGCGATGATGCCGATGGGTTGGCCCCCGAGGACGATGGGGAACGTGTCTTCGGGGCCGTAAACGTGTTCTTGTTCGTACGCGGCTTTCTTTCCTTTTCCGGCGGGCTGCGAGTAGACCTCGACGATTCGCTTAGGGAGGTTGACGATGAGGTAGATGGGTACCCCCGCGGCCGCGTAGCCGCGCCATTTGCGCCCGCGGTCGCGTGCGTAAGTCGTATCGGCGACTTCGATCAGGAAGGCGATATCGGCGGTGGTGGGGTCTGCCTGTCGGTAACGCTCGTTGGGTCCTCGCACGACGGCGATGTCGGGCTCGGGCCGCCAGTAACGGCCGAGGACGACCGAATCTTGGTGCCGGACCATCCAATCGGCTGGCAAGAGAGGGCCAACCAGTTGGTCGAGTTGATGCCGCGTGAAACTGTGTGGCGGGTTTTTTGTCATGGAGCGCACCAACAGGCCGTCGAGCAACTCCACGCGAGCGTGGGGCGGCAAGATACCGTCGACGATCATACGGAGGTACTGGTCCACGTTCAGCCGATAGGGGCCGGTACGGCGCTTCGTTGTGGATTGGATGTCCGTGGCCATTACGTCGTGTCCTCAACGTTCGGCGAGCTCATTTCAAATTGGATTGGCCCGGTCGGGGCAGGATATCTGTGACGGCGATCATGCCAAGGGGTTGGTCCCCAAGGACGATGGGGAACGTGTCTTCGGGGCCGTAGATGCGCGATTCTACGTAGCGAGCGCCTCTCACCCTGCCGGAGGGCTGTGTGTGAACCTCAACACTGCGCATCGCAAGATTAACGATGAGGTAGAGAGGAACGCCTTCGGCCGCGTAACCCCGCCACTTGACTCCCCGGTCGCGGGCGTATGTCGAATCGGAAACCTCGATGAAAAGTGCGATATCCGCGACAGTGGGATCCTGTGCGCAGTAACGGTCATCGGGTCCGCGCACGACGCTGATATCTGGTTCCGGGCGCCAATGGCGGCCAAGAACGACCGGTTTCTCCTCGCGAACGAGCCAATTCTCGCTTAGGAGACTGCGCAGCACGGTTTCAAGTCGGCCGACGGTAAAGCTGTGCGGAGGGTGCTTGGTCATAAAGCGCACCAAAACGCCGTTGAGCAGCTCGACGCGGACGGAGTGTGGAAGAATGCCGCCTTCGATCATCCGGAGGTACTGGTCCACGTCCAGCCGGTAGAGGCCGGTGCGGGGCTTGGTCGTTGTCTGCGTGTCCGTGGCCATGAGGATCATCCTCGACTTGGAATCAAGCCTGCTGTGCACCTTCCCGGCGATACCTGGACAGTTGTTCTTTGGCCCACCGACGAAGGTCCTTGATCCATTCGTTTTCGGGGACGTTTTGTGGTCGGCTCACCCACTCCAAGACTTCGGTTTCCTTCAGATTCGCGGTCGGCGACGTTCGCCGCGTAGCCAGAGCAGCGTGGAATAGCCCTTCCAGCCGATGTCGTCGAGCTCGACACATTGGTCGAACTCGGCCTTTGAGGATGTGCGGGGCTCAGTCGTTATCTGGGTGCCAGTCGCCATGAGATCGACCTCCAGGACGTTTCAGGGACCACTCACTCCGGGGCGGGGTCGCAGAACGAGTACATTTCGGACCCAGCGCCGCAGCTCGATGAGCCAGGCTGTGTCGTCATTTGCGAGGGGCCGTGTAACCCAGTCCTGCACCTCGGTGGCGTTGAGGAAAGGGAATGCCGAACTCGTCTTTGACTCGGTATACGTTCCGTTCGTTTGTAGGATGAGAAACCTCAACTCGTCATCCTCCAAGACCCACACTTCAGGCACACCAAGTCTTTGGTAGACCTCAAGGGCCGGTTCCACAGGATTTGTGTGAACGACCTCAATCGCTAGGTCAGGCGGGGGATCAACCTTCAAGTTGATCTTTGCCTTACCCCTTACGCGGGCGGCGTTTGCGAGATAGTACGTTTCATCTCCTTCGACACCTCCCTTCTTCCGGCGCCGGCGAAAGGTCGTTGACCCAGTCTGAAAACAGGGAAGCTGAAACTCCTCGACGACCACCATCACGAAGCGGTCCAAGATCTTTCGGTAACGCTCGTGCGGCAGGGATGTCGTCATAAGAACGAGGTTCCCGTCCAGGTAGAGAATGCGTGGTCTGGGGCGTTCACCTCGAAGTCGCAGAATCGTGGTGTATCCCTTCCAATCGATGTCGCGCAGCTCTACGCGATGGTCGATTTGGGCGGTGGATGTTCGTGTTGGAGTTGCCGTCGCCATCGCACAGTCCTGAGCAAAAAGGCTTAGTCGAGCGAATACCCCGCGAAGAACAGCTCAGAAGCCTGGTCGCCGTCATAGGCGACGATGTAGGCCCCCAACCCCCGATCGATCCATTCCCACAGTTCACTCCCATCCCGTTCGATCATTTCGCGCGTCGGCTTCTCGGTGCCGAACAGCGCGACGAGTTGTTCGGAGGCCATCGGCTTGACCATGCCGAAGTCGAAGTTGTCCGCACCGATCTCCCAGGGTTCGTCGCTCACTCCGAACATGTCGAGGACGGTTCCCGTCCCGCTGGCACCCATCTGCGCGAACGCCTCGTCGATCGTCGCGGGAGGATTGCGAGGGTCGAGCATTCGAAAGCGGCCGGCTTCAAATTCCCGTTGCTTGAGCGCCTCCAGGGCTGCTCCGACGTCTTTCTGATAGGGCACAAAGTAGGACCAAGGTTCAGCGCCCATAGGTTCGCCCTCGCGGTCAAGAAGGGGCCTCAGCGCCCCCGGCCCAGGAACTCCTTGATCGATTCGTAGATCCCTTCCTTATTACGGATCTCCGACAGCGCCAGGTTGGGGACATCGTCGAACGCTTCTTCGAGCTCGCGGTAAAACTCGCCCGAGCCGTAGGGGCTCTCGACCTGGCCGTAGCCGAACAGGTTGCACTTGGGGAGGAACTGATCGCGCACCAGGGAGATACAGTTGCGGTTGTCTTCGCCCCAGTTGTCGCCGTCGGAGAAGTGGAGGACGTAGATGTTCCAGTCGATCGGGGGATGCTCGGCCTCGATGATCTTGTTCGCCAGGTTGTACGCCGAGCTGATGCGCGTGCCACCGCTTTCGCGCGTGTGGTAGAACGTGTGCTGGTCGACCTCGCGCGCGACGGCGTCGTGAATGATGTAGCGGGTGGTCACGCCGTCGTACTGGCTCTTGAGCCAGGTGTCGATCCAGAACGCCTCGATCCGGACGATCTCCTTCTGGTCGTCGGTCATCGAGCCCGACACGTCCATCAGGTAGAGGATCACCGCGTTCGAGTGGGGCAGTGGGACCGGGTTCCAGGATCGGTAGAGTTTGTCCTCGCGAACGGGGATGACCATCGGGTCGGCCGGGTCGTACGTATTCGAGGCGATCTGCCGCTTGAGCGCCTTCTTGTAGGTGCGCTTGAAGTGGCGCAGACTTTCCGGCCCGGCCTGGCGGATGCCCGTGTACTTGTCCTTCTCCTCGATGATGTTCGCCTTCCCCTTAGGCTGAATCCGGGGTAGTTCCAACCCTTCGCCGAGGATCTGGGCCAGTTCGTCGAGCGTCAGTTCGACCTCGAGGATGTGATGTCCCGGCGCATCGCCCGCGCCGCTGCCGGCCTCGCCGTCGCCCGAGCGGCCGATCGGTGTGCCGACATCCCCCGGCCCCTGGCCGACGCCGCCGCCTCCCTTCGTGCCGTAGCGGAACTCCGGCAAGTCGATGGACGGCATTGGGATCGACACAAAGTCGCCCCCTGTCTTGCCGATCATCTCACCCTGAGTGATGTATTTGCGCAGATCGCTTTTGATCTTTCCGCGCACGATCTGCTTGAACCGGTTAGCGTCTCGTTCGATATTTCGCACCACGGCTGTTGAACCCTCGCCGTTGGGGGACCAGCCGACCCGTGCCGTTGCTCCAGGCGCCGCGCCGACCTCGACTGCTTATCCTCACGTCGTCCCGCCCGGACCACAGGGCGCAGGTCTTCACGCCCGCGGCCCAAGGGTCCGACCGCGACTTCAGATGGCAAAGATCAAAAATAGGGGAACCGGTCGAAGAATGACCGACAGGCGGGTGGATGTTTCGCGTTCGAAGCTGCCTGCTCGACCAGCACTGTTCCGCTGTGGAGCTACCCGCAAGACTTCACAGCAAATTCTATACCGGGGGTGGTTGTCTATTCAAGATGAGTTCGGGAAATAAGGTGGTTTTGGGGCTATTCTGAGTTTCGTGGAAGGATGTCATCGACGGCGATGTTGCCGACGATTTGGCCGTCCAGCACGACGGGAATCTCGGCTCCAGGGCCGTAGAATTCGGACTGCGAATAGCGGTGAGGTTTCGCTGAACCGGAAGGCTGGGAATACACCTCAACGCGTCGCTTGGGGATGTTTACGAGCCAGTAGACGGGGATGCTCTCGCAGGCGTAGGTCTCTAGCACTTCCCCGGAATCGACGGCGACGCTCGAGTCGGACACCTCGACGATTAAGGCCACGTCGCGCGCGGTGACGAGCCGCGTCTCGTAGTCTTCGATTAGCCCGCGAACAACCTTGAGATCAGGCTCGGGTGCGCTGTCGTCACCGAGAATGACAGGGCCGTCTTGCTCGACGAACCAGCCCTCTGGCATAAGCCGGTCAAGCCGTTTGTAGGCCTTGTTCAAACTGGACGTGTGTCGGCTGCCTTTGGTCATCCGCTCAACAAGCCCTCCGTGCCAAAGGAAGACGGGATCCTTCTCCGTAAAGATTCCGCAATCGACCATCCGTTGGTA
Source organism: Singulisphaera sp. (assembly GCA_027451445.1). Taxonomy (GTDB): domain Bacteria; phylum Planctomycetota; class Planctomycetia; order Isosphaerales; family Isosphaeraceae; genus DAIDJG01. Next base: position 41,273 of record DAIDJG010000306.1, read on the forward strand.
ACGGTCCACGGTGATTCGGTGAGGGCGAAAGCCGGGCGTGGCCGGAGTTGCGGCCGCAGATACGTCTGAGACGTCGTTCGTCCCCAGCAGTGCGGTGGATTGCATGTTGCCGGTTGCCATATCGTTCTGGTCCTCGACCGTTTCTTTGCAGGCACCGAACTGGACCCACGCCGCGATCGCGCCCCGCGTTCGTAGAGCGTCAGCACTCGCGTTTGTCTGATTCGGGGCTCAAAAAAGCACGTCCCGTACATTGACTCGGCCGATCTCCCGGCCGTCGAGGATAACGGGAAGTGAATCATCAACGCCGTAGTGCCGGAATTCCGCGTATCCTGAGCCTTTTGGCTGGCTGTAAACCTCGAATCGTTGATCCAGGATGTTCACGAGCCAATAACAAGGAATCTTCTCTTCGGCATATTTTCGAAGCACCTCGCCGGAATCGACTGACAGCGACGAGTCGGCGATTTCGATGACGAGCGCCACATCTTGGGATGAAGGGATTCGGCCCTCGTAGTCGCGCACTCGTCCCCGCACGAAGATGAAGTCCGGCTCGGGTTCCGAGTCGTCTCCAAGGACGGCCGGTTGCTCCTGGCGGAGATGCCAGCCCGCAGGCACAAGTGGGAACAAAACCTCAGCCAGGGCAGTGTGCGTGTTCGTGTGTCTATGTCCCTTGGTCATCTTGTCAACGAGCTGTCCTTTCCAGAGAAAGATCGGTTCGTTCTCGCCGAAGATGTTTGCCGCGATCATCTGGTGATAGCGGTCGACCGTGATTCGGTGAGGGCGAAAACCGGGCGCGGGCGGAGACGATGACACTGGGACGTCATCTGCTTCGTGCGGTGCGAGTATTTCGGTGGCCTGCATATTTCCCGTTGCCATCAAGTTCCCGCCCCCTGTCCGTTTCTTTCTCTGGATCTGAGCGTAACGCGGGGCGCGACCGCGCCCCGCGTTCGAGAGCCCCGCGTGTCATCGCCGCTTTAATGGCTCCCGCGCTTCACGTCTCCCCGCGCGAAGATACTGGCGACATAATTCAGAACGTCGGTCGCCGAATCCTCGTCGTAGCCGTAGTTGCGGATGAGCCGGCCCTTGACGATGTCGATCTTCTCCTGCGTATCCTTGTCGACGACGCTCGACACGAGGCTCGTGAGCTTGATCGTGTCCTTCTGGTCCTGAAAAAGCTTCAGCTCCAGGGCCTTTTGGAGGCGCTCGTTGGTCCGGTAGTCGAACTTCCGGCCGTCGAGGGCCAGGGCACCGATGTAGTTCATGATCTCGCGGCGGAAGTCGTCCTTGCGGCTCTCGGGGATGTCGATCTTCTCCTCGATGGACCGCATCAGACGCTCATCCGGTTCTTCGGTCTGACCGGTGTATTTGTTCTTCACTTTCTCGCGCTGGGTGTACGCCTTGACGTTGTCGATGTAGTTGCCGCAGAGGCGCACGAGGGCGTCCTCGTCGGCCGCGATGGCACGCTGCACCTCGTTTTTCACGATGTCCTCGTACTCTTCCTTCACAACGGAGAGCAGGTGCTTGTAGTGCTTGCGCACCTCCTCGCTGTTGATCAGCGAGTGGTGCTTCAAGCCCATCTCGAGCTCGTTGAGGACCATGAACGGGTTGACCGAGCGCTCGTCGGCGTGGGCGACCAGGGCGTTCGAGATCTTGTCCTGCACGTAGCGCGGGCTGATGCCGTGCATCCCTTCGCGCTCGGCCTCCTCGCGGAGCTCCTTGATGTTGTCCTCGGTGAAACCGGGCAAGGTCTTGCCGTTATACAGCTTCATCTTTTGCATCAGCGTCAAGCCGGCGTTCTTCGGCTCTTCGAGCCGGGTCAGAACGGCCCACATCGCGGCGACTTCGAGCGTGTGAGGCGCGATGCGCTTGCCGCGCACCTTGCGGCTGTTGTAGTCCTTCTCGTAGATCTTGATCTCGTCAGAAAGCCGCGTGACGTAGGGTACGTCGATCTTCACCGTACGGTCGCGGAGCGCTTCCATGAACTCGTTGGACTGAAGCTTCTTGTACTCCGGTTCGTTCGTGTGGCCGACGATCACTTCGTCGATGTCGGTCTGCGCGAACTTTTTGGGTTTGATCTTGTGTTCCTGGCTGGCGCCGAGCAGGTCGTAGAGGAATGCGACGTCGAGTTTGAGAACCTCGATGAATTCAATGATGCCGCGGTTCGCAATGTTGAACTCGCCGTCGAAGTTGAACGCCCGCGGATCGCTTTCGGTGCCGTACTCGGCGATCTTGCGGTAGTTGATGTCGCCGGTCAGCTCGGTGGCGTCCTGGTTCTTTTCGTCCTTGGGCTGAAACGTGCCGACGCCGATGCGATCCTGTTCGGACAGGATCAGCCGGCGCACGCGGACGTCGTCCAGCACGCGGCTCCAGTCGCCGTCGTAGCGTGCCATGCGCTCGTTGAACATCTGCCGGCAGTAGGGGCAGAGGTCCCCTTCGACGACGATCGCGTTGCCACCCTCGGCCTCGGCATTGAGCTTGTCCACGATCTCCGTGCGGTTCTCGAGCGGGATGAGGTGGAGCGGTTCCTCGTGCATCGGGCAGTCGACGAACGTGTCGCCGCCATCGAGACTTTCCTCGCGCCAGCCAAAGGTGTAGAGGGCACCGCCGTCCGTTTTGGAGTAGGCCTCCAACCCTTTCTTGAGAAGTCGCGCGATCGTGCTTTTGGAACTACCGACCGGCCCGTGCAAGAGAAGCACGCGGCGCTCCGTTCCATAGCGATTCGCGGCGCTCTTGAGGATGTTGACCAGACTGACCAAGGTCCGGTCGAGGCCGAAGATGGCATCCTGACCGTTGTTCGCGGTGTCCTCGAAGAACGTGTAGCGAACGAACTTCTCCTTGTTGACGACGATCTCTTCAACGCCGTGCGAGAGGATCATGTCGTACACGCGCTGGTACGCGCTGCGAGTGACCTTGGGGTCACTGCGCACGATATCGAGGTACTCGGCAAAGGTGCCGTGCCAGTGCTTTTTTTGATAATCCGCCAGGTTCTGGCGGCTCGAAACCAGGGCGATGAGATCCGATCCTGTGGACATAGTGATATCCCTCCTGAAGCAGGATCCGTCGAGCGCAGCGCCTCGCGAGGGAGGAGGGGGCCGTGCTTGGCCCGCCGTTCGCGCGCGGCGGTGAACGCCTCGAGACGAGGTTGGTCCGAATTGTCAACCTAACGCGGGGAAGAAGCCTGAGTCGAGGGTTGCCTTCGGGCCGGGCCGTCTGGCAAAAGGGGTCCGAGGGAACGGGCGAAGTGGCCTCCATGGCGGACTCGGCTGCTCGGTTTCAAGAAACCGCGGGCCCGTCCCATGTATTACAACCCTTATCCCGAATTTATGTCAAGCGAAGCACGCGCCCACGCCATCGTCGTCACGGACAATGATGCCGCAACCCCGCACGCGGTTCGCAAGCCTACGCGGTGGATGCTCCCGAAGGAGCAGCAGCCGTCTCGACATCAGTCTCTGTCGCCGACTCCTTGATCGGCTCAACCCGAGTCGCCAGCGGGAGCGAGCGTTCGCCCAGCTCGACCAAAGCCGCGAGTGTCAGCAGGCCGATGGGCAGCGACGCATAGTGCGCGTAGCCGTCGGCCGCCGATAAGACCCACGTCTGAGCCGGCAAGGTCAGAACAATCAGGTACGCCAGCGCCGAGAGCACACCCGTCGCCGCTCCGGCAACGCCGAGTGCTACGGCAAGTCGTCCTCCTTCGTGGCGAAGCATTCGCCAGAAGACATGCATCGTTCCTCCCAAGCTGCCCCGCGACCACACGAAGGCTCCAGCCAACCCAACGAGAGGCAAAGCGCATGCCTGGACGTCCGCCAAGCCCCAACCCAGAAGCTGCCAGCGAACGTATTGCCCGAGTATCGCGGTCGTTGAGGCGGCCGGAATATTCACCGACGCAAGCAGCACGGCCGTGGCCAGATAGCGCGAAGGCATCACGAGCACGCACGCGAGTGCGGCAATCGGGGTGAGCTCGATGGCAGGGTACGGATCAAGCGGTCCACTACCAACATCCGTCGCCGTCGCGTTGCGCAGCTCAACGAGCAGCCAGGCGAGCAGGAAGCCATCGCTCAGCGCCATCAAGACAGGAACCACGATCACTTCGATCATGAGGCAGTTGCCCAAGGGTAATTCCCCAGCGCCGCTGCCGAGTGAAATCAAGCGGTAGAGAATGAGAAGGCCGGAGCCCATCCAGAGCAGGTTGCCCCACCCTGGACGAGCCGCTCGACCAGCGACCGCGTACGGAGCGAGGTTTCCCCAGCGCTCGGCACAAACGCGAAAGACCAGGAGCGTGGTGGAAATGAGAAGGACCAAGTTGGTGCTCAGTGCGAGCACGTCGCGCAACGGTGTTAGCGCGGCCAGCGAGCCTTGTTCGATGGCGAGCTCGCTCAAGCTCCGCGACTTCGTCAAAAGCTGGAGGTCCGCCTTGGCGCCTTCATTCCGGTAATTGAGCGTCTGACTACCGGTCCACGCCACGACCGTCATCCCGATCGTGACTGCGACGACCCTTGCCGAAATCCGCAGACGGGTGAGCGCCTGTCCGAGCAGTCGGAAGTGCGCCGGGATGTCGAACGCCTGTCTCAAAAAGGACGGCGGTCCCTGAACCAGAAGACCGAGCAGAAGCAGCGCCCCAAGGCCACCCAGCCAGAGCCAAAGTCCCCAGAGGCTTGGCGACGCGTCGGGCGAGCAGAGCGTCTGGCTCGCACACCAACGTCGCAACGCCAACGGAGCCAGTGAACTCGGACCGATGCCTGGGGCCGTTTGTGCCCAGACGACTGGCAATGTCGTCCATCCCATCGGCGCTCCGCCTCCTCCCCGACCACCTGTTCCGCCCAGTCCACAACGATTGTACTCGGAGTCAACGCGCCGGGCCAGAGACCGGGATCACAATTGTCAGAGGCAGGCATCGGAATGGGAAATGGCAGATGGCGAATGCAAGATGACAGATGGCGAATGCAAGATGGCAGATGACAGTCGACTGATGCAAATGACGAGCTTACGCGGAGGCTTCCAGATGGCAAGACATTGAATAATAATATTCATTTATGTTTATTATCTTTGAATTTTCATCCGCCATCTTGCATCTGCCATTTGGCATTTGCCATCCCTATCCATAATCCCAATCGCTCATCTCCGATTCCCCGACACGCTCGAGCGCCGCAAATCATCGTCCGCCCGAGGCGTAAGTGCAGGCGGGATCTTCGGCTCGTCGTACAGCCGGAGGAACCGGTAGTAGACCTCCAGTGAAAGCGTTGCGAGCGTGGTGCAATAGATCCGGCCTCCCCAGTTCCCGTATTCGCTATCGTCAGGGTCCCAACTGCCGGTCTGGTGCCCCTTCCGACGCTGTCTGCGCACGATCTGGTCGCGCGCCTGGGCATTCCAGCGCGTCCAGGCCGAACCGCCGTGTTGGTAGAGCGCGAGCGTACCGTAGTACCAGTAGTAGAGGTTGTACTCGTAGTGGTCTGGTCCGTTGTCGAGGAGGTATTGCGCGGCCTCGTCGCTGGTGGGACCAGGGCCGCCGACGCCGAGGAACTGACGGCAGACCCAGGCCTCGGCGGTCATCGACGGGGCCACCTTGCGATTGGGCAGGTAGCGGGAAAGTCCCTTGTGGGGTCCTGCCGCGACCAGGTCGAGCCACTTGAGCGCACCGGTCTGCATATTCGAGGGCACTGGGACGCCCACGAGCTTCGCCGACTTCAACGCGAGCACCACCCAGCCGAGGATGCTCGTATCGCCGTGCGGTTCGGCTGGCGAATAGCGCCAGGACATCCCGTCGCGAGCGCGCGCCCGAACCAGAAACCCCGTAGCGCGCTCGATGGGCCGCCGCAAGCGAGGATCACCCGAGAGCGCGTACGCTTCGCAAAGCGCAAGCGTGGCCATGGCATGACAGTACATGCCGATGGATCGGCTCTCGCCTCGGAGGTCGCCGTCGGGCTTTTGCTCCCTCAGGAGGAAGTCGATCCCGCGCGCGACGGTCCGGGCATACTTGCCGTCCTTCTGTGTGTAGCCGGCGCCGAGGTAGGCGAGGAGTGAGAGACTGGTGAGGGCGGTATCGGCCTCCCAGTACTGGCATTCGCCGAAGCAGGTCTCGCCGGGCGGACAGTGTGTCGTGAAATCATCGTCGCCCGGCTTGGGGGTGCCGTCATCGAGCTTGCCGGTTCCGCCATCCCAGCGCCCGTCGCTGTCTTGATGCCTCGCCAGCCAGTCGAGTGCGCGTTCGACCGCCTGCTCGCTCTCGACGCTTGCTCCCGCGCGCTGGGCCAGCGCCGAGCGGTTGGGATCGAGCCGGGAACGGTAGACCTCAGGAACTTCCAGCAGGGCACGTCCACCCAGTTCGCCGCTCACCTCCGGAAGCCTCGTTGCACTCTCCGGAGTGGCGCGCGCAAGCGCGAGCGGCCCAGCATCATTTGCCGCTCGTCGCGGTACCGAAAGCTCCGGCGAACGGGTGGGGCGCACGGCCCGGCTCAAGTCGGCTTCCGGCAGCATGGTGCGCGGTGGTGGTACGGCGGTCGACTTCACAACCTCCGTCGAGACACCAGACGAACCAGGATCACCCGCGTCGAGCACCTTCGGGGCGTCGCCGCGGTCGACGCCGGTCGGTTCGATGCGTGTGGCCAGTTCCGCTCCACCCCCCGACGTCGGCGGTAAAACAACCGGCGGCCGCGACCCCGGCGACGGACCCGACGCGTTTCGGTTCCCCTGGCCACCCGGCCGCAACGACCGATCGCGCACGCTCGGCTCCCGAAACGCTGGCCCTGAGGGCAGATCGGGAGCCGCGTTCACGGCGGGTGCGGCAACCTCCTTGTCGCTCGGCGATGCGACATCCCCGGGCGCAGGCTCAGTTGCTCCCACAGGCTCTTCTCCCCGGGTCGCGACTTTTTCCCTGATCGACGGGGCGGTAAGCGAGGGAATCTCCGAACGTTCCGAAGCCTTCCCGTTCCCCGCCGGCTGCGGATTCCCCCGCTCGGCCCGCAATGACTTGGGGCTCTCCGGGAAGGGGATCGGATCGTCGATGGACAATTCGTGACGTTTCTCCACAGGGGCCACGTCGTTCGGATCGCCCAGCGCGGGAGCCGTGATACGCTCGACCGTCTTGGGTTCTTCGGGTGCAGCACGTTTCTCCGGGGGAGGCGGAGCCGGCGTTGCCGTGTCTGGTGTCGCTCGATCGGGGCCCAACGCGTCGCCCTGGGGTTTTTCGATCGCCAGCATCCCCACCTCGGGCCGAGGGGCAGTCACGGCACGCTCCGCCAGCGCAACAGCCTCGCGCGGACGGTCGAACGTGGGCGTCGCTCGTACTCCCGCAGGGCCCTTTACGCCTTTGCCTTCGCTCCAGGGCGCAACGCGGATCTGACGAATCCGCTCCCGGGTCGCGGGTTCTTCCTTGCCGTTCGGCTGGAAGGCCAGGAGAACGACGGGCACTGTGCTCCCATAAAGTGCAAGCCCAGAGTGCACGGCGACCGAGAGCACCAGGCACTTCCGCAAGGCCCGCCGAGACCCCCAGCTCGTCCACGCCATCAAGGCCAGCAAGAACACGACTGCACCCAGGCTCGCCCAGACGGCCAGATCGATCCGCAGCAGGTTCAGGAACGGTTCCAGGTTCAGACCGATCATCGTGAGACCTTAAAAAAGAGGTCTATCCGCAGATGTCGCAGATGAACGCAGATAAAATCAAATTTATTTAGCTATATAATAATATTAATTTTATTTGTGATTTAGTTTTTATCTGCGTTCATCTGCGACATCTGCGGATAAATGCCTTTTCTGGATTTCATTTCGAGGATTTCTCGGTGTCGGGATTGCCCGTCGTCACGGACGGTTCGGTCACGCGTTTGCGGGCCGCTTCGAGCCGGGGTTGGGCCGCCTCGGCGCTGGGGTCCTTGGGGAACTTGGTGCGGAGCCGTTCGTAGGTTTCGACCGCGTCGGCCCACTCGCCGAGCTGTTCGTAGACTTTTGCCGCTTCGAGGAGTGCGGCGGCCTGTGCGGAGGGGGCGTCGAAGAGGATGTCGACCTTGAGGAATTCGCGGAGGGCGTCGTGATACGCCTTCTGGTGGAAGAACGTTTCCCCGCGCATCAGTTGAGCACGGGCCGCGAGGTCGCCGCCTTTGCGGGCCTTGATCACAGTGTCATACGCAGCGCGGGCCTCGTCGAAGCGGGGCGGGCTCAGGCTCTGGAGGGCGCGACCTCGTGCGTATTCGATGTCAGCGACCCGAGCGTCCTCGGGTGCGTCTTTCTTGAGCGCATCGGCCTCGTCGAGCACGTCCTTCCAGCGGCCGAGGGCGACCAACGCCTGGAGCCGGCGTTCGCGAATCGACAGGGCGAAGCCTTCCGGATCGCCGGGCGCGGCAGGCTCTGCGGCGAGGGCGGCGAACGCCTCCTCGGCGGTCTTGGGGTCGTCGGACCGCAGGGCGACATCGGCACGCCGGAATTTGGCTTCGCGGCGGTACACGCTCTCCGGAAATTCCTTGAGAAACCGGTCGAGCGACTTCGCGGCGCCGGGCCAATCCTTGCGCTCCGCCTGCGTCCGGCCAAGGAGGAGCAGGGCGGGCTCGACGAGCCGCGGCTCCGCCTGGGATCCCTCGGCGACGATCGGCTCGACCAGGGTGACGACTTTCTCGCTATCACCTGACTTTCGCGCGGAGAGCGCGAGATTGAACCGAGCGTCGGCCGCGTGAGGGCTCTCCGGGAACTCGTTCAGGAGCCGATCGAAGACCTTGTCGGCCTCTGCGCCTTTGTTGGCGTCGACCAGCGCCCAGCCCCATTCGATCAGGGCCTCGTCGAGCCCGATGCCTGCGTCTTTTTTCGGATCGGGGTGATCGGCGACGAACTTCTCGAACGCTGCGGCGGCCTCCGCAGCGTGGTTCGACTCGCGCAGGAGCCGCGCGCGGCTGAGCTGCGCGAGGGCGGCTTCCTTCGATTGAGGGTACTTCGTCACAACGACGTCGAACGCCGCCAGGGCGGGCTCGGTCTGGCCGGCCCGTTCGAAGGCGCGGCCGCGGCCGAGCGCTGCGTCCGGAGCCAGGGGATCATCGGGCTTTGTGTCCAGCAGAACGGCGAACGTTGCGGCGGCGTCGGCCGGCTGGTTCGCTTCGAGCTGCGCCCAGCCCAGACCGGAGCGTGCCCTGGTCTGGAGTGCAGGTTCACTGGACTCGGCCACGAGCCGGAAGAGTGCAATCGCCCGGTCATACTGTTTGGCGGCGAGTGCGGCTTCGGCAAACCGAAGCCGGGTCGTGCCCAGTGTCTTGCTCTTCGGGAACCGCGTCCCGAGGTCGTCGAGCGCCCTGGTCGCTTCGTCAGCCTGTCCTTGTTCGAGATACGCAAGCGCCAGGCGAGCCAGCGCATGGTCGGCCACTTCGCCGTCCGGCTTGGCGTCGAGGTACTTCTTGAGGGCGGGGATCGCCTCGGCGTATCGCTTGGCGTCGAAGTGCCCCTGACCGACGAGGAACTGAGCCTCGGTCGCCGCGGGTGCGGCGGGTGTCTCCACGAGCGAGTCGAGGAGCTCCTTGGCCTTCTCCGGCTGCTTGTCGGCCTGGTACGCCAGGCTCAAATAATAGCGCTCGCTCTGGGCCGTCGCTGCTGTCGGATTGTCGTCGGCCAGCGACGCGTTGAGCAGTGTGATCGCTTCCTTCGCCTGCCCGGCTCCGAGCAACGCGCGGGCCTCGATCAGACGGACATCGGCGCGCAAAGGGCTCTGCGGGAACCGCTCGGCGAACGAGGCGCTGAGTGCCTTCGCACCATCCCTGTCGCCCGCTTCGAGTGCAAGCCTCGCCGCGTGGAGCAGCGCGTCGTCCGCCCAATCGTCCTTGGGGTCAACCTCGGCCGCCTTGAGAAACCGAGCGCGTGCGTCGTCTGTCTGCTTCAGCTTCTCTTGCGCCTCGGCCGACCGGAAGAGCAGGGCGGCGGTGAGGGGCGACCGGTCGAACCGATTCAGGGCATCGTCGAACGTCGCGAGTGCCTCGGCGGCCTGACCGCGTTCGAGCCGTGCGGTGCCGAGGTCAAACGCGGCCTGCGCTTTGAGGGTCTGCGCTGCGTCGCCCGTGATGAGGGCCTGGAAGCCTTTCTCCGCGTCTTCGAACCGGTCGAGCTTCACCAGCGATTCTGCCCTGCGCAGGCGGGCCTCGCCCAGGAGCGTGCTCTGCGGCGCAACATTCTCCAGTGTCTCGAACGCCTCGATCGCGCGCGGATATTCGCTCGCCCTGAGGTGGACGAGGCCGATGTGGAACCAGGCCTTGTCGGCCCAGTCCGGTCCGCCGTGTTCAGCGAGGTCGGCAAATACCTTGAGGGCTGCTTCCGACTCTCCCTTTTGACGGGCGAGCGTTTGTCCCAGCCCGAGCTTCGCCCGATCAGCCAGCCGGCCCTTGGGGAAGTCCGCCAGTGACTTCTCGTAGGCAAGGCGAGCCTGCGGCAAGTCGCCGAGTCGCAAACAAACGTCGCCGAGGTAGGTCCAGGCGGTTTCGTTAAAGCGGTGTTTGGGATACGTCGCCGTGTACGTCTCCAGCGCCCGACGCGCGGCGGGGATGTCGCCGAGCATGTACGCGGCCTCTCCCACGCGGTACTGCGCCGTCGGCACGTTGGGATGGTCGGGCGCCGTGTTCAGGAACTCTTCGAATGCCTTGCGCGCCTGGGCATACTGCCCCTGAAACAGCCGCGCGCTGGCCAGTCCGAACCGGCCCTCATTCGCAAAGGGACCGGGCTGAGCATCCTTCAAGAACCGCTCGTATTCCCGCGCAGCGTCCTTGTACCGGCGCTCGCGAAACAGGCCGTTGGCAAAGTTCAGGTCTTCGGGCACATTGCGCGCGGGCGCGTTTTGCACCTGCGCCGTCGCGTTGCCGACCAGGTTGATTCCCAGAGTGAGCGCCAGCGTCCAGGACGCCAGCCACGGGCGGGCTTGAGACGAGCGGAAGGGCACGGGTCCGTCTCCCTTGGACGTCGGCATCCCGAAACGTCACTACGTGATGAGGATCGGAAGCGGGTACCAGGGACGCGCAATTCCCTGCGTCGTCCTCGAGGCACGTCGAAATTCGTTATACCCGTTTTCGCCGTTTTCACTCAAGGCGAGGGGGCGCGTTCCCTCGATAGGCGCTACGCCACAGTCATTGCAGCGCGGCTGGTCCGACCAATCCAAAAGCACAGCGCGAAGGATGTTGCCTGAACCTCGGGCTGTGCGCAAAGATTCGCACATGGTATTCGAAAAACGCCACTGAAATATCCGAAGAATTCCCTAACGTTCGCCAGTTGGTGCGCGCTATGTCATGAGGAGATGTCCGCCGCGGGTAAGTGGCTGGGTCGAGCCCGCACGAGCGACACCCCCCTCGATCGGCGCAGATACCCCAAACACCCGAACCTATCATCCTTGCGGAGTCGATCCCAGTCCGCCAAAATTTCTCATGTTTCCCGCGCCAACAGGCGTGCGCTCACGAGATTTACGAGATATCCGAAATATACCCCCGCACAGGTCCTGGAATAGGTGCACGAAGAACGCTCCGAGATTTACGAATTATCCGAAATATACCTCCGTACAGACCACACAACACGTGCACGGGCGGGTGGCCGGGGTCGAACCTGGACGGGCGATGCCCTTGACCGTGTGGGCGGTCCAAAACGTCCGGGGCATCGCTCTTGCACGCTCGACCCTGGCCACCCAACGTTTCCCACCTCCGCGCACCAACTGACGAGCGCGTACAAGAATCCTGAGAAATGCTGTCTGACGCGTGTCATAGATCGCGGCCAGTTGGGTGCGTGGCGGCTCTCTCTCCATCGAGCCAGGTCGTCGCGCCCTGGTGGATTGGATCGGACCCGCCGGGGTTGCCGGCATGTCAGGAATTTGCCGAACTATTGTACACTAAGTGTCCAGGAAAGTCAATCGGTCCGATGAGAAACAGATCATCCCGAAATTGCCTCCGTGCTGTCCTTTCGGCGAGTCATGGAATCGTCCGCGTGTAGAGCCATGGATGAAACACCGATGAGGAATTCTCTGAATCTTGAATCCATGTTTCAACGGTGTCTCATCCTTGGCCGTGACCTCTTTAAACTAGAAATCTCCGCCCGAATCATTTCTTGAGTTCGTGGCTCTCGACCTTCACTCCCTTCTCGTATCCGTTGAAACCGAACTTGTGCGGATGAAACTCACCGACGATCGCCACGTCGCTCTTGGGCGAAATCTTCTCGTCCATCCCGATGGCCCAGTACGTTGCGTTCACAAGCATCCGCCGCGTCCCTTCGCTCTCCAGGTCGGGTGCGGCCCCCATTGTGGTGTTGAAAACGCGTCCTGTCTTGCCCGAGTCGTTCTTGTACGACTTGATCCACGCGACAGGCATCATCGGGTCGTTCTTCTTCCCCTTGGCAGGCTCGCTGTCGGGCTTCATTCCGTCGAGGACCTGCCCGAGAACCAGGGGCTGGCTATCGCCTGGCAGAGGCAAACGCACGCCGTAGACGTCAGTGCTACCCCAGATGTCGCCGTCCTTGATCCCTCGCAAAATGGGATGGCTCTCCATGCCCGGCGCGATGATTCCACGGGTGCTCTGCTTGCCGTGATCGCCGTGATGGCTGATCCAGGTCTCGCCGAGAATCTGGCGGCCGAAGCCGCCGTCCCACTCCTTGCTTTGCCAGGAGAAGCGGGAGAATTCCTTGCTCTTCGGATTGTTGAACGCGTGTGTCGCGGTGCGCATGCCGATGATGGGCCGGCCGGAGTCGACGTACTCGGCGACGTATTTCATCTGGTCGTCGGGCAGGTTGCGGAAGCGCGTGAAGAGGATCATCAAGTCGGCCGTCTTGAGCGCCTCGAGCCCTGGGATGTTGTCATTCTGGTTCGGGTCGATCGTGCCGTCCTTGCCGATGGCGAACAGCACCGTGCACTTGAACCCGTGGCGAACCGCCAGGATCTTGCCCAGTTGCGGCAGGGCCTCTTCGGAGCGGTACTCCTCGTCGCCGCTGATCAGGACGATATGTTTCCCGCGGCCTGGCCCTTCTGACCCTTCGTAGACGACCCACGGGTCCGCCGCTCGCGCCTGGGCGCCAAGCATAAGGAACAGGGACAGGATCAGGCCGAAGGGATGGGCTGTTCGCAGCATCGTTGTGCTCTTGCCTTTCTACCGGGGTGCGAAGTAAGGAGGATCGGCATCGCCGGTGGCATCTTATCGCTGACAGGTGCGGCGTGAAAGCATCCAGCGCGACCGTGAGCGGTGGTGTTGCGAGCCTGCCGTTGTTCTCAGCCGATGGATTGGGATGGTATGCGTGGACAGCATGATTGGGTTAAACTCATCGAACGAAGCCGTTTTGCCCACGCCCACGGCCGTCGGGATCAATCCGCGGTTCGCTGTTCAGAGGAGTGTCGGATGCACTACAAGCTCCCGCTCGTGTTCGAACCCCAGCCCGAGGGCGGATTCACCGTTACGTCGCCCCTGCTTCCAGAGCTGGTTACGGAGGGGGACACCCTGGAAGACGCGTTGGAAAACGTGCGGGATGCCCTTGTGGCCGTGATCGAGCTGTACCGCGATATGGGCAAAGCGCTCCCACCCACTTGGCAATGAAAGCCGTGCGGAGGCGCTACCGGATCGTTGCGATCGCAGGGTTCAGTCGACCAGCCGGAGTTCCTCGAGCGACTGCGCCCGGAGCAGATCAAGTTGAAGTCGACTTAGTGCTTCAGACGACAGCGATTCGACCTTCTGCCTGACTTCTGGGGCCAATGTACCGAACTTGGCTTCCATCTGCCGCAAGGCGGTCCGACGCTCGCCCAGTTCGATGCCCGCCTCGATACCGCGTTCGTAGGTGGTTTTCATGAGGGGTTCGACCTCTTGATAGCGTTTGGTGTGCAACAACGATTGCAGTTGTTCCTTCTGAGTGTCGTTCAGATCCGCGTACGGTTCCAAGCATTCGGCTACGAGGAAGCGCCGAAAATCATTTTCGGCCGAGCCGGCGATGAGTTTCAACCCCTCAGCGTACAGTTCGGCCCGCCTGTCCGGTGGTTGCCGCATGAGGGCGCTGAGTGCTATGCCCAACAGGTTCTCTCCAGTCGCGTATGCCATACCGTCCAGCGCCGGCAGTCCGACGTACGCGTACGCAAAGCGAATGATCGGGTGATCCCAGAACGTTTCCTCTTAGACGTCCCAGCCTATGCCATCCAATCCGACGCGCAAGAACAGCGCTATCGGCAGCACCGGCAGCCCGGTGTCCCGGCGCAGTTGGACGTAGTAGTCGAACATTCGCGGCTGCAAGGACGCGGAGCTGGCGCGCGACTCGACCTCGACATGAACCAAGGCGGCCAAGTCATGGACACCAGGACGTAGCGGCGGTGCGTCCGCTCGTACCTTCAATCGGGCCACGAGATCGAGTTGACGCTTTTCCCCTTGGGGAGGGGCGAGGAACACTTCCTTATCAAGCCAGTCGATATTTTGGAATTCGAATCGCGTTGCCCAGTCCGGGAAGAAGCACTGGAAGAACGACTCGAAAAACTCCTTCAGTAACACTTTGAGACGCTGGTCGTGATCGTGATCGGTAGACTGCGACATCGACGTCCCCCTCGGAGCGGAGCCGAAGCTGCTGGACGAGACGAACGCGCAACGGACAGAACCGTTCGAACGATCAGCGCTCGCTCGCCTCTCCTGAAGCGACCGGTCCTTTTCTCACCGACTGATCTTCGTCGGCAACTTCCCCAGCGTGTCCCCATTCGCCTTGAACCCACCCCCATCGACGTCGACGAAGATCGGGTTCGAGACAGCCACCGGTAGCTCGTTCCCGTGCTCGGGCCCCATTACCGGCCCGAGCTTTGACTGCTCGCCGATCGCGACGACGATCACATGGGAATCCTTCTCTAGCCTGAGCGGGATGTCCTGCTCGAACTTGACCGTGCCGTTCGAGAAGCGTTCCGGCGACGACCGCCGCGTGAAGTTCAGCGGCTCGGCGGCCACTCCGTTGAGGAAGACCTGAACGCGGTCCACATCGAACCAGTTGGGGCACTGCACGCGCACCGAAAGCGTGGTCTTGCCGCCGGGACCGGCAAGATCGTCGCCCGGGATAGCCTCGTTCGTCGGGCGTTCGCCGGCGCGAAGTTTGACCTCCAGGAACGGGCCGGTCGACATCACGAGATGCCCGCGCTCGGCGGCGTGCACGACGTCGAGAGCGCGGATCTCGGCCGGGTCGTCGGTGGGGCTCTTGAGATAGTTCCGCAGCCAGCCCGAGCCGTGGAAGTTGTAGTGGGCGTCGGTGTTCGACACGCCGGGGATGCGCCGGCCCTGGTTCAGAAGCTGGAGCCAGTTGCGGATCGTGTTGTTCTGCATCCGCCCCTCGTAGGGGACGAGCGCGTCGCCGAAGATCGTGCGGAGCGGATGGACCTCGATGACGTCCATGTGGCCGAACATGCCGCTGAAGCCGGAGTCGGGTTCGCCGTCGCCGTTGCGGTCGCGGAACATCCAGCCGATGTCGGGGTGATTGACCTGCACGAGCTTGTCGCTAGCGCCGTCCCAGAGCGCCAGGCGCTCGATCTGGATGGCGGGGTCCGAGTCCGCCGTCGGCCCGCCACCGTCCTGCGTGTTCGGCCGAAGGACCAGCGGGAACGCGTTCTGGTGGTTCAGCGGCAAGGGGCTTCCCGTCAGCTCGATGCCCACGCAGGTACCCATTCGCCGCTCGGCCCCCAGGCGCTTCAGGTGCGGGTCGTAGGTCGAGAGGCGGTTGTGCTCGGTGCAGGGGGCGTATTCGACGTGCTCGCAAAGCAGGTTGAGCACCCTTCCGAGCTGGCTCGACGTGTTGTCGCCCGACGGGCTGGAGTGACTGTGAAAATCGGCACTGATCCAGCCGTCGGTCTTCACCGCGCGGATCAGCTTCGCCGCCAGGGAAGTCTCCTTGCCTCGCTGTACGTCGAGTTGAGTGAACACTGCATTATATTCCGGCCCATAGCTCACGATCACGTCGTACGAGCCCGGGTCGAGCACGCGTCGAAACTGGCCGTCGGGACTGTAGTACACGTTCTTGATGGCGAACTCACCGCTGTCCGGCCCGAAGTCGGGAGTCGGCGTCCCTTCGCGGCCGATGAACTGAATTTTGCAGGGGATGGGGCCGCCCTGCTCGTCGCTGATCCGGGCGACGACAGCACCGGCCTCGGGAAGTTCGACGGCAAGCGTGGGACCGGCGTCCGCGGAGAGTGGAACCTCCTTCTTGCCGTGCCCCAGCGCCGAGATGCTGAGCGTGCCGGCGGTCATCAGAACCGACAACTCGCCGCGATCATCGGTTCGACCCCATGCGTTGCGCTTATCGCCGACGGTGAGGACGACGTCCGCGCCAACGATCGGCTTCCCTGCCGTGTCCTTCACGGTCACCCCTACGGACCGATCGGGCTTGCCGCCCCATTCGGTGGCGACCCGCTTCAGATCGAACAGATTCGCGCCCGGAACGATGCGGCGAGTCAGTCGATACGACGCACCGGGCGCGAGCGAGACGACCGTCTTACCCTCGGCGTTCCGGTAGCGAACCATAAGCTGGCGCGCGTTCGAGCCCAGCACGACGTGTCCCTCGCCGAGTACGCCGTACGCCTGGCCGAAGTGCTTGTCGTAGGCCCAGAAGAGGTCGGCTGCGCCGTCGGGTCCATGCTCGAACGACCGGTCGGCGCGGATCGCGTCCACGAGCTCCACGTCCACCGGCGACTTGCCGCGGTTGGTGAATGTCGTCGAGAGCTCCACGTACGGCTTGCCGTCTTCGAGCGTGTACGAGACCTCGGTGTCCGGCTCTTTCTCCCGAGGCGCGGCGACCAGGCGGATCGTCACGCGGTGGCCGCGGACAAACACGCGGTCGAGCTCACTCGCGTCGTAGGTCTCCGGCGCTTCGACGTTGATCCCACCAAACCTCAGCTCACGAAGCTGCGCCCCGGGATAGTAGGCCGAGAGCTGATCGCTCTGGCGGTCGCGCCGCGTGAGGTCGATCAGGCAGCCGCCGACATCGCGCACGGTCATGTTGGCGTTCCGTCCCCGCCTGGGATGGGCGACGACCGCGACGAGCTGGTCGTTGCGCAGGACGAAGTCGCCGTAGATTGCATCGACTTCTTTTCCCTGCGGAACGTACTCGTGCCAGGTCTGAGGTGAGAGCGCCACGAGATCGGCGGCCCGCACGGGCGCGGTGCAGACGACAAGAAGAAGGAGCGGCAGAAATGTTCGAGGATTCTTCATGGTGTCAACTCTTGGTTGTATAAAGTGCGCTAACCTACCGATGATTCCCGATCGAGCAAGGCAGGTATGCCGCGTGGTTCATTTTCCGGGCGTTCAGTAATACCGGTGCGAGTGAACGCACTACAAGTGAATTCTCGGTGAGCGTCCGCGGCTTCCTTCGGTAGGAGTTCACGTCGTGCGGGCCGAACCTCGCGTTCTCAGACGGATCAGCGGTGAATCTTTGCCTCGGGTAAGCCGGCTTGCAGTCGTTCAACCCCTTTTTGCGTGACATAAGTCTTGTTGAGAAAGACCTCTCGGAGGGTTTTCAGTCCTGCCAGATGCATGAGGCCTGAGTCGGTGACACTGGTTCCCGCTAGACTCAGTTTCCGGAGGCTTTTCCAGGCCTCAAGATTGTGCAGTCCTCCGTCGGTGATCTTGTCACTGTGGACGATGAACTCCTCGAGCCTTGAGAGACCTTTCAGGGAACTCAGCCCCTTGTCGGTTACCCCAGCGTCGGGTAACCAGAGGATTCTCAACTCGGTCAAGCCTGCGAGATGTTCGAGTCCGGCATCGGTAACCTGAGTTTCGGCCAGTCGCAATTGGCGAAGATTGCGTTTCTCCTTCAAATGGGCCATACCGTCGTCCGTGATCTTGCACCCATTGAGGTTCAGGACCTCCAATTCGGGCCACGCGTGCGAATGACGCAAAACGGTGTCGCTGACCTGAGTCTGGTCCAAGGTGAGAATCTGGAGCCTGGACATCCCCTCGAGATAGACGAGACCCGCGTCACTGACCGAGTTTCCCCCGATGTTGAGCATTCGGAGGTTCTTAAGGTTGCGGAGGTGCTGAAGGCCCTTGTCCGTTACACGGGCGTGGGAGATTGCGAGTCGCTCGAGCTTGGTCAGCCCTTCAATGTGCTTCAGGTTATCATCGCTAACTTCCGTAAGTCGCGCGTATAAAACCCGAAGTTCCGGCAAATCGGCCAGCGACGGGAAGATCCTCTTGGCGCCGGTCGCGATGTCCACCTCGATGGCTGGCTTGCCGACGCCGTTCTCGTCCCGCACCACCTTCGACCCCGCTTCTTCGATGCGACGAATCGCTAACTCTTGCCGTGCCGACGGCTCCTGGCCGAGAACCGGCGGAGAATCGCCGTACGCGAGTATCCACGCGCTGATGCACCAGAGCCAGCACGGGGATCGATCAACAAACGCGTTCATAAGCGAGGCACCTTCGGTGTGCGTAGCGTGATTTACGATCGGCGTGGATTCATCCTAACTCCCGACTCGATTCCGAGCCTAGAGCGTGCAACGCTTGGATTGCGCACGGTGTCTAGCGATCGCGAGCGTTCGGTGTAGGGTGGGTCGGAACGCCGCGCAGCGGCGCGAGGCCCACCGGCGAGGGCGATCGCTCAATCCCGGTGGGCCTCGCGCCGC
>DAIDJG010000307.1 GCA_027451445.1 Singulisphaera sp.
TGGCCGGGGCAAAGCGGAGCGCAGCTCCCCGTGCCCCGGTGGGCCGCGCGACGCTTCCGGGGCACGTCGGCCTTCTGGCCTCCTCTGCCCCGGCCACCCCAGGTCTCCCACATTCACGCACAATCTCTTGGGCGCCAGGAAGTTTTTTACGCAACGAAAAATCGAGGGGAACCGGGTCAGGCTAACCTTTCGTAGTCAATTTCGCAAGTTTCCCAGGGGCGCAGATGTATACATCGGGTTGGTCCTTGTCACGCTAACATCCCGTACCCCAACGTCTTATGCCAACCCCCAAAAAACCGACTGCTTCTGCCGTCAGAACCTGACCCGCCAGCCCTGGAAGATCATGGCCGCGCACGGAATCGGGGAGCACGACCTGGTGTAAGTTGCGCTGGAATGCCTGGGCGCGGCCATCATTCCCTACTCCTGTCGCTTTCCAGCCTGGAGTGACTCGACTCGCTTCAGGAACGCGGAGTGGGTCAGGAGGTCGAGACCGCCTCGCGCGTTTTCGACCGTGTAGACGAGGTCCTTCTCCACGCGCTTGGGGTCGCCGTAGAGCAGCTCGCCGGCGGGGCTAAAGACGGCGACGTGGTCGTCGCTCAGGGGAATGGCGGACCAGAGCGGAGCGCGGGTGGCCGAGTCCCAGAGGGTAAGCTTGCCGGAATGATCCGACGTCGCCAGTCGCTCACCGCGCGGGTCCCACGCGATCGATACGATGGTCCGGTCGTGGTCGACCAGCGTTCACAGGGCCTCGCCTTCGGCCGACCAGAGCCGCACGCCCCCGTTGGGGTCACCACTGGCGAACCGCTTCCCGCTTGGGTCCCATGCCACCGCATACAGCGCTGAGGGTGCGGTGAAGACCGTCTTGGACCGGCCCCCTGGCTCCCAGAGCCGGATCGTGCCATCGTTGCCCGCTGAGGTCACGTCTTGCCGTTGGGGTTCCAGGAAAGGCCCCACACCGGTCCGGTGTGTCCCTCGAGGACGGGACCGGCCGTGCCGTTGGCTTGCCGGTGACGGATCTTGCCATCACCGCCGCCGGTCGCCAGCCACTCTCCCTTGGGGTCCCATGCGAGAGACCACACGTGAGTCCCCGCCTCATGCTCTGCGCTGCGCGTTCCGTCGACGTTCCAGACCCGCACCCCCCAATCCTCGTGGGCGACCGCCAAACGCTGGCTGTCCGGGCTCCAGGCCAGCGCCGTGACGTTATGTCCCTGGTTTTCGGGGAACGTCCGCGCCGGACGCCCGTCGGCGTCCAACAGCGCGATCCGGCTTTCACCGCCGTCAAATCCGTAGACCGCGATCCATTTTCCGTCCGGCGACCACGCGGCGCGCCCGGCGACCGGGGAGATCGTGTTATTGTTCCAGGGGGGACGCAAGACCGGGCCGCGCCGGCCATCGGCCGAGAGACTTACGAGGCCCGTGGCCGCGGTGCCGCTCGCCAGGGCCAGCCGGGTGCCATCGTGGTCCCAAAGGATATTGCCCCCGCCCCGTCCCTCGAGCGAGATGAGGGGAGTGCCGTCGGATTGCCAAACCTTGAGGAATCGCCCCCCCGCCGCGGCGAAGCTACGGCCGTCGGGCGCCCACGCCGCCGCCAGGGCAGCTCCCGCAATCCCGACCGCACCCGGCTTGCCATCGGATTCCCAGGTTCTCGCCTTCCAATCCCAACTGCCCGAGAGCAGCCACTTACCGTCAGCGGTCCAGGCGAGGCTGGCGACCGATCCCACCTCGCTCGCGAAGACCGGCCCGGCGGTCCCGTCCGGGTTCCATAGGATCCGGGAAAAACCCGCATGCATTTTGCGTACTTTCCCTATTCCAAACTGAACTCGTCCTCGGGTAGTTTACACCCCGGCGTTTGGTCCGGGGGCACCACGACGACTCTCTCCCGCCCGGCCAGCCACCGATCAATTCGCGCCGCCGCGACAGCATCTTTGTGGAACAGGGAAGGCTGTGCGGCGGCGCGATTTTTTTTCCTGGCAGTTCGTCGTGTGCTGGAGGCGGCAACGAACGTCGCGTACCTCGATCCGTTACCACGGAATCGCGAAGGGTCGTCTGGAAGTACCGGTCGGGTGGGACGCGGAGATCGTCATTACGCGTGAGAATACGGTGATCGGTTGACGCGCGCTGGGAAACACCGATGTGGACAATGCAAGCCTGGTCCATTTCGTCCCGATGTCCGACGGGCGCGCGACCGAGGTAAGACTCGTCTTGAAGTAGGACCCGCCCGCCAAAAAACTCGGCGTTGCGGTCAGCGAATTGCCCGACGGACAGATCCAGGGGGACTTGCACTGGTTCAAGCGGGTGATGGAAATCGACGCTCCCCTCGTCCAGGGACGAAACCCGCGGTCGCGAGGAGAGAGGCACTCCGTCCCGAACGCGCCGCGGCTGATGCTACGAGGGGACGACCACGGATTGGGGGGCGCTCTCCTTGATCATGGTGTCGACCCACGCCTGCTGACGTTGATTTTGTCCGTTCAGGTGCAGGCAGAGCTCGTGCAGCGCGTCATCCCGCAGCTCCCTGGCGGCGTCATCCACGACCTTTGCCGCGACGTGGGCATCGGCCGCGAGAACATACAGCGAGTGCAGGTCCCTGAGCAGCCCGAAGCCCCCGGCCCGCGGCTTCGGAAAGAGGGCACGCCGCAGCTCTCTGGGCTCCTGCTGCGATCGGTCGCCGTACTTCTCGAGGAATGGGCCCAGGCTCTCAATGGCGCGTCGGGAGAAGTTGCCGATGAGCTTTGCCCCCTCCCGGATCTCGGCGTTCTGCACGTGCTGTGAGGAGAGATGCTCGCAGGCCGTGGCAAACTCCTCGTTCGCGTCCTTCAGGAAGCCCAGGTAGTCGGCCAAGTGACTCCGCTCCTTCCCATGAGTCCCGCCCATGACGGCGTCGGCGAGCGCCGAGGCGCGGTCGGCCACCTGCGACGCCGCTCCGACGACCTTCGCGGCGAGCGACGTGTGGCCGGCCTTGGTGACCTTCACCGCGGCATACTTGAAGCTCGGCTGCTTGCTCACGACGTCCCAGGCCGTGAGTGTCAGTTCATTGGCCGCGTGGGCGTGCCCGTCCGGGCCGTAGCGATCCGACTCGGGGTCGTCCCAGTAACCGTAATGGAACGGGATGAAGACGTGCCCCGGGAGGATGTCGCCGATCTGGGCCGTCGCACGCACTGTCGCCCGACGCGACGTGATCTCCACCATATCCCCTTCCATGATGCCTAGGCGCTCGGCATCCGCCTCGTGGATCTGGACGAACGCCTCGGGTGCCGCTTGTTGCAGCTCGGGCGTGCGGCCCGTCTTGGTCCGGGTATGGAAGTGGTAGACGATCCTGCCAGTGGTCAGGGCGAACGGGTAGTCCTCGTCCGGCTCCTCGTGCGGCGGATGGTATTCGGCGGGCTTCAGCCATGCGCGGCCAGCGGGGTCGTTGGCTTTGTAATCAACCGGCAGGATATGCCCCCCCGTCTCGAGGTCGTGGCCGAAGTCGCCGCAGTCGTCGTAGCCGGTCGGAAAGCGGAAGTCGTCGTAGAGCCGTTCCTTGCCTTCGGGGTAGGGCTCGTTGCAGGGCCACTGAATGCCGGACCGGGCGCTGAGCTTGGCGTAGCTCAGGCCGCTGTAGTCGCACGGCATGCCCTTCGAGCAGGCCTTCCATGCCTCGAACGCCCCCTCGGAATCCGACCATTTCAGCAGAGGCCCGCCGTCCTTGTCCCGGAAGTCCATGCGGCGGGCGAAGTCGAGGAAGATGTCCATGTCCGCCCTGGCCTCGCCCGGCGGCTCGATGGCCTTGTGGGCGATGTGGACGGTGCGCTCATAGTTGGTGAACGTCCCGGTCTTCTCGCCCCAGAGCGCCGCCGGCAAGACGACGTCGGCCAGCATTGCCGTCTCGGTGAGGAAGGCATCCTGGACGACGACGAAGAGCCGTTCCTGTTCCAGAATGCGCCGGATACGGTGGAGCTCCGGCAGGGAGACGGCGGGGTTCGTCGCCACCACCCAGAGGAATTTGATGGAGCCCTCCTCGGCCAACCGGAAGATCTGCAGGGCATGTGTGGGCGGTCCCCAGGCGGGGATCGTGTGCGGCTCGACGTTCCAGACGCGGGCGAGCTGCGCGACGTGTCGGGGGTTGTTCCAGTTGCGGAAGCCCGGGAAGTCGCCGTCGCAGCCGGTCTCGCGGGTGTTCTGCGCCGTGGGCTGGCCGTTGGACTGGATCACCCCGCACCCGGGCTTGCCGATCATCCCCCGGATGAGCACGAGGTTGTTCACCTGGCAGGCCGCGGCAGTCGCCTCGCTCGCCTGGTAGAAGCCCTGCAACACGGTACAGATCAATCGCTGCGCCGAGCCGAGAACTCGTGCGGCTTCGTGCAGCCGATCGGCTGGGATGCTGGTGATCTCCTCCACCCGCTCGGGCGGGTACTTCGCCACGACATCCCGCAGTCTCTCGAAGCCCACGGTGTGATTGTCGATGAAGTCCTGATCGACGTTGCCCTGGCGGATGATCAGGTTGATGAGTCCGTTCATGACGGCCACATTCGTACCCACACGGGGAGCGAGATGAACGTCGGCCTCCTTGGCCGTGTCGGTGCGCCTGGGATCAACGACGACGAGCTTCGGCGGGTTCGGACCGCGTCGTCGGTCGAGGATGCGCATCCAGGCCACGGTCTGGGTGGCCGCGACGTTGTGCCCGAAGTGAGCGATGCAGTCGGCGACGTCGTAGTCGGTCACACTGGCGGGGTTGCCGTCGTTGCCGAAGGTCTCGCGGAGTGCGAACGAGGCGGTCGCGGTACAGAGCCGGGTGTTGCCGTCGACGTGCTTGGTGCCCAGGCCGGCATGGGCCACCACGCTGAGGGTGTAGTAGTCCTCGATGAAGAGCTGGCCTGAGTTGTAAAAGCCCACGGCGCCTGAGGTGTACTTTTCGCGTACTTCCTTGCAGCGGCCGACGATCCGATCCATCGCCTCGTCCCACGACGCCTCGCGGAGCGCTCCGCCGGGCTTCCTGCCGTCCCGGATGAGCGGCCGGGTGAGTCGGTCGCGGCTGGCGTTGGCCTGCCAGCCGTTGAGTCCCTTGGGTCCGAGGCGTCCGTGGCTGACGCGGTCGTCGGCCCTGCCGCGAACGCCCACGATCCTGCCCCCTTTGACACCGATGTCCAGACCGCAACCGTTGGTGCACAGGACGCAGCACGACTGAACCCAGCGCTCGGGTTCCTCGTCGGTCCGCGCGTCGACCCGGACGGGCCATTCGGCCTCGCCGAAGTACGGAGTGCGAGTTCCCCAGACGTCCTTGATACTGTCGCGCGACTTCATGGGTTTCTCCGGCTCATCGATCGTTGACCCACAGCGGCCACGCGAGTCGTCTCGACTGAGGAGGAAAGCACATGCACTTCAAGGCGGTCCCGAGTGTCTCTGCTCCGCACCCCCAATGCGTGTCCTGGACTTTGAAGGGCGATCGCGGCGGCCTCGTGCGCGCCGCGCGGCGAGCCCAAACACGGATTAAGGCCGGGCGACAGCCGACGGGGGAACCGTCGACGCGCCCGGCCCGAGATTGCGCCGGGATTTTACAGGCCGAGACCACCAAGCAGCGAGGTCACGCCGCCGGTAAGGGTGCCGACGGCGTTGTTAACCTGGCTCGTCGTGGTTGTGTTGACCAGAGTGCCGGCATCGCCGAGCAGCGTGCCGATGTCGGTCGTGACGTTGTTGAGCAGCGAGCTCACGTTGTTCGTGCCGCCGCCGATGGCCGTCGTGAGGCCGCTCACCAGTGAGTTGATGTCGCCGGTCACGGTGTTCAGTTCCTGGTTGACCTGGCCAAGCAGCGAGGTCACGTCGCCGAACACACTCTTGACGGTGTTCGCGAGATCGCCGGTCAAACCCCCAACAGTGCCTGCCACGCCGCTCAGGGCCTGGTTGAGGGTGTTGACCGTGCTGCTCAAGTCGTTGAAGACCGAGCCGATCAGTTTGCCGACATCAGGGGTTCCGCCGCCGAGGGCACCGGTCACGTCGCTGAGCAGGGTGCCGATCCCGCTGCTGACGCCGGCCAGCGCGCCATCGAGTGCAGTGGTGGCGCCGGTGGCCACCTTATTGATCTGGCCGATCAGCGTGTTGATTTCGCCTTCGACGGTGGAGGGCAGCGAGGTGTTGTTCAGCAGGTCTTGCAGCTTGCTCGTCACGCCGGTGAGCGTGGTGTTGATCGTGCTGGCCAGCCCGGTCACGTCGTTGGTCACCTTGGTCAAGGCGCCGGTCAGGTCGCTCGCCAGTTTCCCGAGATTGGCGGTGCCGCCGCTGAGCAGGCCGCTGTCGCTCAAAATTGGGCCGATCAGGCCGTAGAGGTCGCCGGTGACGTGTCCGATGGTGCTTTGCACCGAGCCCGCCAACTGGCCGATGCTGCCGGTCGCGCTGTGGAGCGTCGACGAAACGCTGCCGAGGATCTGGTTGAGGTCCGTGGTGACGCTCTTCACCGCGGTCTGCAGTTGGTTCTCGAGTGACTGCACTGCGCCGGTCACGCCGCCCAACGCCGATGAGCCTCCGCCGTTATTGTTGTCGCCCTGGTTGTTTTGGACGTTGATGTGGCCGCGTACATTCACGCTCGCCGGCATCACGCTCATGTGCGAGAGCACTGTGCGCTGTTCAAGCCCCTCGAGTGCCAGCGCCGCACGTACCGGACGGCGGCGGGTTTCAGCGTCAGAACGAAGGATCTTCACGATGTTCATCTCTGTTTACTCCGTCACTTGGTGCCACGATGTTGTCCATCCTCCCGGTGATCTGAGCCAGCGGACCCCTCCTGGATCCCTCGCCGACAGAGGGCGCACCCGCCCTATCGTCGCGTTCCGATGTCCGGCGAAACACCAGCGCGGAGCGGAATGGAACCGCGCAAACGCGGCCATGATTGCGACTGCTCGTAAGGTGCGATTCAGCGGCTCGTGCGACGTTCCCTCGCAGGACTGGTGCCGGGCACAACCGGCCCGGGAAGACGGAATATGGGCAAGGCAACGATCGTGCCACGCCGATATAATACGGTGTAGATTCAAGGATGTTTGGTTAGCGAAGCCTCGTCGATCTGTCCTAAGTTAGTACGCCGACGCATCTAATGCGACATCCCGTGGGACAAATTGATTCTGACGTCGGCATGGTTGCATGTGATCGCGCAGGCGAGCTTACGGGCGTGAGAAAGTAGGCTTCCCAGGCTCGGAAAACCGCTTGCGCACGGTGCGAGCCGCAGTTTGTGGGGTCGCCGAGGTTGTCTCAGTTTTCCTAGCTTGGACAAAGTCCAGAGAAATATCAGGCTCGCTGCCCACCGCAATTTCGCCGAGGCAGCCATGGCCCAGGCGGATCCGTTACCGCTGGTCTTCTCCATCGGCCAGATATTCCAGTCGACGCGGGCAGTCTTTAGCCGTGGTGCGAGCGCCGGACGAAGGAGCGAGGAAAGGACGCTCGCTTCAACGCAGCCGTGCGAGTTTCTGGTTCGGCGTCCCCACAATGCCTGGTCTGAGCTCAGCCTGTGGCTCAGGGACGCCGGCCGAGCGGGTGGGTGATCACCAGGGGACGCCCGAATGCCGGGTGCATCGCGTACACCCACGCCCGGGAGATCATCCTTCGCCGAACGAGCCTGGACGAAGCGTTTCACGAGCGCCGCCGAGGTGTTCGTGGCGAGTTTGGCCGGTTGTTCGAATCGCGATTACGGCCTGGCCCGCCGCTCCTGTTCCTCACCCCGGAATCTGAACTAAAGTCAGGGCAGAAGAGTATTTATAAAAGGAACCAAGAATCGAAGAGATGATCGGCCCGCTCGATCGAGGAGATAACGTAATGAGATGTCTGGAGAACTACATTCTAAAGTATGGTCAGGAGTTCGGCCCCGTGCTTTACCACGCGCTTCAGAGCCAGGCCGCGCACGCCGGTGTGAGCGCGCGGCTTCGTCGTAAGCTTGCCGTCCTTACCGGGAAAACCCCTGCCGTTCTGAAGAATCCACCCGCCGAGAAGCCACTGCCGCTTTTCCCAGAGCCTGTCGCGGCTCTTGAAGACACCGAGGTCATGGCGCTCGGGGCCTGAGCTCTCAGAGTCTGTCCCAATAGTGCGAGAAGCGTGGAAATGGGGACTGGCTCCGGACGTCTTCGGACGGTGCCAGTCCCCATTTCCACGCTTCTCGCTCCGCCGGAAAAGGGGGACAGGCACCTCGAAGACTCGGAGCCGGTCCCCCTTTTTCGGCTCCGCTTCACTTCCGGGACAGACTCTCAGAGGCGCGGCACGTCTTCCGAACGATCTCAGGAGGGCTTGAGGACCGATTCGAGGTCGAGGCTGGCCGAGGGTCGTATATCGGCCTTCAGGACCTTCTCCATCTGTTCGAGAGCGTGCTTGTTCTCCTGCTCCGTGTTGGACGCGACACAGTCACCAGGGACGAACAGGCGGTAATCTCTCATGTAGGCATCGTTCGCCGTGAAGAGGACGCAGATATTGGCGGCGATGCCGGTGACGATCAGTGTCTCGGCCCCGAGGTATTCCAGCAGGATGTCGAGGGTCGTCGAGAAGAACCCCGAGTGTTTCGGTTTCAGGACGAAGTAGTCGTCCTGGTCGGGGACGAGGAGCTCGGCAACAGGCCGGCCTCTTACGGCGTCCTTGAGGCAATGTTCGACCTGGGTGTGGAAATTCGACCGCCACCGGCCGAAGTTGTCGTTGACATAGACAGCAGGGATGCCCAGGTCCTTCGCCCGCTTCTTCAGCGCCACGAGATTGCGCGCCATCGGCAACGCGTACCTCAGGATCTCCTCTCCGTCCGAGAACTCGAGGTCGTTGATGACGTCGATGAGGATCAGGGCGGCCGCGGCCTTGTCCGGCGCGTTCCCATGAAGGTCTTCATTTCGAGACATTGGGCCGCCCTCGCGATCGTCAGACCGCCTGTAGGTTGATCGTGCTCTCGGCAAGCTCGCTCAGGGCCTTATCCGTCGCCACCTCCTCGGCCATCGTCTGCTTCAGGAGCTGGAGGACGACTCGCTCTTTCAGAAGCTTGGCATAAGTGCAAACGGTGCCGTAGCCCGCCATCTCGTAATGCTCGACACGTTGGGCAGCGGCGATCAATGCCGCGTCCCTCACCTCGGGTTCAGCGTCCTCCTTGATCGTCTCTTCGCCCTCCTCGATGATGCCCTTGATCGCCTGGCATGTCTTCTTCTTCGCCTTCTCGCCAAGCGCCTCGAAGGCCTGCTCCAGTCGGTCGACGTGGGTTTCGGTCTCGGCGAGGTGCTTCTCAAACGCGGCCTTCAGTTCGGGCGCGGTCGCGGCCTTCACCATTTTGGGCAAAGCCTTGGTGATTCGGTTCTCGGCATCGTAGAGATCCTGGAGCTGCTCGACGAGCAGATCACGCAAAGATTCGAGCGTCATGATTGGTCCCTTGGTTGTTTTGCGAGTATGTGCAACCGATCGTGAGAGGTTGACGCCGCCGCTCATCACGAGCAAACGGCATTCCGCGCTCGCGCATCAGTACGAAACGTCTGGACGGCGCGCGAAGTGCAGCCCCAAGGAGGAATCGAATCGGGAGGTATGCGTCTTGTTGCGCAACGATTTCCCCGCGATTTCCCCTTCGACACGTACCAGTTGGAAGACTCTCCTTGGTGAGAGCGGCCCCCTCTTGCTTCCCGCGGCGCACGGCGCCCTCACGGCGCGGCTGATTGCCCGGGCCGGCTTCCGCGCCTACCAGGTCGGGGGATTCGCGCTGGCAGGGACTCGATACGCCTATCCCGACATCGACCTTGTGCATTTCTACGAAGAATTCGCTGGGGTTTAAGGCGCATTCAGATGATAGAAGCCGACGCCCAGGATCGCGTAGACGCAGACCAGCAACATCCCTTCCAGCCAGTTCGACTCGCCGTCAATCGTGATGTGTCTGCCGATCAGAACCGCGATCGCGATCGAGACGACTTCGAACCGGCTGAACAGCAAGTCCATCGGGTGGCCCAGCCAGTGGCTGGCAAAGACCAGCACCGGCGCGACCAAAAGGGCGGCCTGCGTCCCGCCGCCGAGCGTGAGCGATACGGTCAGGTCGGTCCTGTTCCGTCGGGCAAACTGGACGGCGTTGATCAGCCCGGAGATGTTACCGACCGTGGCGAGCAGGAAGATCCCCGCGAAAATCGGCGACAGCCCCAGAAGCTTCGCCGCCGGTTCGACCGCTCCGGTGAGCGCCTCGCTCATCACGGCGAGCGCCAGCGAAGTGACACCGAGGACGCCGAGCGCCCGGCCGACGCTCCAGGGTTCGTGGCCCGTCTCCATGGGCCCCTCCGGCTCATTGCGCGTGAAGAGCCGCCGGTGCGTGACGAGCGTGAACGCGAGACTCGCCACGTAGGCGGTGAGAAGGATCGCCGAGATCTCGAGGCTGATTCGACGGTCGCTGCCGGACGTGAAGTGGAAAAGGGATGGCACGATCAGACCGATGGCCGCGAGGAGCAGGAGTTTCGCATTCACCCCGGCAAGATGGAGGTTGTACCGCTGAACGTCGAAGCGAGTACCCCCCGCGATGAGCGAAACTCCCAGAATGAACAGGACGTTGCCGAGAATCGAACCCGTCATCGATGCCTTCACGACGGTCTGAAGCCCGCGGTGCAGCGCGAAAAGGCCGATGACCATCTCGGGAACGTTGCCCATTGTGGCGTTGAGCAGCCCGCCCAAGGTCTCGCCGAGACGGACGGCGAGATTATCGGTGGCGCGCCCGATGATCGCCGTCAGCGGGACGATCGCCAGCGCCGAGGCGGCGAAGACGACGAGCGGGTTGGCGCCATACCATTTGAGAGCCAGCGCGACCGGAATGAACAACAGAAGCGAATTCAGGACCAAGATATCTGCTCCGCCGAGGGCCTCCGTGGCGAACAGCGTGCAAGAGCGATGCCGCCCCGGCCGGCGGTGCTCCTGACTACGAACGAATTCGTCCTACAGCAGCTTACGCCCGCGTCGCGCGCACCCTGGCGGCGAATCCCCAATACTAACCCGAAGCACGAGCGATGGTGTTATATAATCATTCCTCGATGGCGCTTCGGGTTAGTGTAAGAGCTCAATCGAATCGGCCTCGGCTGAACCCCCACGAGCCCGCAGGCTGACTGTCCCGTTGTCGCGTCTCCTGGTCGGTAGCGGGCGCGAAAAGTTTGCTTCCGGCTCGCATCTTCTCGTCTAATCACCTATATTTATCTTGCCAATGGCCGTTCGTCGCGACGTCCGCGAACCATCGCGTTCCCGTCGAAGCCGACACCTGGGAGAAGCCCATGAACCGAAACCACCGGAGTCGAAAGACCAGGGCGCTGATCGTTGAAGCCGTGGAATCGCGCACGCTGTTGAGCACCGCGGTCCCCGCTCTTTCGGAGCGGGCGGCTCGAATTGTCGAAGCATTTGCCATCCCGGCGATCAAAGGTTTTATCAACGGCACCGTTACCGGAATTACGCAGCTTTCACCCAATTCCGAGCTCGTGACCTACTCCGGAAAAGGGAAGGCCAACATCATCGGCGACGGTAAGGGGACGGGACAGCACGTCATCACGAGCCATTTGCTCAAGAACGGGTCGAGCAACGACACCTACAGGCAAGGTTCGGCGATGATCCGGGGGACGACCGACCTCGTTTCCGTCCAATACACGGGCAAGGGCCGCACCAACCCGAACGGCAGCTTCACGGCGACCTTACACGGCAGGGCGCGGTCGGTCAGCGGATCCGCTGCGGGCCTGAGCGGTTCGTTCACCGCGCAGATTAGCGGCAGCTCCCGCACGGGGCCGTTTACGATCAACTTTACCATCAAGGTGTGATCACGGTTGATAAGGCGAGTGTGCCCCTGCGACCGGTCGTCGGGGCAGCGCTCCTGATGTCATTGCGTTCCCGCCGCCGCGCAATAACCTCAGCTTTCGTTGACATCTCCACTTCGGCAACCTAACTGGTTGAAGTGGGAGTGTCCCGTGACGGATTGCGGTACCGGGTGAATCCCTTGAGGATTCCCGTCGCGAAACGAGGCCGACGATGGTAATGGCCGCGGATCCAACGCTCTCCGAAGTCGATGCAGTCAAGGCACTTAACGATGATCGTCGCAAAGAGCCGAGGTACCGTCCAACGACCGAAGACGCCAATTTGGGCTGGTGGGAAGGGTCGCAATACGAGACGGTCTCCGCGCATTTAGATGATATCAGCAGTGGCGGAGCGGCGCTGATTCTGAACGGCGCGAACTGGCACGGAGGCGACGTCTGGGTCTGTCTTTCGGGCGGGGTCTGCTCGGAGTGGGTCCGGGGGCAAGTTGTCGGTGTTTCGACCAGGGAGGACGGCGATCAGCGCGTCCGTCTG
This sequence comes from Singulisphaera sp., assembly GCA_027451445.1. Lineage (GTDB taxonomy): Bacteria > Planctomycetota > Planctomycetia > Isosphaerales > Isosphaeraceae > DAIDJG01. Next base: position 12,268 of record DAIDJG010000307.1, read on the forward strand.
GTCTTCCCTGAGACGTGTCCCTTCGAGTTCTTCAAGGCGGCCGTCTGGGGGCAACGTTCCCCAAAGGCTCTCGTGCGTGAGGATGCCGTCAAGAGCAGCGAGCCCCACCGCGCCTCGAGCGCCGGCGGCCCGACCGCGGTTGACGAGGGAGCCGCCATTGTCGCCGAGATGCAGGATCCCATGAGGGCCTTGCGGATTTCAGTGGCGCTCTATCAGGAAAACCGTCCGTTCCCTCACCAGAGCTTGAAGCGGATCAGCGATGAGGACGAACGGCTCGAGATCCTTCCGTCTGCCTACGTTTCAACCCTTGCCATCGTGGCCGCCGTCGTGGTCGCTTGCGTGATCGTGATCAAGTTCCTCGTGTTCTTGCGAGTCGACACCATACTGGGCGGCGTGTGACACCTCGGCTCCGCAACGGAGCGATCAGCGGTTGCACCAGCGGTGCCAAAGCTCGCGATAGGCGTCCTCCAGGCCCGCGGTCCAGGTCTTGCCGTCGCAGACGGGCGACTGGCGCATTCGATCGCGCAGCGCGCCCCGAAGCTGGGCGAGCGCTGCGGGATCGCTAGCCATTCGCTGTCCGATCGCGATGTAATCGGCCGGGGAGTGCGCGACCCAGTCCGCAAGGCCGAGCGAGTGAAGCACGCTGGCCGTCATCCGCCCGGCGTGGCGGTCACCCGACAGGGTGATGACGGGAACACCCATCCAGAGCGACTCGCACGCCGTGGTATGTCCGCACCAGGGGAAGACATCGAGCGAGATGTCGACAGAGTGATACACAGGAAGGTGGCTGCCCCCTTCCTTGGCGTGCCGCATCTCCACGCGGTCGTCGGCGATCCCCTGACGCTGGAAATGCCGGCGTAAGTCGTCGCGGCGGCTGCCGGTCAGGTTGTTGCGGAACAGCAGCAGACGGGCCGAAGGGACCGCGCGGAGCAGCTCGCACCAGAGGTCGAGGACCGACTCGTTGAGCTTGGAGAGCTTGTGCAACGAGCCGAACGTCACATGGCCCAGGCGCGCTTCGGGAGGAGCAGCCACGTCGGGAGCGTCCGGCGCGGGCGTATAGCAGCAGAAAACGCCAGGTAACCGGTAAGGCTCCTCGGTCGACCAGGTCGGTTCTCCAGGCGGATCGACAAGGGCGTCGGTGAGTAAGTAATCGATCGTGGTCAAGCCGGTGGTGTTGGGATAACCGAGGTACGTCATCTGGATTGGGGCGGGTTTGCGCAGGAAGACGCCGAGGCGGTTGCCGGACGTATGGCCTGCGAGGTCGACCAGGATGTCGATGCGGTCGCGACGGATCTGCTCGGTGAGCTGGGTGTCGGACAGGGTGGTCGTCACACGCCAGCCGGCGGCGAGTTCCTGGAGCCTGGCGGTCATCGAATCGCCCGAGGCGACCTCCGCATAACAGATCGGCTCGACGCGCCGGCGGTCATGGTGCGCGAGGATGGGCTCGAAGAAGTACGACACGGCGTGAATGCGGAAGTCGGGTGAGACGTAGCCGACGCGCAAGGGCCGGTCCGGTGTGCGGTCGTGGCCGGGGGCGGGTCCGACGACTGCCGTCGGTCCGTAAATGGTCTGCCAGTGGCGGTGTTCGTCGAGAAGCGTGGCGTGGGTCGATTTGGGGTGGTAATTGAGGCCCTTGAGCAGGTTGCTCTGCGCGTCGAGAAAGTTGGGCTTCAACCGCAAGGCGTGGCGGAATGAGGCGATCGCCTCGTCGAGCTTGCCCAGTTCGCTCAGGACGATCCCCAGGTTGTTGTGCGCAGGGGCGAACTCGGGCCGGAGCGCGATCGCACGCCGGTAACTCTCTATCGCGGCGTCCATTTCACCGGCTTTGACCAGCAGGTCGCCCAGGTTGCTGTGCGCGGAGACGAGCTCGGGCTTGATCCTGATCGCATTCTGATAGGCGTGGAACGCCTCCACGCGGCGCCCCAGCTTGTGCTGTGCGGCACCTAGCGCGAGGTGCGCCTCGGCGAACTCGGGCTGGAGCGCCAGGGCGCGTCGTAGGAGCGCAAGCGCCTCTTCGAAGCGACCGAGCTTGCCGAGCACCACGCCGAGGTTCTTGGCGTACAGGGCGGTCTCGGGCTGGAGTACGTACGCGCGCTGATAGAGGTTGCCCGCCTCGTCGAATCTCCCCTGTTCCTCGAGCGCGGCTCCCTGGTCGTTCAGGGCCGCCGCGCACTGCTGCACCGCAACGCTCTCCCGTGTGCGGGCCAGATTCTTCCGAGCGTCCGCGAAGTCGGGCTGCTGCTGAAGGACCTGTTGAAACCGCGCGACGGCCTCCTCGAACTTGCCCAGAAGCAAGCAGACGACCCCGAGGTGATTGCACGCCTCGGGATGGGTCGGGCGCAACCGCACCGCCTCGCGCAACGCACGCTCCGCGTCCTCCATTTTGGCCAGACCGTGACAGGCCACCCCCAGCAGATAGCAGGCCACGGGATGCGCAGGCTCTGCCTGGATCACCTGTCGGTAAAGCGCCTCAGCACGCGGCAGTTGCCCCCCTTGATGGGCGGTACGCGCCTGTTCGAGGAGTTCATTTACGTCCATGGCACCTATCTGTTTTTCGGATTGGCGGTGCGCGGCTGGCGCGGTTCTGCGCGATTCGAGAACCGGGAGACCGTCCTGGCCTCAACAGTGTGATCGTACCGGGATCCCGTCGGCTCGAACAGACGCAATGGCGCCGAAACTTGACACGTAATTAGTTGACGCGTAAACTAAATTCGTGCGGTTGGTTTTGGTCGATTTGGGCGTAGGATTCAGCTCGGATCGGAGAACGGATCCGGGAGGGAACGATGATTCGGATACGGCGCGGGGGTGATCGGGGACATTTCGATCACGGGTGGCTGAACACATACCACACGTTTTCGTTCAGCGATTACTACGACCCTGAGCAGATGGGTTTTCGGTCGTTGCGGGTGATCAACGAGGACTGGGTACAGCCGAACGCGGGGTTCGGGATGCATCCGCACCGTGACATGGAGATCATCACCTACGTTCTGGAGGGGTCGTTGACGCACCGCGATAGCCTGGGTTCGTCGGGCGTCATCCATGCGGGCGAATTGCAGCGCATGACCGCAGGGACGGGAATCCGGCACAGCGAGGCGAACGAGTCCGAAAACGAAGCGGTACACCTGTATCAGATCTGGCTCTTGCCCGAGCGCAGGGGCTTGCCGCCGAGCTACGAGCAGCGCATTTTCGACCCAGCGGAGCGGCAAGGGCGGCTCAGGCTTGTGGCGTCGCCCGACGGGCGCGACGATTCCTTGGCGATCCGTCAGGACGCACGTCTTTACCTGGGCACGCTGAAGCCGGGAGAGGCCGTTTCGCACGCGTTGACAAACGGCCGGCATGCGTGGCTGCAAGTGCTTCGTGGCGATGTGGAATTGAGTGGGGAGACCCTCGTCGCGGGCGATGGTGCGGCGCTGAGCGATGAAGCTTCGCTCACGATCCGGGCGGATCAACCTGCCGAGGTGTTGTTGTTCGACCTGGCGTAAAGCGTTCGGGCAGGGATAATGTCTACAGGTTGACGGATATTTATGGGTAGATTTGGGAGGGCGAGGCTCCGTCCGAGCCAGCTTTGATCCTGCGGCGAGTCTTCGAGCCGCAGGATCTCCGCGAGCCGACGCCCCCTTACCACACGCGATGTTCCAATGACTCGAAGACTCGTCATCGGAACAGGGCTGGCTCGGACGGAGCCTCGCCCTCCCGCTGTTCTCGCGCTGCTCAGAAACTGCGCAAGTTCTCGGTACGCAGGCCTTAACGTGCAGATCACTCCGACGGCTTGAGGTGCTTGTCAAAGAACGCGAAAAGCGCCTCGTCGGCCTTCTTCACGTCGTCGCCCTTGAAGCCGTGCCCGGCTCCGGGGAGCGTCAAAAGCTCCGCTTCGACGCCGGCGGCCTTGAGCCGATCGACGAGCCAGACGGCCTGCTCGTGGTTCACGTACTTGTCCTCGGTGCCGTGGATGCAGAGTGTCGGGGCGGCATCGGGGGTGACCCAGTTGAGCGGGCTGGCGAGGATGTGGCGTGGCTTGGCGGTTTCAAGATTGCCACCGAGCCAAAGGGGGAGAACCTCCGCGGCATCGACGCTCTTGCCGTACGATTTGGTGAAGTCGCTGGGACCGTAGACGTTGACGACGCAGGCGACCCGGCTTGAAGGTCCAGGGTTGCCACTCTCGCCTTCAAACTGGGCGACGCCGCCCGTCACCGCCAAGAACTGGGCGAGGTGGCCGCCCGCGGAACCGCCGGTCACGCCGATGCGGTCGGGGTCGATGTGATACTCCGATGCGTGCGACCGCAGCCAACGCACCGCGGCTTTCACGTCATGGACCGCAGCGGGGAACTGGTATTTGGGAGCCAATCGATAGGTCACCGTCACCGCAACGTACCCTCGCTCGGCGAGGCGGATACAGAGCCCGTCGTACCCCTCGCGCGTTCCCGCGCGGAAGCCGCCGCCGTGGATGCAGAGAATGGCAGGGAACGGCCCGTCGCCCGATTTCGGCCGTGCCAGGTCGAGCTTGAGGTGCTGTCCGTCCGGGTTGGCGTACTCGATGCCCGGTTCGAAGACGACGGTGTCGGGAACTTTCGGCGGCGTTTGGGCCTTCTGCGCACATGCGGTCGGCACCACGGCCAGGGCGAAGACCAAACTAAGCAAAGAGAGTGGAAATCGACGCACGGGACGGCTCCGAGAAGAGGTTTTCAAGCGCGTTCAACATCCCACTCCTTACGCCACCGGCCGCGTCGAATCAAGAGAGTGAAGCCGCGAGTGATTGCTTGGCGAACGCGCCGCAGATGGATAATCTCAGGGAGAACGAAACGATTTCGACGCTCACATTGACGACACGAAGGAGCCGGGATGCACTATCAACACGCGGTCACACCACACATCATCATCGCCGATCAGCCGACCGAAGCCGACCTGAAGGAACTCAAGGAGCATGGATTCGTCGGCGTGATCAACCTGCGCAACGACGGCGAGCCCGAGCAGCCCATCGGTACCGCCGCCGAAGGGGAATTCGTGCGATCGCTTGGGCTCGACTATTTGCATTACGGCGTCGGCGGCGCTCCGCTGACCGAATCCGGTGTGAAGTCGGTGCGCGACTTTCTCGATCACCACGTCGCCGGCAAAGTACTCGTCCATTGCCGAAGAGGCGGTCGCGCCGCGGCCTTGGTGTTGCTCCAGCAGGCGAAGCTCCACCGCTGGACCGCCGATGAGGCCGTTGCCAAAGGCAAGGCGATGGGCCTGAATGTTGAGGGGGGCCTCAAAACGCAGGTCGAGGAGTTCCTGCGCGAGCATCCCACCAAATCGTGAGCGGCGAGCGAATTGAGGTTATGCGTCTTTCGTGACCTTGCCCGGTTCAGACCCGAGCGCTTCCTGCCAGATTGGCCCGTAGACCGCCTTATCGAACGGGGGGCAGCCCGTGGCGAACTGGCCCAAGTCATTGTGCTTGGCGCGCATGAGCGCCGTGCAGTAGCTGAATGTACGGCAGGTCCGCTTCGGGTCGAGCGGCATGCCGAGCAGGACGTGGCGGCCGAAATCGGGTTGGGACAACGATGCGCGGCCGACGCCGACCAACGTCGTCCGCCCATCACGCACATTGGCCGCGCCGGCCTGAAACAGGTAGGCCTGGAGCCAGCTATAACCCGATCCGACAATCGCCAGCTCGGGGTACGCGGCCTGGAATTGAGCCGTCACGCGGAAATGGCGATCGACGCCGATCAGGGGATGCTCGGGCGTCTGATAACCGTCGACCGGCGCGTATTCGAATGGACGAACCAGGTGCGGGCTGGCGTACGGGTTCCCCATCGAGATGTTGACCAGGGCCACCCCGGAGTCGCGCAGCAGTCCGACGAGGGCCAGGGGCTCGGTGAGGTCGGGCACGAAGGGGTCGTCCTCGCGCGTGCCCCAGGACGAGCGCACAGGGAGCTCGTAAGGGCAGGGGACCCCTCGAGCGTCGTCGCCTCGCTGATAGGGAATGCCGTCGAAGACATTCAGGCGAGTGGCGAGCAGCAGACCGGGACACTCGTCCTTGATGCGCTGGACGATCGTGCGGATGAATCGCGTCCGGTTCTCGAACGATCCCCCGTACTTGCCCGGTCTCGTGCGCGCCGCGAGTAATTCGTTCAGCAAATAACGGTGGCACTGCTTGAGGTCGACGAAGTCGAAACCGACCCGCGCCGCGAGTCGAGCGGCTGTGACGTAGGCGTCCTGAAGACGGTCCAGGGCATCGTCGTCGATCAGGGGATAGTCGGGTCCGGCTGTTGCTTTCGTGGTCTTGTCAACGATCGTGCGCGGGTCGAGGACCGGGTCGTGTTGCGCCAGGATGGGACGGGCCACGCTGTAGCGGCCCGAGTGCGTCAGTTGCAGGCCGACGAGAAGGTCGGAATCGTCTCGCCAGGCGGCGCGATGTCCTTCTCGGCAGAGTCGTACGATCCGTTCCAGCCCCTCGGCGTGTCGCTCGTCGGCCAGCAGTTGCCGCGTGTTGGCGCGGCCCTCGGGGACGACCGCGGCTGCTTCGCCCCAGATGAGCTTCGCGCCACCGGCTCCGAAACGCTCGTAGCGGCGAAATGTCAAGACGTCGGGAGCGCCTTCGAGCGTGCCGTCACACCCTTCCATCGGCTGAATGACGAGCCGGTTTCCCACCTGCCGGCCCGCGATGCTCAGAGGGGTCGTCAAGGGTCCCAGGTCAGGGCTCAGTCGGATGTCGAGTCCGCGGGCGCGGGCATCGTCGACGAGTGCGCCGGCGGTTTTATATTTGAAGTCGCGGGACACGCAAGGGCTCCTGGCTCAGGGGAATTTGGGCCGATGCGATCGGGCCGGTGTTTGCTTGGGCTCGAACCCGGCAGAAACCCGGCGCTTCTTAGTCCGATCGCCGCTTCGTCGCGACCTCCATGATAACCATGACGACGCCGGGGCCCATTGGGATTGGGCCCCTTTCGGCGCAGCCTTACGGCCACGCAGCCCGACGAATCATGCATCATACCGAAGCGTGTGATCGGCGTTCGTCAGCAATTGCAACTCATTGCGTCTTTGCCCGGGCGCGGTACGCGTTGAGCCAATCTTTTCCCGTGTGGAGCGTCAAGTCCCGGAAGGTTTCGTCGATCTCGGCGACCTTGGGATTGCCAGCGCGTTCACAGGCGATCCCTTTTTCGACCAGGCGCTGGGCGTCGTCGGTCCAGTGATTGGTGGCGAAGCCCTGACTCAGCGCGAGGTAATACCAGACACGGGCGTCTTCAGGGCGCGAGCGTCCCAGTCTGTCGAACGCCTCAATGGCCTCGCGGTACTTTCGTTTCGTGAAGAGTGCAACGGCTCGCTGCCAATCCGAATCGTCCTGCGCCGGGGTTTGTTCCGGAGCGCTTACCCCGAGTTCGACCGGCGCCTCATCCGACGACGTAGCGTCGGTTGCGGGAGCCGTTGCAGCGTCGGAGGAGGGCGGCACTTCAAGGACCGGGAGCACGGCAGGAGTGGTCAAGGGATCACTCTTGCCTAGCTTCGATTGGAGGAGAAGGAGTTTTCGGTGTAGCAGTTCAACCTCTCGGGTCACTTCTTCGAGACGGGAGTCGACGCGTTCGACGTGCTTCGGCAGAGCAGAGACCTCGCCGGCGGTTCGGTTCAGGGTCATCATCTGACTCTGGAGCGTGACGAGCTCGGGTGGGGGTGTGTTGGAACTTGGGAGTGCGTCGACCTTTTCCTTCAGTCCTTCCACCCGCCGGCCCAGAACGGTGAGCTGATTTCGGAAGGCAACGGCCCGATGATCCGCCTCGGCGCGGGCGGTCGCCTCGACGGGACGGTTCGATACGGCGGCTTGTGACGAATTTTCAAACAGGTTCAGAGCCAGGCACGCCCCGATCATCCCAAACACCAACGCCAGAGCGGCACTCCCCAGGAGTAGAACCAGCGGGGGCGCGGTCAAAGGGGCGTCCATCGGGACGGTGTCGGACTCGATCGCCCGGGGCAGTTCGAAATCCGCATTGGAGCCCTCGTCGAGCGTGGGCGAATTTGCCTGTAACCCTTCCTGAGTCTCACGTTCGGTAACGTCAACCATGACACAATCCTCCTTGAGCGGCGCAGCGTCTCCCCCCGGATTCGACCGGGCGATCGCAGACAATAAACGTGGTCGGGTGCGATGTGAGCTAAGCTCCGGTCAGTGTGGCTGACCGGTTGAATGCGGGGCTTGGTCGAGGGGGCGCGCTGCCGACTTTGGCGAAGTGAGCGAACGGCGTGCCCGCTCACGATAATCGGGTATCCGGCGTCTCGAGTCGCCCCTTCGAGATGTCGCTGAGCGTTGCAGCGCGGAGGGCGGTGGGATTGACTGAGGCCCGGTGCCCTCAGCGGGAGAACACCGGGCCGAGACTGGCGCCGTCGGGCGGGACTGGACTACTTGGCGGACTTCCGGTAGAAATCCAACCACGTCTTCATGGAGGCATCAAGTTTGGCGAACTCGGCGTCGATGTCGGCGGTGGGAGGAGTGCCGGCCTTCTCGCGTGCGACACCCTTTTGAACCAGCTTCAGCGTGTCGTTTTGCCAGTCCTTGGTGCTGGCCCCTCGGCAGAGCGCTGCGTAGTACCAGACGCGGGCGTCCTTCGGGTCATTGGCTTCGGTGGTCTTGAGAACGTCACCGGCTTCCTTGTACTTGCCGGCTTTGAAGAGATCGACGGCCTGAGCGAAGGATTGGCCCTCGACGTTGACGTTCACTGGCTCGGACGGCGCCACAGGTTTGGCCGAGGTCGTCGTGGCTGCACCCTTCTTCAGGTCCGCTCGCAGCGCGACGAGTTCTTCCTTGAGCGGAGTCATTCCGGCCTGGAGCGACTGGAGCGACTCGTCCAGTCCCTCGACTCGCTTGTCGAGGCTGTCAATCTTCTTGGGCAGACCAGCGGCGGACTCAGCGCTCTTGGAGAGTTCGGCGACCTTGGCATTCAAGGGCTCGAGGTCGGGCGCGGGTGCCGGCTTGGGCATGGCGGCGAGCCGCTCCTCGAGGTCCTTGACCTGCTTTGAGAGATTGCCGACTTCCGTTTTCAGGCTCTCCGCGAGGGCGCTGAGTGCGGAATCCTTGGCGGGGGCTTCCGTAGCGGCCGCCGGCGCGGGCGCGGCCGCGGCGGGCGGTGGCTGTTGTACGGGAAGCGCGCTCAGGACCGCTCCGATCACGATAATGGCCAGGAAGCCGAACCCGACCACCACGGGGAATACGGGGTGGCCCGGGGGGACGTCCGGCGGTGGTGGCGGCAACTCGGCCATCGTGACCGGGGCAGATCTCGGAACATCCTCCTCAAACGCGGACGCACTGGGGGCCGGCTTATCCGAATGGCCCATTTCGTCAAAAAAATGTGATGCGAATTCACCTTCCGGCAATAGGCCGGACTCGTCCGGTCCGGAAGCTTCGAGGGGGTCTGACATGAAGTTCAGTCTCCTGTGCCAATTGGTGCAAGGTCCCTGGAACGGGTACGGAGAGGGTCGTGGCGGGATCGCCGCAGCGATTGGCCGAGGAATCGTCGCTCAGGGCTCGACTCGACTCGGTGTGCGGCGAGGGCCCGTCCTGGTTCGGTCCGGCGACGCCTTGGACGCGTCGCGCTCACCGAAACGCGTCACGACGTACGTGCCGCTTTTCGGGTTGCGCTCGATGTCGACCAGCGCCAGGTTGTCAGCCTCTTCGAGCAGGTGGGTGAAGCTGCGGTAGCCGTAGTAGCTTTCGTCGAACGACGGCTTCTTGCGCTTCATGGTGTCTTTGATCATCGAGGCGTACAGCACCTCGTGGTTCTCGCGCCTCAAGGCGTTGCAAGCCTCGAGCAGTAGCGAATAGACCTCTCGCTTGCGCTCGGGAAGATCGGCGTAAAGGTTGGTGGCGAGCTGCTGGTCGTCCTGCTCCTGGCGCTCCAGATCTTCGTAATAGATGAACTCGTCGCAGTTGTCGCGCAGCAATTCGGACGTCGACCCCTTCATCCCCAGGCCGATGACGTGCTTGCCGTTTTCCTTCAGCTTGGAAACCAGAGGTGAAAAGTCGGAATCGCCCGAGACGATCACGAACGTGTCGACGTGGGGCTTGCTCCACGCGAGGTCCATGGCGTCGACCACCAGGCGAATGTCGGCGGAGTTCTTGCCGGTTTGGGTACGCTTCGGGATCTCGATGAGCTCGATGGCCGATTCGTGAAAGGGAGCGGTGTATCCCTGGTAGCGGCTCCAGTCGGCGTACGACTTCTTGACGATCAGCTTGCCTTTCTCGACGAGCCGCTCCAGCACCTTCTGAATGTCGAACCGCGTCTTGCGCTGATTCTGGAACCCCATGGCGAGGTTTTCCAGATCGATGAACACCGCGAGGTTGCGTTCCCGTTCAGCTTTGGACATGTCCGGTGTCATCCACTCCCGGCCCGTCAGAACGACGAGGGCCGGGAGAATCGCAACGAGAGGAATGGTTCGAGGACGCTGAAATCCCCTTTAAGTTACGATGGACCGCGCGGTTACGCAATCGGTCAGCGCGTTTTGGCGTACGAGGAACGACGCAACGCGTGTCAACCGACGCCACCGCCGTACCAGCCGCCGCTCGCGTAGAGGTCGCGAACGGTGCGGCGGGGACGCGACTCATTGACCGTAAGCGGGCGATCGCGCACGTTGGTGCCGTTGAGGGCAGCGATCGCAGCGCGCGCTTCCTCGTCGTTCTGCATTTCGATCATCCCGAAACCGCGCGATTGGCCGGTCCGCGACTTCACCTGGACCTCGGCCAGTGTCACCGTACCGAACGGCTCGAAAAGGGCCCGCAACTCGTCCGACGTCACTGCGTAATCCAAGTTCCCGGCGTAAATCATCATGGCGGGCCTGAGCTCCTTCGTGTCTGCGGATTGTTCACAACTCGAACTGCGAATCGCGTCGGGTCTCCTCCCGGGATGGTTGCAACTGGGGTCGTTTGAGCTCACGACCACGCAACCGCGCGGGTGGAGAAACGCCGGCGCCGGTAATTACCCTCTCAGCGCCTTGTCGAACGCCCAAAGGGCGGGGCAGGCAAGGGTCGACGCTGCTTGCGGCGATGGCAACAAAGGGGAAACAGGCCTTCGGTGGCACTCGCACTCTGACGGCCCGTTTTGGGGATCCTTTGCGATCGAGGCAGCTTACCGGAAATGCCTTTGCACCGCTAGATGCTACTCTGCCGCTGGTCCCTCGTTCGCCGCTAACGGATGCGATATTTCCGGCGTGGCAAGGAGGTTAGGGAAACCGTCCCGTGCACGGGGGAGAACGGAATTCCCCAGCGTAGGGTGCGGAGTCGAAAAGCTGGGGAGCCGCCATCTGTTTCGGAAGCGCGCGGCATTCGTTCCACAGATGACCATTCGACACTCTTCCTTTTCGTACACCGAGTGCGGGCCGCCGGTCAAAAAAAGAATCCCCAGCCGCGAGCGCGCCTGGGGATCGAAGTTTTGCGAAAACCTTGCACAGCAATCGACTTACTTTTCCTCTTCCTTCGGAGCAGCCGGAGCAGGAGGAGCCGGGGCCGCGGGCGCCTCAGCAGCAGCCGGGGCCGGGGGAGCCGGAGGAGCGGGCGGGGCCGGCTTCTCGGCGGGAGGAGCGGGCGGAGCCGGAGGAGCTTCCTCAGCCTTGGCCGGAGCGGCCGGGGCTTCCTGAGGCGTCGACTTCGCGGGCGGGGCGGGCGAGGCCTGAGGGGTGGACTTCGCTGGCGGAGCCGGCATTTCCTGAGGCGTTGATTTCGCAGGGGCCTGCGGGGCCGGAGCCGGCGTTGACTTCGCGGGGGCCTGCGGGGCCGGAGCCGGGGTTACTTTCGAGGGCGCCTGCGGAGCGGGCATCGTCTTCGACGGAGCGGGCATCGTCTTCGACGGCGCCTGCGGAGCGGGGGTCGTCTTCGAGGGTGCCTGGGCTGCCGGCGTGGTCTTCTCGGGGACTTGCGGGGTCTGGGCCTGAACCGACGCGGTCAGGCCACCCGCCACGAGCGATGCGGCCGCCAGACCCAAAATACGGCGGAATTTCATCGGTGCTCTCTCCTCGGGTGTCAAGGAATTATCAACCAATCAGCGGAGTACCGGGCCACTCTCCAGTCTCGCCGTTAGGTTCGCTCCATTATACTTGATCATTGAGTGCGGGCTCTGGGTATTTTGCGGAATTTTGGAAAATAAGGTTAAACGATTAGGTTGACAAAAGGGGTTTTTCTTTTTCTTGAAGAGAATCCGGGGGAAATCTACCGGGGTCAGTAGGAGTTTAACGATAAGGCAAGATAGCGGGTCTCGTCAAGGGGCTTTCGGTTCTTCACGGAGCATAATCCGTGCCCCGTTGATGACTTTATTCCATTGGAAGGCGGGACCTGGGTCGACCTTGTTGGTTTGAACGTGGTAGTGGCCGAGGAGCCCCTGGTAGCGGTCGAATTCCTCATCCGGAAGTTTCTTGCGGATCAAGGCACCGTCCGCATCGTGTGGGAAGTCGCAGCGGATTTTGGGAAAGATGGTGCACAGTGTCGCGGTCAGGCGAATCAGGGCATCGTACTGCTCGGGAGTGAAGTCGTATTGCCTCAGGGTCTGGCCTTGCACGTCCCCGGTGACAACTTCGTCGCGCGCGGGGCGCAATGTCAGTCCGCGCCGGCGCAGGCTTTCCAGCTCAGGGTTCGCTAGCCTGATGCGGCCCGTGTCATCGCGCTGATACCAGCGTTCGAGTGGTTCGGGGCGGTCGACGGGATAGGCCCCGACATTGGCGATTTCGATGCCTACCGAACGCGTGTTGGCCTTGGTGGCGTGCCAGGCGCGCTCCTTGAGGTCGAGCGTCTGGTAGATCGTGCCGTCGAGGTCGAGCATGAAATGGACGCTGAGCCCACGCCGATCGTGCAGCACATCGAAGCAATAACGGCTGGTCCCACGGGCATCGAAATGGATCACGAACTGGTCGACAACCGTCTGCAGCAGCGGAAGGTCCCACCCGCCCCCTCGCACCTGTTCGAGCTGCTCCGGCGTGAGCGTCGAGGCGGTCCGAAGGCTGAACCGGTTTGGGGTACGCAGGGTGCCTCCCTTTGAGGATTCAAAGTCGGACTGCTCGAGTGGAGTGAACCTGCGCTCGACGCGGTAAGCGTCATAACCGCCCGGGTCCATCCATAGGACCACGGGCGTCGTGGTGTGATAGAGCTGTCCGCAAACGACGATTTCATCGCCCCGGCGCACCAGGCGCTCGCCGATTTTGGGCTCGGCCGCATATGCGCACGAACCGCTGCCAGCGGCAATCAACGCGACAAGTCCGATGACAACGTTGTGGCAGCGTGTGTCTCTCATGGGGTGAGCGTATCCCGATCCGTTGAGGCCCGCAAGGGGGCGTGCTTTTGCTCGGAAACCATTTGGAGGCCGGGCTCCCACCTGCGACAATACCGCGGGTCAACCTCACCGCTCGTGAAGATGAAGTCAAGCCATGAATACTCGCCCGCTGATCAGTCTCTTTGCACTGACAATTGCCTGGTGCTCTCGACTCGCGGCCGGCGCCGAGCCGACGGAATCGTCGGCGCTGGAAGCCAGGTTGCTGCCGTTGATCGAAGCGCATCAGGGGAAGGTGGCGATTGCCGTCAAGAACCTCAAGACCGGCGAGTCGTACCTTTACCGCGCCGACGAGCCCATGCCGACGGCCAGCTTGATCAAGTTCCCCGTCATGGTTGAGGCGTATCGCCAGGCGGCGGCGGGAACGGTCGACCTCGACAAGACGGTGGCCCTCAAAAAAGCCGACAAGGTTCCGGGGTCGGGGATCCTCACCTACCACTTCTCGGACGGAGCGAGTTTTCCGCTGCGGGACGCGGTCCATCTCATGATCGTCTACTCGGATAACACGGCGACGAACCTCGTCCTCGACGCCATCGGCATCGGCTCGACGGCGGCGACGATGGAAAAAATGGGCTACCCGAATACGAAGATGCACTCGAAAGTCTTTCGCCGGGATACGTCCGTCTTCCCCGAGCGGAGCAAACAGTTCGGCCTCGGAAGCACAACCGCTTCGGAGATGATTCGCCTCTGCGAGGCGCTCCAAGAGAAGGAATTGGTCAGCGCGTCGGCTTGCGACGAGATGCTGGCGCACATGCGTGCCTGCGACGACAAGGACAAGTTCCCCCGCTTCCTACCGGCCGGTACGAAGCTTGCCTTCAAGACCGGGAGTGTCGACGAGATCCGAACCGCGGCTGGAATACTGGAATGTCCCGCGGGCCCCGTCGCCCTCTGTGTTTTGACCCGTGACAACGTGGACCGTCGTTATCACCCGGACAACGCCGGAAACCGTCTCTGTGCGGAGGTCGCCCGCTCGGTCTTCGACCATTTTGCCCAGAAGAACGCGGAGCCCCCCTCGAAGCCCTAATGGAAGGAGGTCGCGATGAAGTTCTTCGACTCGCTGCGCAGGGCCTTGGTTCACGAGCCTGCCGCGCACGTTCCCCCCACGGACGAAGCGGGCCGGGAGCTGCGTGCCGCCTGGGGACTCGATAACGAGCGCGCAGCGGCCCCGCCGGAGGCGCATCCCGAGGGGTTCACCGATGCCAGTCTCTACGACCGGACGCAGTGGCGGAAGAAGCTTGCGCTCATCCTGAGCGAACTACCCGACTCGCGACTGCGTTGGGACGAGCTGATCGCCGAGGCCAAATCGATGAGCTTCGACCCGGCCTGGGTGACGCAGTGTCAGGTCGAAGAGTTCATGCTCTTGATCCGCAGGGCGGTCGCCGACCGCCGGTTCACGGAGCAGGAGCACCAGACGCTCGACCTGGCGCGCGACCTGATCGGCATTCCGGAAGCCGAAGCCGAGGCCGCACTCCAGACCGTCATCACCGAGGCGCAGCAGTTTTTCGGCAAACCTGTAAGCAACGTTTGAGTCGAGTGCCGACTCAGGACTCCTCACGCGATTTGAAGCCGCCGAGACACGATCACCGTTTGACGCGGACCCTGGTCGGCCGGTCTTACTGAAGCGTATCCGGAAGCGCCTGAGGCTTGCCTTCCCGGTCGACGCATGCCAGAGTGGAATGGCCTTCTGCGAGCAGTGTGCCGTCGCGCAACATCTCGTAACGGTGCACGATCTTGACGTGCGTGACCCGCTCGACGATCGTCCGCAGGGTGAGCAGGTCGTCGTAATAGGCGGGACGTTTGAACTTGCAACCGATGTCGACGATCACGAGGAAGTGGCCGGCGTCTTCGATCTCGCGGTAGGAAAAGCCTCGGGCGCGGAGCAGCTCGGTGCGGCCCATCTCGAAGTAGACGAAGTAATTGGCGTGGTGGAGCAGCCCCATGCGGTCGGTTTCCGCGTAGCGGACGCGGATCTGGATCTCGCCGCGGTCGGCTACGGGTTCGTCGTGCTTCACCGCCGCGCTCCTTCCTCTCCCGGCTCGGTCTTGGCCGCGACGGCCTTGGCGTTCGCATCGGGACGCGTAATGACGACTAGCGGGAACGGGTCGTAGGGCCATTGCTCGCGTCCGGGCGTGCCGGGCTCGAACTCCTCGTTTGCCCACAGGCGAAAGTGGTCGGGTGTGTGGGGCAGGCCCGACTTGCGCAGCCAGGCCTCGTACTGGTCGAGGTGCTCGATCGTTAGCTTGCCGTCACCCGCCCTCACGAACAAATAGCGGAGCGAGAACTGCGCCTCGGCCTGTTCCAACGTCGAGCCCGGTTGCAGCAGCTCAGCGCACGCTGAGGCAAGCCCCGTGCGCTCGGCACCGCGCCAGCAGTGAATCAGAACCGGTCGTTCGCAGGTGTCAAGCGTTTGAATCAGAGTACGCATCTGGGCCCGCGACATCCATTCGCACGACGACATGGCGATATCAATCTGCGTCGCCCCCGCGCCCAGCACCGCTTTTTTCTCGTCGCGGTACCAGGGCTCGTCCGGGTGGGACCCCCGGAGGTTCAAGACGCTCTTGATGTTGTGTTTTCGGACCGCGTCGGTCAGGGCGTTCGCGTCCATCTGGCCCGAGCGGTAGAGACGGCCTTCCTCAACGATCGCGAAGTTGTCAGTTGCCAGGTTCCAGCCGACGAATCCGAACGGGGGCACGAGCAGCAGCACAAGCGACCGGAGCAGCCATTTTCGTATGCGAGTTCCGCGCATGGGTCAGCGTCCTTCCGTGAACGTTCCGGCGTACTGACGTTCCCGCTCGCGTGCTTCGAACGCCTTGATGAGCCTATGATCTTCCCGATCGGCGGGGGCGTCGGGCCGGGCCCAGGGGAGGCTCGCCACCTCATTCCATGCCCGCTCCGCCGACCATCCTTCATGGCGGATACGGTAGGCGGCGTGGACGAGGCTCGTTCTGTGGTGGCCGGCGACGCAGTGAAAGAACACCGGCTGCTTGCTGGGGTCGGCGAGGAGGTCCGCCGCCTCAGCCATCTGTTCGAGCGTTGCGCTCGACCCGCGCATCGGGACAAGGACCCAGTTCACTCCGGTCTGTTCGACGACCTTCGCCTGCGTGACGTATTTCGGGTCGTCTCGATTGATTGCCGTGAGTGTAACGATCGTGCGGATGTTCTCTCGGTTGATCAAGCGCGCGAGGGCACTCGGCTTCTGCCAGGCCCCTCGAATCAGGTGACCGGGGATCACGGCACGGGCGCGCTTGGGAAACCAGTGGTCCCAGAGCGCAACAGCGACGAGGGTGGACAGAAGCGTCACACCCAGTGTCAACCCGACGATCCGTCGACGGCTCACGCGCAACACCTTACTCCGGCCAGGGTCCCTCCCGCCCAATGCCGGGGAATTGTAACCGGAACCCCCTGGAGAGCAACCCCAACGGTCGACTGGTTAGGTCGGCAACCGGCTCACAAACTCGACGAACTTGCGTGTGTCCTTCAGCGGCGGTCCGTGCCCGAAACAGACGAGAGCGGGTTCCAGGGCAGCGAGTCGGCGGGCCGACTCGCGGTTCCGCGCGGGATCAATCGTGAAGACCTTGGGTGCCTCCCGCAAGCGGGGCCGGAACGTCAGCCAGTCGATGTTGGCGATGACGTCGCCGAGGATCAGGACCCGGTCGTGCTCCCGCCAGTATGAGACATGCCCAGCCGAGTGGCCCGGCGTCTCGATGACGGTGAACCCACCCACTTCATCTCCCTCGCGCAGCCGGCGTGCGACAGAGTGCTTCGGTCCGCCGAAGATGGGGGCGATCGTCCGATTGAGCAACCGTTTTGGCAGCCGGTCGACGATCAAGCGCGGGTTTTCCACCGCGTCGGCATCGGCGTCCCCACACCAAAGCGGGATGCCGAGGGCCTCGCATACAGCGTGGCTCGACCCCTGATGGTCAGGGTGGGCATGGGTCAGCGCGTGGGCGTTGACCGTGTGGCCTCGAAGCTGTTGCAGAATACGCCGATGATCAAAGCGTGTGGCCGCGTCGACGAGCACGTCGCCCATCAAGTAGACGTTGACGGCGTGCTGCGGGAAGCTCCGAAGCTGGTAGAGGTCGTCGGCCCATTGTTGCATCGCAGGAGTGTACGGTGGCAAACCCCGGCGCGGCAATGGTGGGGCAATCGCCTTGCCCGTCAGATTCGGACTGGCGGGCTCACTCATTGTGAGTGAACGCGATACGTTCGTAGACCCTTTGCAGCGATACTTGGCAATCGATCGAACTGAGCTGGAGTACGTCCTCAATCCGCTTCAGTCGTGTCAGATTCCATTCGTCGCGCGAACGCACGTACCGTTCCACGCGAGGTTGATCCTGAGCAACCAGAACGTACTCCCGTAACGACTCCAACCGTTGATAGAGTTGGAACTTGCGGCCACGGTCGTATGCCTCGGTCGCGGGTGACGATACTTCGATCAGGACGGTCGGATTGAGCAGCGTGTCATTCTCTTGATCGAGAAAACGCGGATCATGGCAAACTACGACGTCGGGATACGCGCACAATCCCGCTGTTTCAACATAGACTCTCATGCTCGCGATGTAAGTTTCGAGCCGTAGTTGACGGACCTGTGCGTCGATTTCAGCGCCAAGATTCCCGGTAATCAAGCAATGATTGCGATTGGATCGCGCCCTTGCTTGGATGACGCCGTTGTCGTATTCATGCCAGTATCCGGCGTTTCTCTCCGACGCGAGGTATTCCGACAGTGTCATGGGCAGCCTCTCGCAATCCATGGAATCGCGTCCGTCGTAAGGTCGAGCTTCTTACGCTAGCCGAATGCAAGAGAATTTAGATCATAAGATGAGTGATTGATCATATTTATGGGTTGTTTCGTTCTGCCGATCCGCCTGACGGAGCTCCTTGCCAAGCCGAAGCACTTCGTCAAATTCGGGGTGATCCTTGAATGTTCCCGAGATGACGCTGATCCAGTTCGGGCGCGGGACGAGAGTCTTGATTTCGCCCTTGAGTTCGGCAAGCTCCCGTTCCACGGTCTCCAGGCGTTGTTCAATCGCCTTGGACATCGCTGTGGCTCCTCAATCGCGAATGAGTCGAACACACGCCGTTGGGTCGCGATTGGTTCGTATTCGACTGTGGGTTCGATGCCGCTCTGCCGGGGGATTCGCTGTCGGCAAGTTCTGAGACAATCGAAGCGCTTCCTGTGGGCCAGGCATGGCGTTTCCGGAATCCCGGTAGCGTCGGTTCGACCATTTAACGATTGTCCAGTTTCTCCCGCAGCGCCGCCACCGCCCGCCGGGGAAACTCCGCCCGCACCACAGCGGAACTGACCGCGACGCGTGTCGCTCCCGCAGCCAACACCTCGTCGATGTTGTCCTCGTTGATCCCGCCGATCGCAAACCAGGGTACATTCGTCGTCTCGGCGGCGAGGCGCACGTATGCGAGTCCAGCGAGGTCGGAAAAGTCCTTCGTCGCGCTCGAGAACACCGGTCCAACGCCGAGATAGCTCGCGCCCGAGACGACCGCCTGGTCAAGCTGGGGCCGGTTGTGGGTCGAAACGCCGATCAGAGCGCGAGGGCCGACGATCCGGCGTGCGTCGCGGAGCGTCACGTCATCCTGCCCAAGGTGCACGCCGTCGGCGGCGGCGAGGCGGGCGAGGTCGGGGCGGTCGTTGAGGATGAAGCGGGCGCGGGCCTGGGTGGTGAGAATGCGGACCTCGCGGGCACGGCTCAGCAACTCGCGGTCGGGGAGATTCTTCTCACGCAGTTGGATGATGTCGGCGCCCCCCGCGAGGGCCTCGTCGACGACCCACGTCAGATCACCCAGCGTCGGCTGGCCGCCAACCAGGACCATCAGACGCGCATCGCCGAGTGCGCGGTAAGCGTTCACGGCCGTGAGAACGAGCTTCTCCAGTGTGTAGACGTCGTAACGCAAGACCTCGAAGCGGCCTGCGAGCCAGACGTCGACGAGCTTGCTGTACTCTTCGAGCGAGCGGAGGGCTTCGCCGGTGCGCTTGAAGTTGGCGGTGAGAACGGCGCGGGGGTTCTCTCGCACCTGCTCCGAGGCTGTCATGATGTGCGTGCCGACGTCGCCAGGCGTATCGCGTGCGCCGATCAGAAGTTCGAGGTCGAGCCCGCGCACGGCTTCGGCCAGACGGTGGCGCACTTCCTTGAGCCGGCGCGTCAGGCCGGGATCATCGAGCACGAACCGGACGTAATCCTCGACCACGCGCAGACCCTCTCTCGCGCGGTTGGCCGAGGCGTCGAGCATGCGGCCGAGATCAACCTCCTCGGTGGGATCAGTCAGTTCCAGGGAAGGCATCTCGCCCGCGATCAGCAGCGGTGCGGCCTCGGCGGCAACGGTTTCGACGAGGCGTTCGCGCAGGGGTTCGAGCGCCAGGCCTGCCTCGAGCAGGAGTGCATTAACCGATCCTCCCGACGAGAGCAATCCCGCGAGGAGGTGCTCTGTGCCGATCGGCCGCGTGCGATCATTCCTCCTCGCGTGGAGCTCGGCGTCGGCCAGAACAGCGCGGACGTCGAGCGAGTGGGGAAGCGGCTGCGGGGCCTCGTCATCGTTCGCGTCCAGGACGTCCGGCGCGCCGAGAGCGGCACGAAGGGCGGCGGGATCGAGTCCGAACTCGGCGAGCAGCAGGGCGGCCCGGCTCTCGGATTCATCCGCGAGGGCTGCGAAGAGATCGGCCGGCTCAACGGCCAGTGCAGCCCGGGCGCGGGCACGCGCTTGCGATTGGGAGAGGACTCTCGAAGCACCAGCCGTGTACGATTCCAGCATCCGCGTGGTTCCCGAGAAGCCGAGCGCGACGACCGCGCCGATTCTTGATTTCATTTGGAACGCTGGCCATGATAAGGGGGTTGTCAATAACCTCGCACCTTGCGCTCGGCTGCGCGAGGTCGGTCCCACCCTCTTAGATGCAGGAACCCACCGTGATTGACCGCGCCTTCGCTCTGCTGCTGACCGCTGTTGCCGTGCTGTCCGTCGCACGCATCGTGTCGGCGGACGAACCCGCCAAGAAACCGGCCTCCGTGCTCGATTTCAAGGTTCAAGACATCGATGGCAAGGAGGTCAACCTGAAGGATTATCAGGGCAAGGTGCTCCTGATCGTCAACACCGCGAGCCAGTGCGGGAACACGCCCCAGTACGAGGGGATGGAAACCCTCTACGAGAAGTACAAGGACAAGGGATTCGAAGTCCTCGCCTTCCCCGCCAACGAGTTTGGCAAGCAGGAGCCGGGAACGAACTCGGAGATCAAGGCGTTCTGCAGCTCCACATACCACACCAAGTTTCCCCTCTTCTCGAAGATCGTCGTCAAGGGGGATGGCATCCACCCGCTCTACAAGTTCTTGACCAGCAAGGAGACCGACCCCAAGTTCGGCGGCGATGTCACCTGGAATTTCGCCAAGTTCCTGGTCAACCGCAAGGGTGAAGTGATCGGGCGTTTCCAGCCTGGCGAGAAGCCGGAGTCGGAAACGGTCGTCAAAGCGATTGAAACCGCGCTGGCGCAGTCGAAGTGACCGGAATCGGTTCGAAAACGCGAAGGCCAGAGGAAAGGCTCCTCTGGCCTCGTTTCAACTTCTGCAGTCCAATCTCGGTTGGGCCGCACGAGGGCTATGGGCTACATCCCCGATCTGAGCGAGGACGGTGGCACGATCGCCATCGGCTGGTTGCACCCGGTTCATCCCCACTTGACCGGGTCGACGCCACCGGCTTTTACCGAGCGGCTCAAGGACTTCGTCCGGCTTTCGTTCCGACGCGCTGCAGCCGACCCCGGCCGCCGCGGGAGGTTTCTGGTATCATACAATCACTCTCAGAGAGCCGGGGTCACTGAGCTTGGGCGTTGGGCGGACTGGATCATTCGATGGTTCTACCTGAGCGTCTCGAATCGGTGTACCTATCTCGGCTACAGGCTCTGGAGACGGTGCTTCGAGAGCGTTATCCGAGTCTTCTCTTCAATACGGGAGGCTTGCCGCTGGGCGAACTCACGGACTATAAGGGGCACAACGTTTTCATCGAGTGCACGTTTCCGGATCGTCGTAGCGATCAATCTGACTCCGTAGCCCTGAGCATCACTGCCTGCCATCTCGGCCGGTCACCCCGCGTGATGGCGGACGTCTGCTGAGGCGCTCCCGATGGCCAGGTCGAAGAGAGTCTCGATCCAAGATGGACGTCGAGCGACGAGTGGCCGGGGGCCGATTCGGAGACTCTTCGACGATTGGAAGACGCGCTTCCTCGTCTCTTGGAAGCCTTCAACCGGGCCGTCGCCAGAGGTCAGCCTGCAACGCCACCTAACCGGCCGTTGTAGGCGGACGAACGCATCGGTCGCTTCGCCCCCTGTTGCATTCGCCGCTCAACGGCATCAACGTTGGTCGGCGTGTTTGCGAGCTACTTCCCCAGGTCGATCGTGCGCCAGGCGTTTCGGTTCCTTTTCTGTCGTGGTAACATCGGAACTGTTGCCGTCGACCTGCGGACCTGTAAGGACTGATTTGATGACGATCCAGCAACTCCGCGCTGCTCATCGTGCCACCCCTTTCCGTCCGTTCACGGTGCACATGGCGGACGGTCGTGGTTTCCACGTCCCGCACCCGGATTTTCTCTCGATGTCGCCGACAGGGCGCACTGTTATTATCTACCAAGAAGGCGAGGAGTTCAGCATCCTTGACCTGCTTCTGATGACGGAGATCGAGATGGGCCAAGGTGCTAGCCAAAGAGCCTAACCGTCGGATGCAACGGACCCGCGAAGCGGGTCCGCTGAACCTAGTCATTATCCAATCGCTTCGCCAGCGAGTGGCAGCGCGCCACGGCGCGGCCGCAGGGCCGGCGGGTTCAGGAAGTGGGATTCAACCAGCGCGAAGAACGCCCAGCAGACGACGACAGAAAGTGTTGAGACCAGCGGAATCATCACGAGCGTTCGCCCCCAGAACCCTGTGACGCCAAGCTCGTAGAGCAAGAGGTTGCCGACGACCACGATCGGCAGGTGGGCGAGATAGATGCTGTAGCAACGCCTCCCGCACGCCCGGAGTGGCTGGAGCCACGCGAGCGTTTCGGTCTTGTAATCCCAGCGCCGAAGCGCGATGAGCAGAAGTCCGAACGCGGAGGCGGTCACTGTCTCGCGCTCGAGCATCACGAGACCGCCCACCAGCAATGCTGCGAGCCCAATGTCGACCGCCCGCCGGGCGAGCACAGTCGGCGCGACGTTCAAACGGTAATAAACCGCCAATCCGACCGCAAACTGATGCCAGAGGAGTGGGAACACGCCCCGAATTAGCCCAAGCTGTCCAAGTTCCCACGCCCCAGCACGGATTGCCAGTGCAACGGCGGAGATCCCCAGCAGCCACGCATAAAGGCGCTTGGGGGCGAGACAAAGAAGCAGGAAGCAGAGGAAGTAAAATTGTTCTTCGTAGCAGAGGGACCAGGCGATTCCCGTATAAATGTCGCGGTCCGGTCCCCAGACGTGCGGGCGCCAGGTTTCGGTGAGGGTGATGTTCCCGAGCCACCGGGGCCAATCGAGCGCAGAGGGTGAATCGAGCTGAACGGCGTAGCGTCCCTTGTGGAGACTGCTGAGGCCGGCTGCGTCGAGCGACACGACTACGGCGATGAAGAAGAGCAGGGCGGTCCAGTAGGGCGGATAAATTCGCCAAAACCGGCGGCCAAGAAACGTCCATGGGGATGCGTCCTTCTTACGCGTGGCCTCCACACTCGCGAGGATGCAATAGCCGCTGATCACGAAGAACATCGGCACGCCGAGGCTAAGCCGGTTGACCGCGTAAACGATCCACCAGCGCAACCCTGCATCGTCGTAGGTGCCAACGTCACTCCAGAGAAGGGCGTAACCCGCGTGATGCACCACGACCATCAAGCACGCGAGCCCGCGCCAGACGTCCAACATCTGGTAGCGGGGATTGCCCTCAGCGCGCACGGGCCAACCCGCGCTCGGCTGCCGATCCATGATGTCTTCGAGCCTCACGTGCCTTGAATTGCCGCCCGTCGGGCAGCGCCTAGATGGTTAAGAGCAAGTTCGGTACCACGGCGCCTGTCCTCAGGACGCTCATGAGAAGTTCACAGAACCTGCCTTCAGGTCGACCCTCACGTTCGAGGGCTTTCCCCTGATATCGATCACGGCTGAAAGGATGACCAAGAGAAAGTCACAGACATGGGGGAACTACGAATTCACAACGATCCGTGTGACGGTCATCCCAGCCGCGAAGGATTATAGCTCCCCAAGCCGATTTCTCAAGGGTACAGAGCGGGCATCCATGACGGCCGCGCGAAAAGGCGCAGATTTCCCGCCGGAGCATGCCGGTTTTGATGTCCGCGAGCGATAGACTCCTTACAGCTCAGCGCTTAGACTAACGGGGCCGTTTCGTTGTCGATCCGGTGCTCACTCACGATCTGGAAGGACAAGAGCCAGAAACGCGACGCTGGGTTGACGCAAGGGGCTCTTGAACATTTCACGATGTGTCCGCTCGGCATGGTCGAGATTCCGGCAGGATTGAAAGGCAAGCGACTGCGATGACCGTGCATGCGATGTGGGTAATGCTGGGCGTGCTGGCCGTACTGGCGTTGGCGTACAGGTATTACAGCGCGTTTCTGGCCGCGCGGGTGGCGGTGCTCGACGATACCCGAACGACTCCTGCCCACCAGCATTACGACGGACAGAACTTCCATCCGACCAACCGCTGGGTGCTGTTCGGCCACCACTTTGCGGCGATCTCGGGCGCGGGACCGCTCATCGGCCCGGTGCTCGCGATCCAGTTCGGCTACATGCCCGGTTTGATCTGGCTCGTCGTGGGAGTCTGTCTGGCGGGGGCCGTTCAGGACATGATGGTCCTCGCGGCGTCGGTGCGTCGAGGCGGTCAGAGCCTGGCCGGAATCGCCCGGGCGGAGATGGGCCGGGCGGCGGGTCTGGCGACTGCAATCGCGATCCTCTACATCATCATCATCGCGCTCGCAGGGCTTGGAATCGTCGTTGTGAAAGCGCTCGGCGGCGAAGAAGTCCCCATGAAGGCAGGCGCGATCCTTGTCTTTCCCGAGCAGAGCGAGATCCGCAAACGACTCGAGGTCGGTAAGCCGTCGATCTACTCCGTCCCCCCGGGCGCGAAGTATCTCTTCGGCAAGGGGGAGCACGACTCGATGGTGTTCCACGAGCCGTTCCAACTGGCGGTCCCCGCCGGTGAGTCTCTCAGGCTCGACCCCGAGAAAATCGGCCTGGCCCTCCCCAGGGACTCGAAGCGGCTTGTGCCGGGGAGCTCCTGGGGGACGTTCACGATCGCGTGCACGATTCCGATCGCCCTGTTCGTCGGCTGGTACATGTACCGCTTCCGCAAAGGGAAGGTCGTGGAGGCGTCACTCCTGGGTGCGATTGGGGTGCTCGGGGCGACCATACTCGGCGCGAGGGTCCCCGGCTCGGATCTCGAGCGCTACTTTTCGCTCAGCCGGGACATGACGATCTACGTGATCGCGGCGTATGGGTTCATCGCCTCGGTCCTTCCCGTTTGGCTGCTCCTCTGCCCGCGTGACTATTTATCGAGCTTCCTCAAGATCGGCACGATCGCGCTTCTGGTGTTCGGCGTGATTGCTGCGAACCCGACTCTCGAGGCGCCGATGGTCAACCACCATTTCCAGAACGGTGGCGGCCCCTATTTCGACGGACCGATCTTTCCATATGTCTTCATCTGCATCATGTGCGGCGCGATTTCCGGGTTCCACGCCCTGGTCTCTTCCGGGACGACCCCCAAGATGGTCGACAAGGAGACCGACATCCGCATGATCGGCTACGGCGCCATGCTCATGGAAGGTCTCGTCGGGATCGTGGCTCTGATCGCCGCGGCGGCCCTGCCCAACTCGATGTATTACGACATCAACATCGACCTCGCCAAACGCCCCGATTTCCTT
The DNA here is from genome assembly GCA_027451445.1 of Singulisphaera sp. Classification (GTDB taxonomy): domain Bacteria; phylum Planctomycetota; class Planctomycetia; order Isosphaerales; family Isosphaeraceae; genus DAIDJG01. Next base: position 37,416 of record DAIDJG010000307.1, read on the forward strand.
GCGGCCCACCCCGACTTTGCCCACGAGCTCCTGGCGTCCGACGTCGACCACGCGGGCGAGCTCGTGGCGATGGAGCAGGACGTCCAGGAGTCGCTCCACGGCCGGACCGGCGGCGCAGTCACCCTTGCCGTCGGCATGGCGCGCATCTTTTCCAACGC
>DAIDJG010000308.1 GCA_027451445.1 Singulisphaera sp.
ATCGTGGGAGCGGTCAGGTGGACGACGATTCCTGTCCGGGCACGGGTACTCTTGCCGTCCACGAAGCAAATGTATTGGGGGTTATCCTCTGGCGTACCGATCTCCTCCTTTGTCTGCCAAAGAAGGAATCCTCCCGGTCGAACGAGGACTTCATCACCTCGACAGCACACCTTGTCCTGAAGATTTCCAGGGTGGTACTTCGGAGGCGGTATCAAGTAACCTTCGGAAAAATCTATGAACTTAAAAGTGCCAAGGCGCAATTCCGCCTCAGGTATTCCGGCATCGCCATGCGACTTTTGGAACCTCTTGATGTCCCAAATCTTCGCTTCTCGGACGTTGTCGAGTCGCAAATCGATGGATGTCGGGTCGATCTTCGACGCCTCGACGCCGGAAGGCGGACGGACGATCAATATCCCCTTTTCGATGCACCATTTGAGATCACGATCGGAAAGATACATAGCGCGGTTCTGCTTCCTCCCGAATTAAAACTTCGGTGCGTTTCGAAGAGACCTGGGCAGCGCCGCCATCGGGCGTCGCCACGGTGATAACGTCTCCACCGTTCGCCACGACCCGCCCCGCGACAAAACCAGAGATTCGCTTTCCCTCGGCGGGTTCGTCCGGGCCAACGGGCGTCCTGTCGGCTCGGTAGCAGTAACCGACCGGCGCCATTCCAACGTACTCCTCCCCCACTGCGGTCGTCAGCCAGAAGCCACGTTCGCCAGAAAACGCACTGCGAGAAATCTTGCACTGAACGAGAACAGGCTGGCCAGCGTTCATGATCGATCTCCTCCTGAAAACGAAGCAACCCGTTCTACTGGACACAGATACAGTATACGATCGTTTTGTACAGAGGCAAGCCCTGAGGCCAAGATTCCACGACAACTCTGACTCTTGGACGAAACCTGAATGAGCAAAGGGTCGCTATACGTCATCGGTCGATTCGCTGCCGTCAAGGTAGATGACGGTCCAGAAAGCGATATGCAGCTCCCATAGTTCCATTCCGGCGCCGCTCATTTTGGCATTCTGCACAACGAAAAACGTCAAAAGCAAGGACCGTTGCCCCGTTAGTGCAGAATTTGTTGTTGAACAGCGTTCGCGGGACATTATCGGCGATCTTAGATTTCGCATTTCAACATGCTGTCGCAGAATCCCAAGGTTGGCATGAATCTACCAGGTGTGGGTCTGTGAAGAGGTCGAATCTTCAACACTGGTGCGATCTCTGCGCCACCCCTCCGTGCTCTCGTCGCAACTAGCAACTCACGAAGGATCCGGAGGGGATCGATCTTCGGCGATTTCGAAAGGTTTGCCGCGATGTTCCACTCTGGAGAGCGGGTGGCGGAGGCTCTTGGAGCGTACATCCCGCTGGTGTTGGAGCGTGATTCGGCGATGCTGAATCTCGCGTTCGATTGCATGTTCTGAGCGTAGCGTACGTGGCCAAATTCTTGTCTTTACGAAAGTCCCGGAAGCTGGCGGTGCGCCACAAATCGTGATACTTGTGAGGTATTCCGCGATGCTTGAACACGCCACGGATACACCGCTCGGAAACCCGCATCTGGACATCGAGCTCTCCGAATGAGCTTTCGTGGAGGCCCCCACTTACCGCGATCCGAAAGCGCGGAATTCCCATCGATGACCTTGGCCGTGCACAGCACAGGCTTATCTAAAAGCGGACCGCAACAGAGAGAAGACGGATGGGCCGGCCGAAGAAGTTCAAAAAACGGCAACGTTTTCAGCCCCCGCCTTTGACGACGGAGCAGATTCTGGGCTGGCTGGATCACTGGCACGCACGCTCTGGGAAATGGCCGGGCAGGCTGTCGGGACGGATCCCCCACGGCGGAGGGCTCACATGGAGCACCGTCGACTCGGCTCTCCGCTATGGTGGACGAGGTCTTCCCAAGGGTTCGTCACTCCGGCGGCTGCTGGCGAGCGAGGCGTGCGTAATCCGTACGACCTCCCGCGGCTCACGATCCGCGAGATTTTGTGGTGGGCCGACGCTCATTTCGCGAGGGTCGGCCGCTGGCCATCGAGTCGCTCAGGTCCCATCGCTGACTCCCCCGGCGAAACCTGGAAGGGGATCGATTCGGCACTCCGGCGTGGGAGGCGAGGGCTCGCGGCGGGCCGGTCGCTCGCGACTCTGCTGGAGCAGCGGCGGACAAAACCCTACGGAACGACTCTCGCACCGCTGGCAGAAAAGCAGATCCTCCGCTGGGCGGATGCGTTTCACAGGCGAACGGGCCAATGGCCCAACCGCCTGTCGGGCCCGATCACGGAAGCACCCAGAGAGACCTGGCTGGCCGTCGAAAACGCGTTGCGGCAGGGCGTGCATGGCCTCAAGGGCGGCTCGTCACTCGTCCAGTTGCTCGTTGAGCGCCGGGGCATCCGAAACGTGAAACGCCCGCCGGGGCTCAGCGTCCGTCAGATCCTCGCGTGGGCGGATGCGTATCATGAGCGCACCGGGCAGTGGCCGATACGGGCGTCGGGCGCTGTGGACGGCGTCGTCGGGGAGACATGGGAAGGGATCAACTCGGCCCTGCGCCTTGGACTTCGGGGACTGCGCGTGCGCTCGAGTCTGGCGGATCTGCTCGCGGCGCGGCGTAGGAAGCGGCACACCAACAACCTGCCCGCCCTCAGCGTCGCCAAGATCCTCCGCTGGGCCGACGCGTTTCATGCGCGTACCGGCCGCTGGCCGAAGCGCAAGGACGGTAAAATCGACGGGGCCAGGGACGAGAGTTGGGACACGGTCAACCACGCGCTAAGAACCAATACGCGCGGGCTGGCCGGCCAATCGTCGCTTGCCTCGGTCCTTTGCAGGAAACGGGGCATGCGCTCGCATATGCACGCGCCGCCACTCACGACCGCGCAAATCCTGGAGTGGGCCCACGCTCACCAAAAGCGCCACGGCAAGCCACCAACGCGCGACTCCGGCCCCATCGCCGAAGCGCCTGGTGAAACCTGGCAAGCCATTGGTATAGCCCTGTACAAGGGAAGGCGCGGTCTCCCGGGCGTGGGGACTGGCTCCGGACGTCTTCGGACGGTGCCCGTCCCCATTTCTCGCTTCCCGCTCCGCCGGAAACCGGGGACAGGCACCTCGAAGACTCGGAGCCAGTCCCCGGTTTCCGGCTCCGCTCCACTTCCGGGACAGACTCTTAGACGAGCAGCGTAACGAGCGGCCGACACGTCGAGCCCGACATCAGGGAAGCACCAGCATCTCCAGATGCGACGGCATCACCCTCCAGCGATAAACGCGCTGAGTGGCCTTCTGGAAGTCCGCTTCCTTCGCTTTATAGATATCAACGAACATCTGAGGATTGCGATCGATGAGGGGGAACCACGTGCTCTGGACCTGGACCATCACCCGGTGTCCCGCGCGGAAGGTATGGTAGACGTCCTGGAGCGCGAAGCTGACGGAGGTCGGCTCGCCGGGTTGGAACGGCTCAGGATGGTCGAAGCTCTTGCGGAACTTCCCTCGCATCACGTCGCCGCGGACGAGCTGCTGGTAGCCTCCCATCTTGACGCCCGAGGGGTTGGGATCGGGGTCCGGATAATCGTTGGGGTAGACATCGATCAGTTTGACAACCCAGTCGGAGTCGGTTCCCGAAGTCGAGACGTGGAGGTTGGCCTGGATCGGGCCGACGAGCGTGAAGTCGCGCTCGAGTTCGCCCGTCTGGTAGACGAGCACGTCCGGGCGGCGCGCTGCGCTCCGCTGATCGGCCAGCATGTATTCCTTCTCCATGCCCGTCGCGATGCGATCGATGTACGGGACCGGCTTTGCAGGGTCGCTGATGTACTCGTCGAACGCCCCGGAATCGTTTTCCGTCGGAGGCTCCGCACTGAGCCGCCCGCCTTCTCGGAGGTATAACCGGCGCGGTGATGCTTTTGGGGGCGGCCAACGGTCATGCCGCCGCCACTGGTTCCGGCCGGTCTCGAACACGAAGGCTTCAGGAAGCGCCTGTGTGCCTTTGCCCTTGAGGTGGAACTCGAAGAACGGAAACTCGATGTTCTCCCGATAGAATTCGCCCGTCTTGGAATTGAAGCTGACGTGTCCGAGCGAGGCGCCATCGCCGCGCGACCAGCCGCCGTGGCTCCAGGGACCCATGACGAGCATGTTCGTGGTCCTGGGACTCGTGGCCTCGATCTTCTTGTAGGTCTCGAGCGCACCGAACAGGTTCTCAGCGTCAAACCAGCCGCCGACCGTCATGACCGCGGGGCGGATCTCCTTCAGGTGCTGGCGGAGGTTGCGAGCCTTCCAGAAATCATCGTACGTCCCGTGGCTCATGACCTCATTCCAGAACGCGATCTGCCCCTTGAAGTATTTCGGGTCGGCGTTGGCCAGCGGTCCCATGCCGAGGAAAAACGAGTAGCCGTCGGGGGTGTCGTGATCGAACTTATGGTCAAACTTCCTGGTCGGCTCAGGACGAGGGTGCCCGAAGACCGACAGAAAGTTGAAGGCGTGAGTGACCAGGAAGGCTCCGTTGTGGTGCCAGTCGTCACCGATGAACCAGTCGGTGACGGGCGCCTGGGGCGACGCGGCCTTGAGCGCGGGGTGGGCATCGATGATCCCCGCGGCCGTGTAGAAGCCGGGATAGCTGATTCCCCACTGGCCGACCTTACCGTTATGGCCCTCGACGTTTTGGGTCAGCCAGTTGATGGTGTCCCAGGCGTCGCTGCTTTCGTCGATCGGCTCCGCACCGGCCTGCTTCTCGCCCCGATAGGGCCGCATGTTGACGAACTCACCCTCGGACATCCAACGCCCGCGCACATCCTGGTAGGCGAAGATGTAGCCAGCCTTGCCAAAGAGCGGAGACGGGCCGAGGTCCCCCTTGTAGCGATCGACGCCGTAAGGTGCGACGCTGTACGGCGTACGCGTCAGCAGAATCGGCGCCGGCTGGGTCAAGTCCTTGGGCACGTAAACGGCCGTGAAGAGCCGAACCCCGTCGCGCATGGGCATGCGATATTCGTACTTCGTGTAGTGCGCCTTGACGTACTCGAGTCCTTGTCCCGCCGCCGTTCTCGGCTGCGAGCCACAACATAGGGCGATACCCACGAACCCAAGGGCCGTCCATCTCGTCATTCTCAAGCTCTTTTCATGTCAGGGGTGAGTCGCAGGGGGGATTCGAGCCCGTTTTAGGCCGCGGGTCCGGTTGGCTGGCGATGTCAGGCTGGTTGAGATGATCCCGTGAGGTTAAACGCGGTGAGCGGGCGCCCTAACGACTTTTCTCCCAGGCAAACGCTTGGGCAATCCTCGGAGAGCCGCCGCGAGGTTTGCTTCTTACCAGATCCAGGGCCGATCTCCAAGCACCTTATCCGGACGGAGGTCCGTCGGTGGCGGATCGTGTGCTACTCAACTGTTAGAGTCTGTCCCACAAGTCCCGGGAGCGTGGAAATGGGGACTGGCTCCGGCCGTCTTCGGACGGTGCCCGTCCCCATTTCCACGCCCGCTTCGCCGCCAAAGGGGGACAGGAACCTCGAAGACTCGGAGCCAGTCCCCCTTTGCCGGCTCCGCTCCAGTTACGGGACAGACTGCGAGACGCTCCTAAGCCTCGGTGAGCTTCGCCAGTCGACGGCGTCGGAGGTGGTACTTCAGACCTGTGACGAAGAAGCACGAGGCGGCGACGACACCGAAAATCAGGGGGGCGACCTGCGGAAACCAGACCATGGGGGCGATGCTGAGGAACAGTGCAGCGCCCTGAAGGTAGAACGTCCCGGAGAGGATGCCGCCCTTGACGAGGAAGAGAATCCCATTGGTAACAGCGATCATGGGCGAGAGTGTCAGAGGAGGAAGGCCCTGGAGCCATTCGACGAAGAAAATGAGGTTGATGGCGATCATGCCTGATCCCCAAATGTGGGCCAACTGACGCTCGACGAACGAGATCGGTCCGCCCCGCCGCCGCAGGCTCCAGAAGAAGGCGGCCCACAGACCCAGGCCGAGCGTGAAGATGAGCACGTAGGGCCAGCGGGCCGACACGCCTTGCCAGAGGAGCCAGTTGGTCAGCCCAAAGAAGACGATCAGCGCGGCGCTGTGGTAGATCCACAGAACGCCCCAGTTCTCGAGCACGGGCGCGTGGTGCGTTTCGCCCAGTAGGCGGCTCACCAGGGCTCTTAGACTCAAGGAGCGGGCGGAAACGGGCTCGCCGACCAGGAACGCATCAAGATCGGCGGCCAGCGCCGCGGCACTCGGATAGCGCTGGTCGGGTGACTTTTGGAGGCACTTGAGGGCGACCATCTCAAGGTCTGGGTTAGCACGCGGGTTCAGCACTGAGGGTGGGACGGGATCCTGCTCGAGCACGAGCAGAAGCGTTTCGAGCGGCGAGGCGGCCTGGAACGGCGGGCGGCCCGTCAGCATGTGGTAGAGAATCGCACCCAGGCCGTAGACGTCGCTCCTGGGCCCAACGGGGCCCCGGTCGCTGGCGGCCTGTTCGGGAGCCATGTAGCTCGGCGTGCCGAGAATGACTCCGCTCTGCGTCAAGCTCAAGTCGGCATCGATCCGCTTGGCCAGGCCGAAGTCGCTGACGAACGGTTGGTCGTCACGATCGATCAGGATGTTCGAGGGCTTCAAATCGCGGTGCAGGATGCCGTGCTCGTGAGCAAACTGAACGGCACGCGCCACCGGGGCAAGGAGGCGTGCCGCGTCGACCGGCGGCAGGGGTCCCTCCGCCAACCGCTTCGAAAGGGTGGTTCCCTCGACGTACTTCATGACCAGATACGGTTGCCCGTCGTGCGAGTCCACCGCGTAGACCGGCACGATATGGGGGTGTTCGAGTCGAGCGGCCGCCTCGGCTTCAGCGCGGAAGCGGGCCACATCACTCGGCGGGGCACTTGCGCCTTGCAGCAACCGTTTCAGTGCCACAACTCGGCCGAGGCTCGCCTGTCGTGCTCGGTGAACGACCCCCATTCCACCTCGGCCGAGTTCCTCGAGCAGCTCGCAATCGCCGAACTGGGCGCCGGGAGGTGACGTGGATTCGTCGTCGGCGTCCGGCCAGGCCATTGTGGCGTCGTCGCCCGGACGCGCGAGTTCTTCCGCGATCCAGGCCGTGGCCCAGAGCGCACGCAACTCATCGGCGACTTCGGGGTGACGGCGGGCGAGGGCGTCGACGTCCGGAGGTTCCCCCGCGCGTTCGGCTTCGGTAAGCTCGTGCAGCAAGCGGGCGAGCAAGATCTCGTCGGGCCGTTCGGGCGGATCGTCCTGATTCATCGCGGTCGCTTCGCCGGGGTTTTGGTGCTTCCTCGAAGCATCATACCAGCCGGCAATGGCTGGAACGCTACTCCCGAGTCGTCTGTCCATGCGCCGTGCGTTGGAGAGCCGATGGATCGAGGAATTCGCGGCCGCGATTTACAGCGGTTTACGGTCGCATTGCGCACACGGGAGGGCGAGGCTCCGTCCGAGCCAGCCTTGATCTATCGGCGAGTCTTCGAGCCGATGGATCATCACGTGCCGCCCCGGGGAACCGCGTCATCACACGCGATGTTCCGAGGACTCGAAGACTCGTCCTCCGAACAAGGCTGGCTCGGACGGAGCCTCGCCCTCCCAAAAACATGCAAGCGCCACACATAAAATGATATCGTTTGGTCTGGGCGTGGGCAACGCGAGAGCAAACCGCTCTAAACGACGGGGCCGTTCGGCGTTTCCCCCTGGCTGAGCGTCTGTTGGCGCATCGCGGCTGCTCCCAGGAGTCCGCCAAGGCCCATCGATTCGACGGCCGTACTGGGGATGAGCATCAAGGCGCCCTTCTCTTTCAGACCCTCGTACAGGATGTTCATGGCCCGAAGGTGCAGGGCCGTCGGGTTGCCCTCGTACGACTTCGACGCCTGATCGAAGAGGTGCGAAATCTCCACTTCGGCCTGGCCGAGGATTACCCTCGCTTCTTTTTCGCGTGAGGCTTGCGCTTCTCGCGACATCGCGTCTTGCAGCGCGGCGGGAATCACGATGTCGCGCATTTCGACCGACTGCACCGTGACGCCCCAGGGGTTGGAGCGCTCGTCGATCAGCTTCTGGAGGTCGGCCTCGATCTGTTCGCGTCCCCGGAGCAGGACGGTCAACGGGGTTCGCCCGATGATGTCGCGGAGGGCGGTCTGTGCGGCCCAGCTCACCGCCTGCGCGTAGTCCTGGACTTCGAGCGCTGCCTTCTCGGGGTCATACACCATCCAGAACAAGACGGCGTCGACGTTGACCGGAACGGTATCGGACGTGAGCGACTCTTCAGCCGCGAAGCTCGTCGTCAGCACGCGCTGGTCGATCCAGCAGGCAACGGTGTCGACGAACGGGATGATCCAGAAGAGCCCCGGTCCCTTCAGGCCCTTGTATTCGCCCAGATGCAAGACGACGGCTCGCTCCCACTGCTTGGCGACGTTCGGCGCCCACATCGCGACCCAGCCCAGAAGTGCTCCCACGATCACGCCGAACGGGCTCCCTGAGACCGCTGTGATGAGCAAGCCGAGCAGCGTCGGGGCCAGAAAACAGGCGATTGCGATCACGTTAAGGCGCGCGCCTTGGGGTGTGGGAGGGCGGTACTTCGCCGACATGGAGTCACTGGCCATTGGTTTCCCTTTCCTCGCGACGAGTTTGAAGCTGTTGAATCGCTTGAGCGGCGGTAAACCCGAGGTCGGCGGCTTCGGTCAGATACCGGTCGGCGAGCACCGAGAGCGCACGCTGACGCTCATCGTGTGAAGCCGCAGTCTCTTCGGCCGCAGCGCGCACGAACGTCCCGACCCCACGTCGGGTCTCGAGAACGCCCGCCTGCTCCAGCTCGGCGTAAACCTTCGCCACTGTGTTAGCGTTGACCCGCAGGTCCACCGCCATTTGCCGTACCGTCGGCAGCCGATCGCCCGTCCGCAGCCGACCGGTCGCAACCGCGACGCGGATCGCCCACTTCAGCTGTGCGTGCAACGGCGTCGGATCTCGGGCATCGATCGAGAACATACCGAATCCTGTCCCATTGTTCTAGTGTAATGGTACAAGTCGAATCCTGTGGCGTCAAGCTGATCCCGGACAACGTGGTCGCGTGGCGGGGGAGAGGCTGGGATTTCGAATTTCCCGATAGGGATGGATCCGAGAGGCCGCGCTCGTGTTGCGTCGCCGACCACGTCGAGCGAATTCGTTGCGGTGCGGTGGCGAACGCGTTACTCTGGCGTTCCACCGGCTACAATCGGTGCCCGATGCTCGTACCTCGAACGGAAAAGCTCAAATGCGACGAGGCGTGGCCCCCCGGACATTCGCCTGGCTCCTTACGATTACGGGACTCTTCGGTGTCGTCACGATCACGACGGCTCAGGACCAACCCGAAAGAGCGCGGGCGGGGATGCAGATTCTGACCGATCCGGCGCTCGCCGCGCAGACGTTGGACTCGGAGCAGTTCGCCGCCTGGGTCCGGCCGGTCATTCAGGCGGTCGAAGAGGCGTTCAAGGGCGAGAAGGGCCAGCGCGATGTGGTGGTGCAGGTCGTCCTCCATAAGAAAGCGGCGGCCGACGCCACGTTTGCCGGCCGGCCAGCGCTCCCTCGCGGCGAGGCGGAGAGAATTGCGAAGTCTCTCAACCTGGCCCAGGCACCGCACACGAAGCTCGTCGATTTGGTCTTCCGGCTCGAAGTGAAGGTTAACGGCGGGAATCCAGCCTCCCTTCGCGAACAGCCGCTGGTCCCGACGCTCGAGACACCCGAAGAAGCGCGGATGACGCGGTTTCGAAAGGGCGACACGGCCGCTCGGCTCGTGATCTTGAGGCAGTGGGCCCTGAACGAGGCCTTGTCAGCACTCGCCGCGACCGCGCTCGGCGCGGAGGCGAAGTTTGAGGGCGTCCACCACCTCGGCCAAACGCTCGCCGCGCTCGACCCCAGCCAGCCGATCGACGTTGTGAAGCTGACCGATCACAATCCGGATTACTGGCGTGCACTCGTCGAGATGGCCCCCGGCCAACCACTCGTCCCGGCGTCCAAGATCGTCCTCCACGTCGCGAACGGTGAGCTCGATAAAGCGCGGCGGCTTGACGAGGTGACCGCCGTGTTCGACGCCCGTGAGTCCACCGCGAGCCGAGTCCTCGCCGATCTTCGAGGCATGACGGCCGTGTTCTTCAAGGACGTCGATTCCACGATTCGCGACGGTGTCGCCGCCCACGACCAGAAGCGTTTCGAGGACGCGCTCAAAGCCTACGACAAGGTCTTGAAGGACTACCCCGGCTCGGCATGGGCGCTCTACGAGCGTTTCCAGACCCAACGGGCGGTCGCGCTGGCCAAGGGCGGCCTGGCCCTCGCCGCTTCGCCCGACTGGGCCAGGGCCGCGAAGGGCATTTACGCGTGCGATCCCCTCTACCCCATCGCGGGTCAAGCCAAGTCGGGCGCTGAGGCCTATTTTCTCTTTCGACGGATGTCGCTCAACGACTTGTTCAAAGATCAGGCGAAGCTCAGTGAGGATCTGATCAAGTACGCCGACGTCGCGCTTGATCTCGAACAGTACAGCTTCGCCGCGCACCTCTACTGGAACGCAACGACCTCGGTCGATCGCAAGTTCCACGGCAATCGAAAGCTCTTCGAACACTTCCTCTACTGCGTCGAACGGCTCGGCGTGACCAACCTCAAGGATAACTTCCGAGGCGAACACAAGGCCGAGTTCGCGACCATTGCCGCCGAACGAAAGAAGCTCATGGAAGAAAGCCCGCTCTTTCGTAAGGTGGGAGAAAAGAAAGGCAACTGAGACAGAGGAAGTTAGCCACAGATTGACACGGATGTTCACGGATAATACGAAATCTGCCGATGTGTTGGGATCGCGCTTGCTGGATTATTAACCATGAAAATCGTGACTGTAGCGCGGTTACCGGGGTAGTTCGCCGGTTGGGGCAGCGCAACCGCCACTGGAGAACACCGGCGCGTACGACTGGTGTACTCGATCGCTGACTCCCCCCCCCAAGGGGGGGAGTAAGAAGCGCGTGCGAGTCTGTTCAAACTCCCCCCCTTGGGAAGGGGGGGTTGGGGCGGTGGGCCTCTGCCGTCGAACACGTCTGCCGCGTGCGCCGTGTTGTCCCGCGTCCGCTGCGCCGTTCCAACGGGTAAACCTGCCCGGTAACGATGCTAAAGACTCTGAAAATCCGTGTCAATCGGCGACTTGAGTATTCCCCTTATCTGTTTTCATTTTCGACCGTTATTTTTTCGTCGCAGGGACGAGCGCCAATCCGTCCGGTTCCCGGCCGGTTGGGATTGTGGCGGTGATGGTCAATGTGTCGAGGTCGAGCACGCTGACTTGGTTCGCGTCCGTGTTTGCGACATAGGCCCGGTGTCCTGAGGGGTCGATCACCAGGCCGATCGGGCCGGCGGCGGTGCGGATCCGGTGTGTCTCGCGCCGGGAGGCCACGTCGAAGATCGCCACGGCGTCGCTACGGACGCACGAGACGAGTGCGCGACGGCCATCGGGCGTGAACTTGACCCGAATCGGCCGGACGCCGCAAGTCAGCGTGGCCGCGACGCGGTTGCTGGTCGTGTCAATGATGGTGACCGTGCCGGCCTCCTTGTTCGTGGTCCAGACCTGCGTGCCATCGGGCGAGACGTCGATGCCCTCGCAGCCGGCGCCGGTGGGAACCTGGGCGACAACTTTGCCCGCCTTCACATCGATGGCCGAAGCGGTTGCGCTCCCGAGGTTGGCGGTGTAGAGCCTCTCGCCGCCGGGCAGGAGCGAGAGCATATGTGTTGTGTCCTGGCCCGTCGCGATCGACTTCAGGACCGTTCCATTCTCCGGTTCGAGCACGACCACCGCCTGGCTCGCCTCACAGGTCACGAACAGTTTGCCGTCGTGGCCGACCTGGATGCCATGTGGGTCCCGGTAGGATCCCAGTGGAATCCGCCTTGCTTCTTTCCGCGTGGCGAGATCGATGACCGAGATGCTGTCCCCTGCCCCGTAGTTGGCGACGAACGCGGTCCGTCCGTCGGGCGCGACCGCGATCTCGTGCGGGTGGTGCCCGGTTTCCGTTTTGGTGATCGTTTGAAGTGTTGTTGTATCGACGAAGGAGACGTTGTTGTCCTGCTTGTTGACGACCAGGAGGAGAGGGGCGAGTTCCTGGGCCTGAAGAGTCGACTCGAGCAGGCCCAGGAGGGCGATTGTGGCGATGAGGCGGTTCATGGGAAGGCTCCGAGTTCGCGCGTTGCCGCGAGCTCATGCCTGCCCTGTTTCGTTAGTGAGCCAGGGCGCCGATGCGGAGGAGCAGAGTCTCAACGGTCGCCTGACGATACTGGAACGTCTGCATCGGTGTGAAGAGCGCAGGGTTCGTGTAACGGTAGGGGTCACCGGCGATGATGCCGCCGATGGCACGATCGAACACGTTCGTCCCTACGCGCCCGAGGTGTCCGAGCGGAGCGGCCTCGTGCAGGATGTAGAGGAACAGGTCGGTATTGCCGCTGGTCAGCGGGTTGTAGGGCAGCCCGTTCATCATGGCGAGGTATTCTTCACCCGAAGGCACACGCTGTTCTCGGCCCCGGAGGATGTTCGTTTCCGCGAGGTCGAGATGCATGACTCCGTTCATCATGCGTCCCTGCCCGATATTGGGCGAATTGCCGCCGATCAGGTCGCCTGTTGCGCGATTGGTTGGCGAGAATGGGATCAGGAGCGTGTGCATCGTCATCGAGATCAGCGCGTCGAAGCGAGCGGCAGGCTGGGCCCTGGGGCCAAAGAGCATCGAGAACGGCACCGAGTTTCCAGGCGCACGGAGGCGAGGGTCGGTCGGACTCATGCGGTCGCCGAACTCGTTGATCGCGATGGTATTAGGGACGAGCGAATGCCCAAGCCGATACACGGCCGCGGAGAACTCGACGGGGATGTTCGTCGCTGGGGGCATGTTGTCGGGCACCGGCCTCCCCGTGAAGGCGATGGCGAGCTCGTTCGTGACGATCCCCTGGTGAAAGGCGATCACGTCATTGCGGACCATCGCGAACAATGCGGCTTTTTGCACGCTGCTGAGGCTTCCTGAAGGGACACCGTTGAGCGCGTCGCTCATCAGGAGGTTGTGATATTTCTGGAACGATAGATGGATATTTCGAATCAGACCATTATCGTCGTTACGCGGGTCGCCGATGATCGCGACCCCCTGGTCGTCGCGGAGCAGATCGGTGCCGTTCTCGCCGAGTTGGAAGAGCAGTCCGTCCTGGGTGTAAAAGCCGGTGTCGATCTGGGGTCCGCTGCCGTAAACGGAGTCCAGATCAAGGGCGGGGGTACGCACATCGATGGGCGGGTCATGGCTCGGTCCCTGGCCGGGCGATTCGTTGAGCGTGACGTCGTGATCGACGAACTGGCCGTAAAAGACCAGGCCGAGAACGATGTTGGGTGAGAACGCGGGATCGTGCGGGTTCTCAATCATGACTCCGGAGAGCGCCATGGCCGGGGGACGCGATGGCAGCCCCTTGGCGTAGCACTGTGAATTCGGAATCAGGCGGCCGAATGGCTGTCCGCCGGGCGTCGGGCTGCCATTGAACGGCCGGAAGAAGGGGTTCGGCCAGTAGACGACCGACAAGGTGACTGGGTTGGTAAGCTGCTGACCGCCGACGGCTCCGAACGAAAGAAGATTGGCTCCAAGCTGGACGCCAAGCGTCATCGTGAACTGTCCTGACCTGTTGGCCTGCGCGACCTGGTCGGGGATACCATCTCCGTTCCGATCCACGCCCACGGTCGTTCCAGACTGGGTCTGGCCAACGACCTGGACCTGCGCGTTCGTTGTGATGCCCGAACCCGGTTTCCACGAGTCTGAACCTGGTGCAAGTGCAACGGTTATCGCTATCGGGGCCGCCTGCACGCGAGCGCGAAGGTCGACACCTGAAATGCTGATGACGATCGCGCTGAGCAATATGCCGGCGAGGCTTCGAAGTGTCGATCGCCGTTGCCGGCCTTTTCGAGAATCGAGGGCGAATCCAGGTAAGACGCTCATGGGTGTTGATGCCCCTTTGCAGTGTTGATGCCGTCCCTGCGCCTCGGGCGAGTTGGCAACGTTACGATCGCGCCCGATCTCAAAAACGCACGGAACTCGCCCGCATGAAACCGCCTCGCCCCCAGCGTCGGGACGGAAGCGTTCGACGCGCTGGGCGGGTTTAGCTCAATTAAGCCGAACCGATTTCTTTAAACGTACCTTGAGCTAGCCCTTTGAAAGGGGCGGGGTGTCAAGATGTAGAACTTCTGCGGTTTGTCCGTAAAAGCTTACCAGGAATTTGGGCACTTGGTAAATTTTGGATCGTATATTCCGTGTGTTTTTTCGACGATGAGTTGTTGGGCGCGAATCTGCGAGTTGGCCGATCTGTTGTATGACGTCGTCCGTCGGTGCGTTTTGGGATGATCGTAGCGTTTGAACGGATTCATCCACGGTGTGCGCTGGCACGCGTGGTGCGGACGGTCCGCGCTGTGGCAAAGAGCCGGCGGAATGCTTTGAAGATCAAGAAGTCTTTTGCTGAATTCCCCGGGTGAGTGGTCGGCTTCGCGTGTTGGTCGGTATGATAAACGTCAGGCAACACCCCCACTCATTATTGGTTAAGGCCAGGGGTCACGCTCATGCCGATCCACGACTGGACGCGCGTTGACGCGGGGATTTTCCACCATTTCCACCAACGGTGGATCGTAGCAATCGCCGACGTGCTCAACGAACAACTCCTGCCAAGCGAGTACTACGCACTGGCCGAGCAACATGGGTCGCGTTTCGAGCCAGACATCCTGACGCTCAAGACGGCCCAAGGCGTCGACGAATACGAAGGCCCACCGGCGTTACCGACCAGCTCCAGAAACGGTGGCGCCGATCACGGCGGCGCGCTCCTCACGGCCGAACCGAATGTCCAGGTCACAGCCGAAACGGACCTGGACTACTACCGCCGCAAGCAGAACGTCGCGGCGATTCGCCACGTTTCGGGCGACACCCTCGTTGCTCTGGTGGAGGTCGTGTCGAAAGGAAACAAGTCAGGCCGCGCGGCGTTCGAAGGGTTCGTGCGCAAGGCTGCCGATTTTCTCGACCATCAGATTCATCTGTTGATCCTTGATCTTCAGCCCCCAACCGCGCGCGACCCGAACGGAATCCACGGCGCCCTCTGGGAAGATTTCACCGGGCAATCCTACATTCGACCCGCGGACAAACCCCTGACCCTCGCCTCCTACGAGTCAGCCAGTAGCGTGCGCGCCTTCATCGAGCCCATCGCTGTGGGTGACTCACTCGTTGATATGCCGCTGTACCTGGCCCCAGGTCAGTACGTTTCGGTTCCCCTCGAGGAGACGTACCGAACCGCATTCGGTTACGTGCCTCTGCGGTGGCGAACCGTGCTCGAACGGGGCGGATGAAGCCGTACTCAATCGGCGTGTCGATCAAGGACCGCGCTAATGCGACGACCTGCGCCCACCATGCGACTCATGATGGGAGCCATCGCGCTGATCGCTTGCTTCTTGTTCACGTTCTTCCGCCTTGGGCCAGATCCTACCCTTGGGGTGTTGCTCGTCTCAGGCAGCATCGTGGCGCTGGCCGTCCACCGAGTTGTCGCGTGCCTCGCCTGCGCAAAGTCGCGGGGATCGGAGGTGCGCTGGGGGCGATTGGGTATCCTCATCGTGACCTCGCTCGCGGCTTCGAGTGTCGTGATTGGTGCTGGAGATCTCGTCTTCCTTGCCGTTTATTGCTTCCTCGACTTCGTCGTCTTGAGTCTGGATCCCGAGTCCGATGGTCGACCTCCCGAACCAATTGCGCCCGCTGTGGTCTTCGGGTTACCCCTGGCGTTACTCCAGGCCTATCTGCTGAGACTGTCGCTCTGGCCAAGTGCACGTCGGAACGATCAGGTGTCTCCTCTTCGGTCTGTGAGTGTCCACGGTAATCGATGCGAGAAACGCGGTTTCTGAGCAACGTCCCTGATGGGGGTTTCGCACTGTCCAGACAGTCAGCAACGACTCACGCGGCCCAGAGAAGAGGCCACCGGTACTCCCTGGTCCCACGCACGGGACCGGGGCATCGCCCATCAGTGATCGTGGCCGCGATCGCATCGATTATCGTGATCGCTCTCACAGGGTCATTCTTCATTCAGCGACATTGGCGGCGGAGGACTGTCGTCGTACACGCCAACCCATTCGGCCGCGAGATCGTTGTCGAAAAACTGAATCCATGAGCGCTTCGGTACGTTCCCTTCGCGCAATCGTTGCCGAACGGTGTGGATGCCCCTTTCCACGTCGACGAGTGCGAGGTCGATGTACGAATAGCGCCGGCCGGTGCCCCCGCCGATGTGGCAGCCGAGGTTTCCGGGCTTGAGCACAGCGTCCAGGGCGTCTTCGATCTCTGACTTGTCCGCAAACCGCTCTGTGTCCAGCGGCAATGAGCCGTCGAGTTTGACGTAGCAGAAGACTTCACCGCAACGGCTGAAGTGCTCTGAGTAGAATGGCCTAGCGCTATGCGCTGCGGTCCACAACGGACCATTGCACGACTTTGCCACGAACAGGTCGTGCTGCTCGGTGTAGTCGTCCGCGTCTTCGGGATTTAGCTTC
>DAIDJG010000309.1 GCA_027451445.1 Singulisphaera sp.
TGACCCACATGCGGCGCCACGAACGTAGTGACCGATCGCCCCGCGCGAAACCCATGGGCGGCGTCGTGGGGTGGGATGACGTCGAGCAAGTCGTGAAGCAGACGCCGCTGGATCGCCTTCAACCGCCGCTTGGGCGACTCGATGAGACGCGACGAGCCCGAACGTTTGGCCTGCCAGCGGTAGACGTAATGTCCGAGAGGCCCCGATGCGTGGCGGGCTGCGAGCCCTCGGCAGTCGGCGAACCAGTCCAGGGCCGTCAGCTCGACACCGAGCCAGCGCGCGACTGCGGGCAGGTCAACGAGCTGAGGGACCTTCCAATCCGTCGGCGGACCGGGCGCCGGGCTCATAACGGCCGACGGCCAGGATTGGTCGGCCAGACTCACATGGCCCCGAGCGACACCGCGTAGAAAACCGGCGTCGTTCAGGAGGAACTTCACGACCTGCCGGGCCGGTGGTCGAGCGTCGGAAATCGACTTCAACACGCGGCGGGCGAGCGGCCGTAGCCAGCGCGGTCGGCGCCCCAGGACGCGGCCGCCTCGGTCGACCAGGGCATCGAGCTGCCAGTGGCCCGTCACGAAGGCGTCTGCCAGGACCCGCGCGATCGTTCGGGCGTGACTCCGGGAAGTCAACGGCGGGGTACTCCAACCCGTCTCGTCTCGCGTGAGCAATACTACGCGGAGCGTAGGGCCGCTCGCGCAACGCAATGGTACACTCTTCCGATCCCCCGGGGTTACCCCGGAGAGGTCAGGATCACCGATCGCAAGGACCGATTCTCCGACCCGCTTGGAGTACCCCGCCGTTCCGTATGAGCGTACGGGCGCGACGGATCGTCGGTCAAGTCGATCAGGAAACACGCCGCGCTGGTTCGTTCGCAAACTGCGCGAGCGAGTTTGGCATGGGACCCCCAGTCCCAAACCGCTACCGCAGTAGGGCCGCCTCCACGACCAGTCCCGGCCCGAACGCGAGCGCCACGCAAGGCCGGCCGGCCCCGGCGCGGCGGAGACGGTCGAGGACGAAGAGGACGGTCGGAGACGACATGTTGCCGAACTCTCCGAGCACGCGCTGGCTGTCTTGCAGCCGCGTTGGGTGAAGGTCCAGCGCCTCGCCGACGGCCGAGAGGATGCGCGGTCCCCCTGGGTGAATCGCCCAGGAGCCGACCGAGTCGAGGTTCAAACCGTGCTGGGAAAGCCAGCGCTCCAGCCATGGACGCAGGTGCTGTGCGATGATCTCCGGGACGCAGGACGAGAGGGTCATCGTGAAGCCGTGGTCCCCCACGCGCCACGACATCGCATGCTCGGAGTTGTCGATGAGCGTCGACCCATTGGCCACGAGCCGATAGGCGTCCGCCCGGAATGGCGTACCCTGTCCCACGCCAACCACAGCCCCCGCGCCGTCGGCAAAGAGGGCGTTGGCGATGACCGTTTCGTTGTCCCAGCCGTACTGGTGGTGCAGGCTGCAAAGCTCAACGGCGCAGACAAGCGTGACAGCCTTCGGGTTGGCCGCGACGAATCCGTGGGCCACCCTCAAGCCGTTGAGGAAGCCATGGCATCCCATGAACCCGACGTGAGTGCGGGCCACGTCGCGCGTGAGTTCGAGCTGCTGGATGAGGGTCGCGTCAAAGCCGGGGGAATAGAACCCCGTACACGACACAGTGACCAGGTGGGTGACCCGTCCCGGTGCGATCGCGGCGTCGTCCAACGCTGACCGCGCGGCCGACACGCCGAGCGGGCCGGCTTCGGCCTCGTAGCGTTTCATGCGGTCGCGAGTCGTCGGTGCATTGGTGCCGAAGAAGTCCTGGCGTGCGTCGAGGGGGCCGTCGGAGGAGTTGAGGACTACCGAGTGACGCGTCTCGACGCCCGAGAGCCGGTACACCGCGCGGAAGATCCTCCGCTGCGCGGAGGTTTCGCACGAGTAGGGTTCGGCGATCTCCGCGGCGTCGGCCGATGTGATCCGATGCGGCGGGTTGGCAGTGCCAATCCCCGCGATGATCATGGGATTCATGAAAGAACCTCGATAAAGGCGGGGGATTGATTCACTCGCCGGATCAAACCCCCCGAGAAGGCGGGGGACCGGACCGCAAGGCCGAAAACGATGCGCGCGAGCCAGGGTTGCCGGCTCGCCGCCGCGAGAGCTCGGCAGATGTATTCCTGTCGGCCCACGAGCCGATGATGGAGCCGTACCCACTCCCTCGCAAGCGCCGGTTCCCACGCGTTGGCGGCTCGCAAGACGAGCGGTGCCACGGCCTTGGCCGAGAGCAGGGCGGTACCCATACCCTCGCCCGTGAACGGCTCGACGTAGCCGGCCGCGTCACCGATCAGAAACATGCGGTGACCCGCGACGGGACGGGTGTGTCGCGTCAGGCTGACGGTCCCGTGCCAGCCGGCGTCCGCGAAGGCGGGTACCGGTTCGAATCCCGCCTCATCCAGCACGGTCGCCGCTGCCGCCGCTGGGCCGCCCGAGTTGCGAACGAACGTTCGGTCGAAGGCCGCCGCAACGTTCAACACGTCGCCCGCCACGCGGACCAGCCCGACGTAACCCGAGCGCCCCAAGGCCATGTAAATCGCTCCCGACGTGTAGGCGCTGGGATACGTCGACACCGAGCAGCCTGCGCCGATTCGCGAGTGAGGAGCGACGAAGGTGTGAGGGGTTTGATGCTGTGTGGTTTGCCCGTTAGGCGCGGACGCGGGGCGTTGAGGATGAGAGTCGCGTTCCGTATGCCGATCGCGCTCATCCGCCAGGCTCGAACCGCCCAGGCCCGACGCTACGACCACGACGCGCGCCTCGATCGCCACCCCTTGGCCATGACCGTCGAGCCGGATCGTACGCATCGGCTCGCCCCCCTCGACCGTCGCTGTCGTCGCGGGCAGAAAATCGGCCCCGGCGGCGATCGCCTCCGCGACGAGTGCTCCATCGAGCACATCACGTGCCAGCGCCTTGCCGGCAGGAAGCGGAAACGTCGCGGCCCGGCCCGCAAGACGCACTTCAAACCGACGGAGGTGGCTGCCTCCGAGACGATCGACCAGATCCCCGAGTCCCACCGAGTCCAGCACGGCGAGTGCCTTGCCGTTGAGACAGGCGCCGCACACCTTGGGTCGGGGGAACGCCTTCCGGTCGACCAGGAGCACGCGCGATCCCCCGGCCGCGACCTGCCGCGCCGCCAGGGCGCCGGCAGGGCCGGCACCGATGACGACCACGTCCCAGGAGCGCCTCGCGGCGCTGTCGACGTCGAGCGTGCCGGCGATCATGGTCGTCTCCACTGGAGAAGGAAACGCTGGGGCCAGTGCCGGGTGAGCATCGCCCCGTCCATCCCCGCCGCCCTGGCCATTTCTAAAACCTCGGCCGGCGTAAACGCGGCCTCGACCGAAACCGGACCGTCGTGGTGGACCACCCTCGACCGGCTCAGAAGCCGGCACCCCATCCACGCCAGCGCATGGCCCCAACGGCTCCGCACCAGGTCATCGACCAGCACCGCACGACCCGCGGCTTCACGCATCCGGCGCAACAGGTCGACGGCGGACGCATCGTCGAGGTGATGCAGAAAGAGTGTTGTTGTGATTACGTCATAGCCTTGCGGGAGCGCACCGGTGAGGACATCGCACTCGAAGACGTGGAGGTCAAACCCTTGCGCGTTGGCCTGCTCTTTCGCGAATGCGACGGCGGTCGCGCTGATGTCGCAGCCGTCGATCCGCAGATCAAGGCCCGCCCTGGCGGCGAGACGTGCAAGTGTGACGGGAACGTAGCCGCCACCCGTCGCAAGGTCGAGGACGCGAAGGGGTTTCCCTGATTGTTCCCGCGCGATTCGCGCGATCGTTGGCCAGAGAACGGCACCACTTCGGCTCAGGACGTTGATCCGCCCGAGACCACGCAGGGCGGCAGCGTGCTCCGCGGGATCGAGACCGGGCTGATCCATGATTTCGGGTCGGCGCACGCGCTGGGAAAAATCGGGCAGCCGGAGTGTGGCCATGAGTGATTGTATTCTCTTGCGGAATGACTCTGTCCCATTCTCTCAATCTAATCGAACGCCTGGCGCGACGGCTACCGGCGGTTCACGGCTCCGTCCTCTGGTCGTGGAGTTTGGCGAGTGGTCCGTAGGGGATGAACGGGTAGCCGGGAACGTGCCGCTGGTAGTCGCGGTAGGTCTCGCCCAGGTAATGCGTGAGCCGGCGGTCCTTGAGGTAACTGCCCACGAAGATGTGCGTCGACCAGACGAGCGCGAGGATCAGGCGATCGAACGTCATTACCGGGTTGAACCAGATCAGGCCGAGGAAGCTCAGATAGACCGGATGCCGCAGCAACCGGTACGCACCCCTTGGAACGAACGCGCGCCGGGGGGTTTCGCGTGCGCGTGCCCAGGCCCACCAAGGGGTCAACCCAGTCTGGTAACCGAGTCCGGTCAGCCAGAGGCTGTAGATCAAGGCGCACCAACTCAAGAGGAACGCCAGATCGACCGCACTCGCCAAGATGCCTTGCAATTCCCAAACCGCACCGGTGCTGGACTGCCAGGTTTCCATGACAAGCAAGAGGCAGATGCACGTCGCCACGCTGAACACGCAACCGTAAAGCGGCTGGGGAATGTAGCGTGCGAGCCCCTTCCGCACCGAAGGGAGAAGCAGAACGCTATGGATCGCGGCGAACTGGAGCGCGAGCAGGCCGTCAACGACGAACCACGCCGGCGAGGTTCCGGGCGGCGGCGAAAGCCGCCCCTCGAAGTGGTCGCCGCCGCGCAGGAATGGGAAGAGGCGACAGACCGTCACAACAAAGAACACTTGCGTAAACACTCCGAATGCGAGCCAGAACCACCGTTTCATCACCATGTCCCCTCCCTGGGAACCGCGTACATTGGTTGAGGAATCGTCCGAATGCGTTCGCCTCACTCGTAGGCAATGGCCTCCGGAATTGGCAGCCGAGAGGCCCGGAGCGCGGGTCCCAGGCCCGCGACGAGCGCACCCGCGAACGCCAGGACGGCGACGGCCGTCGCGTGGACCCAGGGAAAGCGGACCGGGAACAGGAACCCGGTCTCTTCGAGTAAGACCACGCGGAGCACGTACCACTCCAGCGCGGTTCCGATAAGAAGGCCGAAGGCGATCCCGACGATGGCCATCAAACCTGCCTCGGCGAGCACGACCGCCAACGCTTGCGAGGGCGTCGCGCCGATGGCACGGAGAAGTCCCAGCTCACGACGGCGCTGCAGGACTGAGATCAACAGCGCCATCGCGACTCCGAGCGAGGCCACCAGGGCCGCAACGGCTTCCTGCACGTACGCCACGCCGTAGAGCCGACCGACCATCCCGAGGATGTGGGTCCGCAAGGTCTCGCGCGGCACGACGACGAGCGCCTGCTCGGTGGCCCACGGCGCCTGCGCGATGATTCGGGCGAACCGGTCGCGATCCGTGCCGGGTGGGATGGTTACGCTGAAGACATCGACTCCCGGGACTCCCGTGATCGCCGACGAGCAGGTCCGGTCGACCATCACGACACCTCGGCTGCAAGAGAAGTCGACGACCTTCCCCACCACCCGAAGTGACAACGGACCGCCGGCGCAGGGCAGGGCGATGGTATCGCCCGGTCTCACACCGTAGAGCGCAGCGAAGTTCTCCGAGACGAGCGCGGTGCCGGGTTGGACCAGTCGGCGATACTTGTCGAGGTCGGCAAGCGGGGGCTGGCGCTCGACGTTCGCCTGCACATAACGGCGCGCGTCGAGCGCCAGGATCATCACACGCGACTCTCGGCCGCGATGGATCCAGGGGATGTAATGGAACGACATCGGAACCGCATGCGCGCCGGTCTGCGTGGCTTCGATCCGCGCACCGACGTCGTCGCGCATCGGGAGGGTCTGGCCGCTCGCGCTTAGCGGACCACCGGCGGTCACGAACAGGTCGCCCGAGATGCAGGAATCGACCCACGCTCGGACGGCCTCTTCGTTGCCGTGGATCACGCCCCCCGTCTGAAGAATCAGGGCCATACCGCCGGCCAGCGAGGCGATCGCAAGGCCGCCGCCGGTCGGATGTCGCACGAGCCGGTCTGCCGCCAGGCGGCCAGGCGGTCCGAGCGCGGCCTCGGCCAGCGGTCGCAGGACCCGTGCCGCCAGCGAGGTGACGGCGGGTATCGCCACAACCGCCGCGGCGAGCCATGCGGCCAATGTGGCGAAGACCCGGAACCGTTCGCCCAGCGCCGCTCCGCTCATGAAGCAGAGTCCGGCCAAGGTGAGTGCCCCGGCGGCTCCCACAAGGCAGAGGAGCGGCGTTCGTGTCCGGCCTCCGGTGGGTCCCTTCGCAAGCGATGCCAGCGGAGTGCGCAGCGCAGCGCCGATCGTGGGAACGAGTGCCGCGACGAGCGTCGTCGCGAGACCTGCTCCCAAGGCGCTGAGATAGGTTGAGGCGTCGATTTCGAGATCCCGCGCATCGAGCGGCAGAAACACGTCGCCAAGCACGCGAAGCAAGGGCCCGCTACTGACCCGAGCGAGGCCCCAGCCCAGCGGAATCCCCAGAACGGCACCAGCCAGCCCGAGCGCGGCGGCCTCCGTCAAAAAGAGCCGGCCGATCTGAGTCCTGTCGGCCCCGAGAGCGCGGAGCAGGCCGACCTCGGCGCGGCGCTCGGCCACGCCGACGGCAAAGGCGCCGGCTGTCGGCAGCAAAGCGAGAATCAAAGCGCCTGTGCCGCAGAGTGAGAACCCCATACGCAGGCTTTCCAGCGCATCCTGGACGCGGCCGTCATGAGCCTCGGGCGTGAGCACCTCGGCGGCAGAACCGGCCTCCGCAATCAGGGCGCGGCGCACCCGTTCACGGTGCGCGTCCTTCGCGAGCGACACGTCGAGCCTCGACACGCGGTCTGTGTCACCGATAAGCCGTCCAGCAACCGCGATGTCGGTGAGCAGCACGTGGCCGCCGAGCGATGCGCCCGTCCCCCGGGCCTCGATGACTCCAATGCGCCAGAGCCGCTGGGGTATCCCCCCGACGAGTGCGTCGAGTGCGGGGTTGTCGCGTGGTAGTTCGCCGGCAAGCGCTTCGCCGACCACGATGGGCGTGCGCCCTGTTAGAACGGCTCGCGCGAAGTCGTTCGACGAGGCGCCGCGAATGTTTAGCCCAAGCTCACCGGCGTGCTTCAACTCGGCCGTCAGATCCACGCCGAGTAAAACGGCCGATCGTCGTACGGGCTGAGTGACGAGTACCCTGTGTATCAAGACCGGCCGCACACTCACCACGCCTGGAACCGCCGAGAGGCGCGCCGCCAACGAGCGGGGCACGCGTAAATCGCCCTGGCTCACATGAAAGTCCGCCCCGCCGGCGAGCGGCGAGGCCGACGCCCGAAGCGCGGCCTCGAGCGTGCGGTCGAGCACGTGAGTCGTTTCCCAGGCCGCAACCCCGAGCGCGACGGTGCACATCATCAGGGCCGTCCGCGCCGGGTGGCGTTGAGCCTGTCGCACGCTCAGCATCCTAGCGAATGAGAACATGAGACTCCCTGAGAGAAGTATTCAGCTCGAAGTGGCCGTCGCGGAGTGTGAGGGTCCGATCGGCGAGTGCCGCGGCCTGGGGGTCGTGGGTGACCATGACGACCGATCGCCGGCCTGGCACTGGCAGGACGCGCAGCAATTCGAGCACAACGCGGCCGGAGGCGGAATCGAGGCTTCCGGTCGGCTCGTCGCACAGCAGCAGCGCGGGTTCCGTCACGAGCGCCCGGGCGATGGCCACTCGCTGCATTTCGCCTCCGGACAGCTCGTCGGGAAAGTGGCTCGCGTGGTTCGAGAGCCCGAGGCGTCCAAGGGCATCGTACGCTTTCCCAAGCGCCCGCCGCCGTCCTTCCCCGGCCAGGAGGAGTGGGAGCGCGGCGTTCTCGGCCGCGCTCATCGTCGGAAGGAGGTTGAAGAGCTGGAAGACGAAACCGATCTCGTGTCTCCGGAGCTTCGACCGGGCGCGGTCGCTGAGCGACCACAGGTCGCGCCCGAGCAGCCGTACGGAGCCAGACGTCGGCGTATCGAGGCCGCCGAGCAGGTGGAGCAGCGTCGACTTGCCCGACCCGCTCGGCCCCATGATCGCGAGGAACTCACCGGCGGCGACATCCAGATCCACGCTTCGTAGTGTCGTCACCTCGCGCCGGCCCTGGCGATGGACCCGCGTGAGCCCTCGCGCTTCGATCAGCATGTTCTGCCCTCCGTGGGGGATCGCCGGTCAACGTGACCGGCTCGGGGCGGGGGCAGACGCGGCGGCGGGTGCCGCTTGCCGGACGATCAGGTCGCCCCAGATCTCGAGCTTGTCCTCGACGCCCACCAGGCCGCCCACCGCGGAGTAGGGCTTCATGCCGTACTGGCTCTGCAAGATCGCGAACCCGCAGCGCATCCTGAGCACGCCCAGCGTGTCGGTCTTCTCGACGGTCGCGGTAAGCGGCAAGGGCCGCGCCACGCCATGCAGCGTAAAATCGCCATCGAGCCGATAGTTCCCCGGCGCCCCGGCACTCTGACCGTCGAGCGGTGTCGCCGATCGGAATACATAGCGAGCGATCGGGAACTTCGCGACGTTCAGAACATCCTTCCCCTGCATCGTGCCCGTCGTCTTCTGCGCGTCCGATGCCGAGACCGATCCGGTCAGTCCGACATAGTTCCGTGCCTCGGGCCGGTCGGCGACGAAGCTGCGCATGTCAAACTCGAGTTCCCCGCTGCCGCCGAGCGTGACGCTGCCTGCGCTGAGTTGGCCGACGACCCCGTGCGGGTGTCCGAGTCTCGTCGTTGAGCCGACTTTGATGTAAGCTCGGCTTGCGGCTGTATCCACCTGGAGAGCGCCATCCCGCGCCGCGGGTGTCTCTCCCCCCGCCGCCGAGAGGCCGCAGCCGCCCAGGACCAACAGAGCCGAAAGAATTCGTTGAATTCGCATGTGCCGCATCACTACCTCCATGAGTTACGCAAGGGTCCTTTCGCATTCGCATCTAAGAAGCGAAAGGCCCCATGCATCCTGTCCAAGGACTCAAGCGAGTCGCGGGCGGAAAAGCGCGCGCGACTTGAATGGATTTTCGTGTTACAAGAGAAAAGAGGGGCGTGATCGCACATCGAAGCACTGTCGAAGGCGGCGGGATGGACCGTGGCTGACGCCGGTAACGCGAGTCAAAGCAAGGAGTTGCAATGTCGATCGACAGTCTCGAACGGACCAGTACACTCGACCCAGCGGAGGTCGCGGCTCACTACGATGACCTCGACAAGTTCTACCGCGCGCTCTGGGGCGAGCACGTCCATCACGGTCTCTTTCTGACGCGGGGGATGTCGCCCGAAGAGGCAACGCGGAAGCTCATCGGGGTGGTTGCCGCGGAGGCGAAAGTGCAGCCCGGCAGCACCGTGTGCGACGTGGGGTGCGGCTACGGCGGGACGTCGCGCGTACTCGCTCGAGAGTACGGTGCCTCCGTCACCGGGTTGACGATCTCAGCGGCTCAGCATGCCTATGCATGCGCTGTGGATCCCGGCACCGAGAACCCGCGCTACCTGCTGTGCGACTGGCTGCACAACGACCTGGAGCCCGACTCCTTCGACATCGTGATCGCCATCGAGAGCTCCGAGCATATGCCCGATCTGGCTGCGTTCTTCGATCAGGCGGCTCGCGTTCTCCGGCCGGGGGGACGCCTGGTTGTCTGCGCGTGGTTGACGCGCGACGCCCTCCGCTTTTGGGAGCAACGGATGCTGATCGGTCCCATTTGCCGCGAAGGCCGGCTGCGCGGCATGGAGACGGCCGGCGAATACCAGAGACTCGGGCGCGAATCGCGACTCATCCCCATTTCGTTCGGAGATGTGAGCCGGCAGGTCAAGGCAACCTGGCCGATCTGCGCCCGGCGCGTGCTGGGGGGTCTGATCCGCGACCCCGCGAATCGGCGTTTCCTCTTCCGCGACGGCGGCCCCAACCGCATCTTCGCCCTGACGCTGTTCCGGATCTGGCTCGCCTACGAGGTCGGCGCGATGCGTTATGGTGTGCTCACCTACGAGAAGCTCTAAGCCGGCTTGTGCGATTATGGGATGGCGGGGCTCGGCATGATTGCGGTTTTCCCCACCCCAAGGCGGCGCAGAACGTTGGGACTGGACCAGAGAGGTTAGAGCGGTTTACGGTCGCATTGCGCACAGCCGCGACGGACCAGTAGGAGGAGGGCGACGGTGGGACGGTCGTGCCACAGGCTCGCGTGGGCTTAGCCCCGGCATCTACCTTAACTCCTACACTAACCCGAAGCGCGAGCGAGGGATAATTATATAATGCCCTCGCTCGCGCTTCGGGTTAGTATTGGGATTCTTCGCCAGGATGTGCGCAACGCACACGAAAACCGCTCTAGAATCCGAATCTGGCCGGTACGGCGCAGCCGCTTCGCCAAGTCGTTCTGCACGCCTTGAGTCGTGCTGGACACGCGGATCCGCTTGACGATAATGGATCGGTCCGTCACACGAATTCCTCAAAGAGTGGCGGATCACGGTCTCTCTTCCTCGTCGGATCTAACACGCATGCAAGTCCTTTGTCCCAAGTGCGGCCAGGTGCTCGGCGGCGGCGCTGTGAATGTCGCGACCGATGTGGCGCAGTGTCAACGGTGCAGTGAGGTGTTTCCCCTGTCGGCGCTGGTCCGCGCGACGGCGTCCGGACCGGTCGATCGGGACAACCCACCGCGAGGGGCCTGGTACAACTCCGATTTCGACGGGTTCGTCGTCGGCGCAACAACGCGAAGTCTGGTGGCGTTGCTTTTTGTGCCCTTCATGTGCGTCTGGTCGGGCGGGTCGCTTGGGGGCATCTACGGCATGCAGGTCGCGCAAGGAAGGTTTAATCCGATGCTGTCGCTGTTCGGCATTCCCTTTCTCCTCGGCACGTTGGCCCTCGGTTCGGCCGCGCTGATGACCCTTTGTGGGCGGGTGTCGGTTCGTGTCAATGACGACGAAGGCGTGGTGTTTACCGGCATCGGCTCGATCGGCTGGCGCCGGCGATTCAACCCGCGGGAGGTCTCGACCGTTCGAATCGAGCCCTATCGAACGAATAACGGCGCCACGTCAATGGCCATCGTGCTGGACGGCCCTCACAAGCTTCGCTTTGGCACCATGCTGTCCGAAGCCCGGCGCGACTTCATCGCCAACGTGCTGCGCCTGGAGCTGGCCAGCCGCAAGTCGTAGCATCCCCACAACCCACGGCCGTTTC
This sequence comes from Singulisphaera sp., assembly GCA_027451445.1. Lineage (GTDB taxonomy): Bacteria > Planctomycetota > Planctomycetia > Isosphaerales > Isosphaeraceae > DAIDJG01. The sequence goes on from DAIDJG010000309.1 coordinate 11,142, forward strand.
TTTGGGGTCCCGCTGTCTTTGTCGGAGTCCGAAGGCTGTCGGAGCCCTATTAGGCTCACCCGATCACGAATGCAACGGTGTCGACAATCGATGCCTGGGATTGGGCCTGGCATCTTGCATCCCGAGCGCCCGCCATAGAGGATACGAGTTTCACGGCCCCCCCTTCGTCTGCCGCCGGTTCCGCATCCTCGAGGATCTCGCATGAGCGACTACGTCGATATTTATCTCGACCCGCAACAAGCCCGGTGGCTGGACAGCATGGAGGGGGTGCCGGAGTGGCCGAAGGTCACGGAATCGCCTGCGGACCGGGCATCGCGCACCCGCTTGCAGAACTGGCTCCATGACACGTTCGGCTGGCTCGGGGAACTTTGCCCGGGGGTCGTGCTGGCGCTCGGCCTGGCGTTTATCGGGCTCCGAGGTGCAAACTGGATCGGCACCGCCGTTTTGGGGTTCAAACACAGTCCCGTCAGCGCGATCATGGTCGCCCTGCTGATCGGGCTAGCACTGCGGAATACGATCGGCCTGCCGGCCATTTACGAGAACGGGTTGAAGTTCTGTCTGCGACCGATCCTCCGCTTCGGGATCATGCTGCTTGGTCTGCGTCTCAGCCTGGGCGCTGTGCAGCAGATTGGCCTGATCGCCCTGCCGATCATCATCGGCTGCATCGCCACCGCACTCCTCCTGGTCGCCTGGATCAACCGTGCTCTCGGTCTGCCGAGGCGCCTGGGGAGTCTGATCGCCGTCGGCACGAGCATCTGCGGCGTCAGCGCCATCGTCGCGACCGCCGCGGCCGTCGATGCCGAGGAGGACGAGGTGAGCTACGCGGTCGCGTGCATCACCCTGTTCGGCATGCTGGCTCTGTTCGGTTATCCGACCTTGTCGTACTGGCTCTTCCATGGTAATGCCCACTCCGCGGGCCTGTTTCTGGGCACGGCGATCCATGACACGGCCCAGGTCGCCGGCGCCGGCCTGATCTACCGGCAGCAATACAGCGCCCCCGAGGCACTCGATGCGGCGACCGTGGTCAAGCTCGTCCGCAACCTGTTCATGGCGCTGGTGATTCCGCTGATGGCGTTCGTGTACCACCGGGGCGAAGAGCAAACCCAGACGCGTTCCGTCCGGCTGAAGTGGCAAAATGTCGTTCCCATGTTCGTGTTCGGCTTCCTTGCCCTGGCCGCGGTCCGCTCGCTGGGTGACCTCGGGACGCGGCCGTTCCTGGTGCTCAATCGGTCGGTCTGGCAACAGTTCCTCTCCGGTGCCGATCTCACGTCGGGCTGGTGCCTGGCAACCGCGATGGCCGGGGTCGGTCTGGGTACAGGTCTTGCAAAACTTCGGGTTCTGGGGTGGCGCCCACTCTGCGTCGGGCTCTCGGCCGCGGCGCTCGTTGGTGGTGTGGCGTTCGGGCTGATCACGTTACTCGCGAAGCGGTATTGAGGAACACACGGAGAAAGACGTTCCGAGTCTCAATGGCGTTACGTGAAAAGGTGCCGTTAAGTGTGGAGGTGATTGTTCTTCGTCTTTGCCCCGTTAGAGGCAGTTGATAATAGCCCAGCGTTTTAACGCTGGGTTTGCGTCGGATTCAATGATCATTGAGTCCCGGAGGGACGGTTGTCGTGGGCACGGGGCAAGCCCATGCGATCGTTGTGAATTGCCCCTCTGGGGCAGGGGAGAAGCGTATGAGTGGGCTTGGTCAGACCCAGCGTTAAAACGCTGGGCTATTGTCAAATGTCCCTACGGGACAAAGACTCAATCCAACGCCTGCTCAACATTCCCAATCGGGAACTCGTTCCCGGCTGCTTCCCAGGCGGATCGTTGTTCACGAAACTCGGGCAGGGGAGGATGGGATGAGTCGTAACGGGATGAATCAAGGGGACGAGTCATCGTTCCTTTCGGGCCGTCGCGATTGGCTGCGCACGGCCGGTGCCTTGGCCGCAGGTGCCGCGGCTCCGCAATGGCTCCGAGACGGAACTGCTTTCGCTGAGGAAAAGCCGGGGGGTTCCGAGTCAAAGATGATCGTGCGCTGTCTGCGGCCGCTCGACCTGGAGTCGCCAGTCGAGGTGTTCGACAGCTTCCTGACGCCGAACGACATGTTCTTCGTCCGCAGCCACTTTGGTGCCCCCGCCGTTGAGCTGACAACTTGGCGGCTTGCGGTGCGAGGGTTGATCGAGCGGCCGCTTTCGCTCTCGCTCGACGACTTGAAAGAGTTACCGCAAGCGACACTTCCGGCGGTGCTCCAGTGCTCGGGGAATGGGCGGTCGAACTATGCGCCGACGGTTCCTGGAATTGGTTGGGGAAAAGGTGCGGTGGGCAACGCCGAATGGGGAGGCGTCCGGCTCGTCGACGTACTGAAACGTGCCGGACTCAAGCTCGATGAGGGCCACGTCCACATGCTCGGTGGCGATGCCCCGCCTTCGGCGAAGACGCCCGTGTTCTTGCGCAGTCTTCCTCTGACGCAGGCTTTGCACCCGAGCACCCTGATCGCTACGCGCATGAATGGCGAGCCGCTGCCGGTGCAGCACGGCGGACCGTTGCGTGTGGTGGTGCCGGGGTGGGCCGGGCATAACTGGATCAAGTGGCTCCGGACGATCACCGTGGCCAAGGAGGAAGCGCCCGGGACGTACCAGCAGTCGGGATACCGTATGCCCAAGGTCCCCGCGCCGCCGGGTGCGGACCTGAAGCCGTCCGACCTTGTGCCGGTGACGACCATGCCCGTCAAGTCGTTGATCGCACGTCCCTCCGCCGGCGCCCGTTTGAAGGCAGGCCGGGTCGAGGTGCGGGGTGTCGCCTGGACCGGCACGGGGCACGTGACCGCGGTCCACGTGTCGACCGGGCCCAATGCACCTTGGCAGCCGGCGACCCTCCTCGACGACGAGCGGCCCGGAACCTGGCGGCGCTGGCGCTGGATGCTCGACTCTGCCCGGCCTGGCCGCCTCCAGGTCCGTGTCCGTGCGACGGATTCGAACGGCCAGACTCAGCCCGAAACCACGCCCTGGAACCGTAGCGGTTATCTCTGGAACGGTATTGACTCCATTGAATGCGAGATCATTTAGATGATACACCGATCCCCTGTTTTCCCCGCCGCTTGCGCGGTGTTCCTGGCAACGCTGCTTGGTGCTTTGCCCTTTGCGATGAGCGGCCCCGAGAATGCGGATCGCGAAGACCGACTGGCCGACGGGCAGTTGGCGTTTCGCAACAACTGCCTGATGTGTCATGCCGAGGAGATGGTCGTCCGCTCGCGGCTGACCGAGAAGCAGTGGGCTGCCGAGATCGACAAAATGGTCGGTTGGGGAGCTCCCGTTCCGCCGGAGTCGAAGGGGGTCTTGCTCGAATACCTGGTGAGCCAGTTCTCCGACCCGAAAGCGTCACCCGTTGGACCTCCGCAGCGGATGACGCTGGCCGAGGCGTTGGCGGCGACTCGTCCCGAGGCTCCCGAGAAGACCCAGGGTGACGCCAACCGAGGCGCAGCGCTGTATGCCTCAAACTGTGCGACCTGCCACGGTCCCGAGGCCCGAGGAGGCGACCTCGGAACCTGCCTGGTCGAGAAGCCCGTGCTGCTCCGCCCCACCGAGTTCCGCCAGGTGCTCCGCCAGGGGGTTCGGCGCATGCCAGGGTTCCAGCTCGCCCTCAAGCCCGAGGCGGAGGCCGATATCCTCGCGTGGCTCCGAACCCGGCGGTTTGAACTCGCCGCACCTTGAAATGCTCGTCGCTTGCCTGATGGTACGCTACCGTTCAGGTAGCGCTGAGACATTTGAGGCCAGCGGGATGGGTCTCATGTTGAGATGTCGGTATATTTTTAACACTTCTCCCGCAAGGGCATTGGTAGCAACACAGTGGTTTTCACCGCCAAACGACGCGAATCTCACTCGTTCCCAGCCCTCCGTGGGAATGCCGTCCCCGACGCTCTGCGTCTCTTCGAGCCGGGGAAATGCGTCCGCAGAGCGACTAAGACGGCAATCCGCGGACTGACGGTCGCGCCCGCACCCCTCACCCGGCCCTCGTTGAGGGCCGACCTCTCCCGCAAGGGGAGAGGTGTGATTTTGGGTTCTACGGCTCGCAGAGGCGAAGCCACCCCGCTCCCCTTGCGGGAGAGGGTCGCCGCACAGCGGCGGGGTGAGGGGTTCGGGCTGCGCCGGCCGTTGTGTCGATACCAATGCTTCCCAAGGGGGGGAGTTATGAGGTTCTCCGTGTTTGCAATGGCGAGGCACGATGCGACACCGTGTGCAATCCGAACGTTAATCGCTATAAAGGGACTCGATCAATTGAGTTCCTTGATGAACACGTTCCGGAACTCGACTGGATCGTTATGATTTTGCAGCGCGATGCGTCCTCGAGCCGGCACACCGGGTAGGGTGGCGCGGTCGATCACGAGCTCGCCGTTCAAGACAACGGTCACCTGATCGCCCCGCATGGTGATGACGAAGCGGTTCCACTCGCCGAACGGACGGTCGGCGTGCTTCCTGGGCACGCAGGCCTGCCGGATGGCGACCGGCAGCTTGGCGTCCTTGTGGTAGTCGTTGATGTCGCCCGAGCCCATGGGCTGGCTCCAGATGTTGACCTGGGCCCGCGTGCTCCCTCGCAGATAGATGCCGCTGTCGCCGGCATCGTCGATCTCCCGGACCACGACCTTGCCGTCAGGGCCTGTAATGAAGAGGCCGTCCGGTGTGAATGTTGGCAGCTTCTTCGGCTCAGGCTTCCGCGGCAGCCGCCAGTCGGCGACGAGCACGAAGTCCTTGTACTCTCGTTCGGACCAGAGGTCGCGCGACTCACCGCGCGCGGCGGGGACCTTGCCATCGCAGCTCAAGACACCGTCCCTGGCCACCCAGTGGCCCTGGAACGCGTCGCGAAACTGCCAGCCGGTAAAGGTGAGGCCGTCGAAGAGCGAGCGCAGACCCTCATCCGGCTGCGCGACCGGTTCAGCCGAGGAATCGGGCAGGCGCGTGAGCCGCAGATTGCGGAAGTGAATCTCGCTCCCCTCGGACTGGAGGCAGAGATAACCTTTGCGTTGACTGCATTGCTGCGCACGCGTGACGGTCTTGCCGTTGACGGCCAGTTCGAGCGTGCCGTCCCTGGATGTCAGAACGTAGCGGTTCCACTGGCCGGCCGGGAGACACCGGTTCTCGGTCGGCCGCGCCTGGGGCGTCTTTCCCTTCACGCCTTCGTTGGTCAGGGGGACGATCGACGCGCCTCGAATCCCGAAGATGCTGCCGTGGTCGCCATCGAGCAACTGAATCTCGACTGACCGCGGATAGGGTGCACCGACCTGCGGCAGTGCGTCTGCGTGAACGAACAGCCCGCTATTCCCACCCGCCGCCACGTGTCGGCATTCCCATTCGAGGACGTAGTTCTCGTACATGGCGGCCGTCCGCAGGAACCCGCTCGGCTTGCCGTCGCAGATGAGGACGCCGTCGCGAACGGTCCAGGTCTCGGGAGCGCCGTTCACGTTGACCCAGCCGTCGAGATTTCGGCCGTTGAACAGTTCGATGGGTTCGACTGCGGCGGCCTCGGCCGAGAGGACGAGCCCCGCCAGGAGTCCCACACACACGCGGCCCAGCATCGCCATGAGGATTCCCTCTTTCGCGTTCGTCAGCGCTCAGCAACACCCCTGTGTTTTTACGGCGGGCCGCCGACAAGAGCAAGTTATCAATACTAACCCGAAGCGCGAGCGAGGGAATTATATAAGAATTTCTCGCTAGCGCTTCGGGTTAGTGTCTGGCGCCGGAACAGTCGGTACAATCGGGTCCTTCAGTCTCCTTTGCGATGATCGGGGAAACCAGAGGCGCGGTACGAGCCATGAATCGTCGAGACGAAGTGCGCCGGCTGCTCGCGATGTCGACGGCGGAGCTGCGCGCTCAGGCGGGCGCTCATCTGCGGGTGATGAGCGACCTCGACTCGCTGCACCGGCATTTCGCGGAGTCCATCGCCTCCGAGATCAGGGCCAACCAGGAGCAAGGACGCTCCACCAAGCTGATCTTGCCCGTTGGCCCCGTCGGTCAGTATCCGCTGCTGGCCGAGATCGTGAATCGCGAGGGGCTCAGCCTGAAGCAGTGCTGGTTCTTCATGATGGACGAGCAGTGCGACGACGACGGGATCGAACTGCCGGCCGATCATCCGCTGAGCTTCCGGCGCGAGTTTCACGAACACTTCGTGCGCCATGTATCTCCCGAGCTGATGGTTCCACCCGAGCAACTGATCTTCCCGGTTCATGACAATATCAGCACGCTCAAGGACCGAATCGCGGCGGTGGGCGGGATCGATACGACCTATGGAGGCATCGGCATCCATGGGCACATCGCCTATAACGAGCCGGAGCCGGGCGTCCGCGAATCCGACCCTCGGCGGGTCGCGCTGAACGACTTCACCCGCACGATCAACGCCATTCGCGCCCAGATCGGAGGTAACCTGGAGGGTTACCCGCGCTTTGGTTTGACGCTCGGCATGCGGCAGTTGCTCGGCGCCCGGCGGATTCGTCTTTACTGTCGCAATGGACTGGCCCTCGACTGGGCAAACACGGTGTTGCGGCTCGCGCTGTTCGGACAGCCGGGCGATGATTACCCGGTTACTTACATTCGCGACCACGCGGATTATGTGATTGTGACCGACGAGGAGACGGCCAGGTCGCCGCGGTTCGTGGTATAAAACCTATGTTGAGTCTTACTGAAATGAACGTGTTACGTGCGCCCAACAGGGCGCTTTGGAGTGCGGGGGCTTGCTCCCGCTTTTGTGTTGCGAGCGCTGATCGAAAGCGGGAGCAAGCCCCCGCACTCCAAAGCCTCCGGCCTCCGACCGCCAGGCGGCAAACCGAGTTTGTTGCCATGCTCGTGGGGTTAGGGTGGTGTTTGGTTTGCAGCGTGGCTGTTGGGGCTCCTCCGTTGAGCGCGGGCGCTGCGAAGACCAGGATCACGCCGCCGCTGGAGATTCCCTACCTCACGTCGTCCGGGGCCGGCACGAGTGCTCCGTTTCAGAGCGTGCACGACGATCTCTTCGCCCGGGCGCTCGTGCTCGATGATGGGAACCAAGCCCTGGCGCTCCTGGCCGTCGACTCGCTTGGCTACGACGACGACATCCTTGGTCCGGGCCGTAACTTTACCCGGGAACTTCGCCAGCGGATCGCCGCCAGGACGGGTTTGCAACCTGGGGCCATCATGCTGGCGGCCTCGCATACGCACTCCGGTCCCGAGACCCTCGACCTCTCGCCATTGCGCCAAACTCGGGGTGCGGAGGAATGGCTTGAGCGCCATCGAGAGCAACTTGCCGATACGGTGATCTCCGCCTGGGAGCGCCGGACTCCCGTGCGCTGCTATTCCGGATCGATCGTCGCGACCGGCCTTCAGCGCTACCGGCGGATCGCCCTCAAAGCGGGCGGTGAGAGCCGTCGAGGGCCGATTCCACCGGCGTCGGAGATCGCGACGCCTTTCCAGCTTGATGAGACCCTGTCCGTCCTGTACTTCGCAACCCTCGACGGCCAGCCGCACAGTGTGGTGTTGAACTACACAGCGCATCCGGTGGTCGCCATGACACTGCCGCACGTCTCGGCCGATTACCCGGGGGCGGCGTCTGCGCTCGTCGAGCAAACGCTCGCGGGGTCAGTGTGCCTGTTCACGAACGGCTGCGCGGGGAACATCAACCCGAATCAGGTCGCCACGAATTTCGACGATGTCGACGCGATCGGACGCAGCCTCGGCAACTCGGCACTGAAATGCGTGGAGGGCCTGAAGTCGGCCGCGCCGCTGGCGGACACACGACTGGCTGTCATCTCCGAGCGTGTTGAGCTACCGGGCCGGCCCTCACCGCCGCTCGACGAGGCGAAGTCGCCGGCCCTCAAGGCCCGATGGGTTCGGCTGGCCGAAAAGCTGGCCAAGGGGCCAATCCGGGCCGAGGTCCAGGTCATGGCGGTCGGACCCGTGCGCTGGGTGGGACTGCCGGGCGAGCCGTTCGTCGAGACCGGGCTTGCGCTCAAGCAAGCGGGCGCGACGTTCGTCGTTGGTTATGCGAACGGTTACATCGGGTATCTCCCGATTCGGCGTGCCTATGCCGAGGGGGGCTATGAGGTGGATTTCGGAGTCTGGAGTCGCGTTGCCCCCGGCAGCGCCGAGATGTTGCAGTCGATTGGTGAGCGGCTGCTTGATCGGGCTTCAGTTCGGCGCGATTAGGGTGGTTACGACCTGGGTTTGCGGCCGTTTTTCCCTAACTCCAATCCTTTGTTGGATTTCGGAGTAGCCTGGGCGGGCCGTTACTCCGAAATAAATAACCCGTTTCATACCAGGGATTTCGGAGTTTCGGAGTAAACTGGAGCGTTGATTTGTCGGCGCCCCACGATCGCATGGAAGCCACCGTTTCGAGGAGAAACAGACGTAAGTTGCCAGCGAGCGCTCGTGTCCTTGCTCCCAAAGCCATCGGCCTCCGAAAAGAAAAGAGGATTTGGCCACGGATGAAACACTGATGAAACACGGATTTCAAGTTCAAAGGGTTCCTTATCCGTGTTTCATCTGTGTGTATCCGTGGCCGCACGTTTTTGTCTTGCGAAGGTCGTGGCGTTGCCATCAATCTTCGAGGCCTGCGCTGTGTCCGTCCCACCGTGGTCCACCGCCCCGCCGCACCAAAGTCGTCATAACCTCTTGTCTCCCTTGATCTTCCGAATAACCGGCCAAATAGCCTATTCGGTAATTCGGAACCCCTTGTTAGCCTTGGGGTTCCGAATTACCGAATCGAGCGCGCACATGCGCACTCTCGTTTTGGGCTGTCGTCGCGACCGACTCGTCGTTACGCACGCTCATCGCCAGTACGACCGTTCCGTGAATGAAGCGCTGTCGAACGCGGCGTAACGTGCCTCGAATGTGCACGGTGTATGTCCTCAAGGTTCGTATCCCCTCGCATGCGGTAGCGTCCCCGGCGAGCCAGGGGTGTGCCTTGCCGTGAAACGACAGACTCACGAGCCACCGTCGAATCGGAACGGCGCCGGGATCCGTCGCCCGGGACAACGCGGAGATGCGGCACGCGCACAACTCCCTACTCTATATGCTCCGGGTAACTTGCTAGGTCTTGCCACCCGCGATGGTGATTTGACGCGGTGTTTTCCGGGGTTCCGCGCGATTTTTGCGTGGCAAGTTTTTCGTCAAAAGATAACGGTTGACCGCTCAAAAGGCGTGTGGTTCGCTTCGACAATTCATGACCTGGAGCTGAGACTTGGGAAGTCTAACCAAAGGGGAACATGCACCTGGAAGACCCGGAGCCAGTTCCCCCCTTTGTTAGCATCTCTCAGCGTGGTGCCGACGTGGTTTTGCCGCCACGATCATCGGCCGGTTGGTAATCGGAGGTGTCCACGATTTTCATTTCTTCAGGGGCCGGAAGTCCCCATATTCGTACAGTGACCGGCCGATGTGCTCAACATCGACCCGCGACCGGATCCGGTCGTAGAGTTCCACACTGATGAGGACGTACTGCCGATGATTTGCCGGGTCTTCGATTTTCACCGGCAGGTTGCCGGCTTTCTCGATCTCTTGCCGCTGCTCAGGTGTTATCGTCACCATCGGCGCCTCCGGAACCAAGTTGTACCCGTTTTCCAGCAGGCCCCCAATTTCACTCGTGTGTCAGACTCTTCGTTTTCGCGGTCCGCTTCATGATTTCGACGACCTCGCCATAGATGCCACCTGCGACGACGTCAGGCGAATCATGTTCGATGTCCTCCCCCTTACCGAGCTTGCTTGTCCACTTCCCCCCGGGAAGTTGGCGAGCGGCATGCATGTAGAGCATCGTGTTTCCATAAAGGGCAACTTTTTCAACGTCAGGCTCTGGGCCATCATCCGCACATGGCTCAAAGCCAAGGTGGCGAAACGCGTCGGTAAGAGCGCCGAGGCCAAAGTCGTCAGCAAGGGCCGCGGTGGGCCAGTACAACCCGGGTTGCCACCAGTGCGTGGTGTCTCCCGCCGCCCAGGCGATGCAGTTGTACTCGATGTCGGGCGGGCTCGTAACGCGATGATTGTGCGGAGTAAGGCGCGGGAAACTTCGGTCAGCTTGCATGTTCGGAGACGCCTTGTCGCTCTCCCCAACGGACCCACGCCTCCGCCATCAGACGAACTTTGCCCATCGCCTCCGGCGGCACGGGGTTTTGTTCCGTGATTGCCTCAAGGGCCCAGAACCAATGGTCCGGCTCGCGGCGTAGTTCATCCAGAATTAATGGGACGACGGCCGGCCCCATCCCGATGATTCGCTGATAAGAAGGGAGCATGGCCATTTGCGCAGAGTTCGAGAGATAACGTGATTGATCCTTCCACTCTGTGGCAAGTCGTCGGAATCGCTCGTTGACGGTAGGTTCCCGGACCGTTGGGCTGGAGGGCGTTCTCGACATCGAAGTACGCTCCTTGCATGCAGGAAACCGCTCGACAGGCAGAATGGGGTAAAGCGGACCTAATTCTACGTTGCGACGCGACCAGCCCCAAGTCGAAATCGCGGACGAACACCGTTCATACCAGGCGAAGGGATCGCATAAAGGTTAGTCGACGAATCTCTAGATCGGGACACTAGCACAAGAAAGCGTCGATCCAGTGACTGGGTCGAGCTTTGGCTGAACTAGGACCGAGCCCGACACCAGGTCTCATATTCATACATCCCAGATTTTCCGAAACGATTCATAACCGAGTGACGGTGGGTTTCCTTGAAAATTGTCCTTGCAATTCAGGATCTCGCATGTATCGGTGCCACCGAACTTGCTTCCCCGTAAACCGCGTCCAATGATCTGCTCGTAGAGCACCCGACTCACAGTAGGCCGGGCCATCACGATATGCGTCACGAGAGGCGCATCAAATCCGGTTGTCAATACCTCACAATTACAAAGGACACGCACCTTCCGCTGCTTAAACTCCGTTACGACCTGTCTTCGGGTGACATCTCGCGTCTTGCCGCTCACCACGGCGGCTGGGACACCCTGTCGCCTCAGCAAGAATGCCATGCATTCTGCGTCTCTGACAGTCGGGCCAAAATAGAGAATAGAGTTATCTTCATTTTTCGCGATTGGCAGTAGTTCCTTCAGGATCGCAAGACGTCTCGGGGAGTTATCTGTCCGCACCGCAAGGACTCGGTCGATCCGTTCCAAGTCTTCCTCCGTAATTGCTTCGGATTGAGGAAGGTCGGGAATCCGCATTCTTGTGGGCATGTCGATTGTTTTCAAAACCGGCCGTGCAAGAACACCCAGTTCCTGCAGTTTAGCGCGAGGGTTCTCGCCCAAGGTTCGGAGAGGTTCAATCAACCTGTGGAAGATTTCCTTGAGTTCGCGAGTTCCCATTTCGCGGTCGTCTCCCAAGTACTCCATGCGAAAAGGTGTCGCAGTCAGCCCTGCAACAGAGACGCGGCGTTCTCTTGGAAGAAGAAACTCCATAATGTGTTTATAGCTCTTGGCTGCAGCCCGGTGAGCCTCGTCCACGATCAGTAGGCCAAGTGCCTTCACGAGGTCTTGTAACATCCCTGTACTCTCATCAATCCTTTCATCGAGAAGGTTGATAATCCGTTGCGGCGTTGAAACGAGCACGCTCGGCTTACTCAGAATCTGCCGCAACGTCTCGCGATGTTTCGCAAGGTCTTGAGTGTATCTGCCCCAGAAACGCACGAGCAGAAGGGGACAAACACTCTCGGAGGTCTCCCACACTTGCTTGAAACAGGTATACGCCTGCTCGCACAGTTCTTCCGTATGCGCCAGCCAGAGCACAGTGGAAGTTTTCGCACTATCACTTGTGGGATTGTGTTGACCGCTCAGTGAATCGCGGATGCTCTCGACGGCCACACGAGTCTTTCCTGCCCCCGTTGGCAGTGTGACCAATGCACGCTCTCCAGGGGTTTTCAGCGTCCGGTCAAGTTCCTCTTTGACCTCGGTCTGGAAATCCCAGAGTGTCTTTAGTCGGAATCGTCCTTCCAGGTATTCGAAATCGGGGAGGCTATCCTCAGTCGGGATGCCGGCCAGTTCGTCTGGAAAACCGGCGTTCAAGACAAACTTGATTGCAGCCGCCTTTCCAGGGTGCCACTTATCGGGGGCATCGATCCCGACAGCCTTTGCCACGGTTCTCCGAATCTCACGATCGTAAAACAGGTCGATGCCGTGCTGCAAAACCAGGGCGGTAGCCAGTTCCAGTTTAGTCCCGCGCCTGTCCATGCCAGTTTCCTCAATACGAACGCGGCGCAACGTCTGAAGCAACGTGCCGAGCATATTCTCAAGCTCGCTGTGCTTGAGAAGTTCACTCATGCGAGCAACTGTCTTCTTTTCCCATTCGGATCGGAGCAGGAGTGAGTCCCCTTCCCCCTCGGCGGGAAACTTCCCACCCCTCTTTTTCGTCGTGAAGCCGCCGACGCGCTGCGGTCCCTTTTCGATCGAAGTGTCCGTGGCCAGAACTCTCCTCTGTAGCTCCTTGTAGCTCTCTTCATCGATATCCCAGGTCTCCTCGATTTGTGCCTTGGTCAAAGAGCCCTGTTCCAGAACTGCTTGACTCACTGCCTCGATTACTTCTTGAGCAATCATCTTTCCCCTCTCTCTCGGCAAACCGGAAGGTAAGTTAGCAACGTTGCCGGGTGCGAACTCGCGCTGAACTCGCCACCGTTTCGTCTTCACGCGCTCGTCATTCGAACGGCAGTGACTGAATGAACTGGCCCAGTCGGATCGCCTCGACCTTCGTCAGATCCATCGGAAGCCTGAGCGAGATTGAAAGGTCCGGTCGAAGCCGGAAAGTATGATCGACCATGATGTCGTCCACCTCGTCCTCGACCTCTTCTGGGGAGACTGCCTCGACCTCCGTGGTCTCACCGATCGCAGCGCGAGCCACGTTGATCATGGAGATCCCGGGTCCCCATTCAAAACGCGAGGGCTTACCTCGGCGACCGGTGAGAAAAGTGCCACACCGATTTTCTTCCAGTCTTCTAAAAACGTCTATTATATCACTTCGGCCCAATGACGTGCCCATACTCGCCAAGACGGTCATGAGACGGTCCACCGTTGTGGCCGACGAGTTCTTCTCGCGCTTGGCGAGATAATCAAAGATAAACCGAGCGGTCTCGGCGTTCTGGTAAAGTCGTTGCAGCGCTTCCACATTCACATTGCCATCACCCACTGGAAAACCCCCATCTGGTAGAGCGAGCGGACGTCAGTAGTCGTTAAGGCTGTTCATGGACTTTCACGGCCCTCTAAAGCTCATTATTGCGAGTTAAAATCTTTTGTCAAGCCCTAAGAGTGGATTTTTCATCTTTAGGCGGTGAGGGCGTTTCCAAAAACGAGACTTGGAGCTTGTCCAGGCTCCGGCGGACACCTGGCGGCGAAGTGAATACGGACCGAGCATCAAATCTAGAGGGCCCGCGAAGCTTGCGGTCGTTCCCGCGATCTCTCTGATCCGGTCGAATTCGACCCACGGCGCTCCGGCCTCCATGCGAAGTGCGTCGTCATCGATCCCGAACAGGTTTTCGTCTGGTCCGCCAACTCTACCGAGGCTGGCCAGATGAAAGTGTCGAGGTCGGAGTCAGTCTGAATTCACCGTCGTTTGCACGAAAACTCACCGAGCATTTCGAGTCCTTAGCATCTTCGTCGATACTGAAGGCAATCCCGATTGTCGATCGCGGACAGAAACTGAGCCATTATCGCGGCCAGAACTGAGCCACCCGGATTCCGCTCTTGTGTCACGCCCCAAGTGCCCTTCACTTTAGAGCGCCTAACGTTTGAATAGCACACGGTATGGCCAACCGTCGTTTTTTCGATTGCGCGGGAGCGACATATAACTCCCCCCCTTGGGAAGGGGGGGTAGGGGGGGTGGGGCCTCGACCTCCGCTCACGGCCAATGGCATTCGGCCGTCGCGAACCCGTCATTTCCCAGGAAACGA
>DAIDJG010000310.1 GCA_027451445.1 Singulisphaera sp.
ACGGATCCCCAGCCGAAGGAGCCGAGCTGGAAGGTAGACCAGTCGAGGCTGGGATCGAGCGTTTCGGTGACGGTCACAACCTGGGCGGCGGCGCTACCGTCGTTCTCGAACTCGATCACGTAGGGCCAGGTCCCCGTCGGCGTCACAAAATTGGCCGCGCCGTACCCTCCCGGTCCAACGAGGGCGTTCGGGTCCAGGGACAGCACGTTCTGCGTCGTCTTCCGGATCGGCGGCGGCGGCGCCGGCGGGGGCGTGGGCTGACACGGCTGCGCCTCGCACGCATTGAGCTGCGCCAATGCGTCGTCATAATTTGCCTTGGCGCGTTGCCAGGAGTCGAAGTCGGACTTTAATGTATTGTAAATATGATTAAGTGATGCGGCATGGAATTTTGTGTTCGAGAATGGGTCGTTAATCAGACTGTTCTCGGAATTCCGCCATACTCCTTGAACAGCATAAGTCATGATCCAGCGCTGAATCGATGAAACCTGGGTCGATGGAAGAGGCAGGAGGGGCTGCGCCGTCAAGGCCTCCAGCGTTGTTTTCAAAGCGCCGGTCTTTTGTTTTGCGTCTTGTTCAATAGAGCTAATTGCGTCATAACTGGAGGCAATTTTAATTTCAATCATATATGATTGAAAGAATGAAGCAATAGCATTGTAGTTTTCATCATTGCGGCCATACAGTTCCGCGGAATTCCCCTGGCGAGGATCACCCGTAATCCGAGCCGCATTTTCCGCAAGGTACGGCGCTTTTTCCAACTGGTCCACTTCACTTTGGAGGGCAGACAATTCACTGTCGGCCGCACTCTCCAGATCGAGGTCCTCTGCGACGACGGTGGTATAGTCGTCATCGAAACGAGCGACCGCCTTTGCGACGGCGGCTTGCGCGGCCTGCACCCGTGGGTAAAAGTCGGAAAGGCAAACCGGGCACGAGGGGGGCGGAGGGAGCGAGACATTCGTCACCTGGGCCAAGAGGGTTTTGCTATCACTGGCCACTTTCTCGGCGAAAGCCTGGCCGTCGGATGGAAATGGGGCCTGAGCTCCAGTGTCGCTTGAACTCGAGGCAGCCGGGTCGACGGCAACGGCCTGGAGGATGATCGGACTCAATTCGGTTGTTGCTCCCGTCGGTGCGTCCAGGAAAATCGGAGCAACCGCGGCGTAGCCTTGGGCACGGATCTCGAGCATCAGGCCCGTCCCTTGCACCGTCGTGATCTCAAAGGTGCCGTCCGGCATGACGCTAGCCACGCCGACGACGTGACCAACGGAATCCAGCACGGTTGCTTCGCCACCGGGAACCGCGTTGTTGGCCCCATCGACGAGCCGTCCGCGGATCGTCGCGGTATTCGAGACGAGCATCGCATTCACCGTCGTAGCCGCGTCAATCGCGACTCCCGTCTGCGTGCTCGCCAGATCACCGTCCGCAAACGCGGTCACGTCATAAAGACCCGCCGGAAGACCGGTGATCGCATACGTTCCATCGCTCGCCGTAATCGTACTGGCGACCTGCTGAAGGTTGGAGGACGACTGGAGGACGACCGTGGCCCCTGCGAGCGGGTTCCCGACAGAGTCCGTGATGGTACCCGAAAGGGTGGCCTGTGCGGCGAGCGAAACACGAACGCTGGCTGTGGCGCCCGCGGAAACGCTGGCAGTGGCCACGCCGGAATCGCCGTTGCTTGCAGCGACGGAAATCGTGTAGCTGCCCGATACCAGCCCGTCGAATGATGCGCTCCCACTCGCCGGGACGGTTGTCGAATCGACGACGACCAGGGATCCATCCACCAGCGTTTCGAGTGCCACGAGATCCCCACTGACCGGCAACGTCCCATCGTTGACGTCGATCGAGAGCGAACCGCTCCCCGTCTGAAAATCCTGCGTATCGGCGTCGCCGGGGTTCACAACAAGCCCCGCAACCGCAGCGAACGTTCCTCCAGAGGCGGATGCCACGAGGTCGAACGTCCCCGGTGCGAGGATCAAGAAAGAGTACATTCCCGCGTCATTCGTACTGGCGTCAGCGATCATTGCGCCGGATTGGTACAAGGTCACGATCCCATCGTTGATGGGATTGCCCGAACTGTCCGTGAGAGTGCCGGCGAGGGTCGCAACAAAGGAGATCTGGAGGTTGGCCGCGACGGTCTCTCCGTCAACCCCCGTCACCGACACCGATTGCGAACTGCCAGTGCCGCCGACGAGCAGGTAAACCTCGTAGCTCCCCGTGTTCAGTCCTGTGAATTGATACGCTCCATCGGCATCCGTGGTGGTGGACGCCACGAGGCCGTCCGGCCCTCCGAGGTTCACCGTCATCCCCGGCAGCGCGGTGCCGTCCGTGCCCGTGACCGTCCCGGTAACGATCGCGCCGGGCTGCACGAGAATCGACTGGCCGGTCACCGTCTGACCGGGCAACACGGTCACGGTTGGTGCCGTGACGACGGCTCCGGCTGGAGCCGCCAGCGTGTACGTGCCTGGCGGCAAGTTGATGATCTGGAAGTTGCCCGCGGAATCGGTGATGGATGCGCCCACGACGGTTCCGTTTTGCAGGGCTTGCACCAGGATGTGGTCGGCGGGGTTCGCGGGATCGGTCGACGTCACGCTGCCACCGATTTCCGCGGCGGGGGCCAGGACGACCGTGCCGATGTTAAAGTTTTGACCGGCGCCGACGATGAAGCCCGACAGGGTTTGCGTGATATAGCCGGGTACGGTCAGGGTCACATCGTAAGTACCTGCGGGAAGCCCTGTAAGCGTAAAGCCTGTCGTGTTCGTCGAGGTCGTAAAGGTTTGGTTCGCGTCCGTGCTCCCGGAGATTGCGGCGGTGACGAACAGTGTGGATTCCGCCGGACCACCGCTGGCCAGGCTGATCGTTCCCGACATCGTCGATGGAGCCGCCAGGCTCACGACCTCGTCGGCGTTGTTCTGGCTCACGTCCACGCCGAGCACCTCGGTCTGAGCATACCCCGGCGCCGAGACGAGAAGATCGTAAACGGACGGCGGCAACCCCATGAGGTTGTAGTTTCCCCGCGAATCCGTGGTCACCGAGTAACCGAGGCCGCTCACTTCATCGGTCGCCTGGATGGCGGCGTCCGCGATCGGCAGGCGCGACGCCTGCGAGAGCACCTGGCCGGTGATCACACCGCCCTGCGAGGCGGTCAGAACCACGTTGCTCAACGCCTGGCCGGGGTTGATCGTGACCGTCGGCGGGGGAGCGAGTAAAAGGCCGTCCGCGTTCAACGCATACGTCCCGCCGGGCAGTGTGCTGAAGACAAACGAGCCGTCGTTGAGCGTCGTCGTCTCGAACAACGCCCCGCTGGTCGTATCCACGGCGTAAATCGCATGGTCGCCCAGGTCGACGCCTGGCTGCGTGCTCTGGAGACTGCCTGACAACGACGTGTTGAACGTTGCCAGGGCCTTGTTGAACTCGAGGTCGAAGAGCGCCTTCAGTTCGTCCGGGGCGCCCAGCGCTGCGGGGATCAAGTTGGCATTTCGGTCGAGCATCGCGACGTAGTCGCCCCAGGTCGGTCCCACTTCGTTCTCGACGTACGCCAGCGCAGCCGCCGCGTTCGGCTCGTCGGGTAGGCTCTGGACCAGATCGCCGACGATTTGCGACCAGTCGATGGCCGACGCGACGTCGATCTGGCTCAGGCTGAAGGTGATGTTTCCTCTTGCGATCTGGGTCGACTGGAAATCGACGGGCACGGTGACCGATTCTCTCGCGCTCAACGTGCCGGGTTCGCCGGTCCGGCTCGTGACCAGGAAGGTAAGCGAGGTCGCCTGAAACGCGGGTGTCGATGGCAGGCTTAGCAAGGCCCCCGCGCTACTCAGAATCAGCAACGGCGCGGGGACGTCGTGGTTGCTGACGTTCGTGACGGTCACGTAATCGACGCCGCCTCGCTCCGCGCGCACGTATTGCGGCGTGCTCAGGTCGAGCTGGAGCGGGTTGCCAGTCGTGGCCGGAACGACCTGGAAGGGCGTGGGCGACTGCGCCGTCGCTGCGCCTTCCTGGACTGTCAGAACGTAATTGCCGAGCGGCGCGCCCGTCAGATTGAAAGCCGCGAATACGTGACCGCCGTCCTGGAACTGGATGGACGTATCGGGAATCACGGTATTGCCGAGTTGGATACTGGCGGTCAGGTCCGGGGCGAAGTTCGTGCCGTCGATCTCGATCGTGGTCTGTCCCTCATTGCCGCCCGAGTAAGGTGTGGGTGAGGGTAGAACCGTCAAGTTCGAGGTCTGCGTGGCCGTGAGGGTATAGGCCGCCGTTGCCGAGCCGCCGGCAATGCTGTGTGCGAGAACATAATAAACTCCCGCCGCCAGCACCTGGGGAACGGTGACCGTCTGGTTCGGCTGATTGGGAACAATCGCGGCCTCCTGGTAGCTGTACGGGGTGGGCAGAACGCCCTGGCCGACGTACAGGGCAATGCCGCCGCTGCTGGCCGCGCTGGTGAGCGAGAACTGAAGCGCACCGCCCTGCGGCACGGTGACCTGGTAATACTGATCCTGATCGGCCGCGGTGAAATTTCCCGGGCGCGGCGTTCCCAGAGCGAGAGCCGGGAGTGTGAGAACCAACGGATCGGCTACGGCCGCCGCGTTGTTGGACCGGTTGGGATCCGCCACGGCATAGAGGCTGTCCACCTGGACCAAGACGTAATCGTCGCCGGGCTGCGCGGTGGGCACGGTTCCGGTCCAGGCCCCGTTGTAAGAGTCTCCCGCGGCCAGTCCCCCTGTGTGTAGCGCTGTACCGATCAGGATCGAGTCGGACGTGATCGAGGGCGTCGTGGAGAGGTAGACGCTGTCTTGCCAGTTGCCGGAGGCCGCCTGGGTGCCTGGGTTGCTGACCTGCCAGGTGACCGTCATCACCGTGCCCGACGTGGCCAAGGCGGGCGCGACGACATTGCCGTCAACCAGGTCCACGGCGTTCGTCGATCCGTCAACGAGATCAAACGACTGCGCGTTGACCTGGGTTGTGAAGAACGGGTACAGACCGAATGCCTGGCTGAACGCCCCAGTGAACCCACCATAGGTCAGGGGCTCGAAGTCCTGGCCGGCGACGGGGCCGAACCCACCCGTAAGCGCCACGCCGAGGGCACCCGCCAGCGCCGCCGTCCCGGCGATTGCGACCTGGCCGTACTGGCCGCTGATCGGTGAACCGCCAAGTTCCACGTTCAGGGCGCCCGTAGCGGTCTGCGTGAAATCGCCGATCACGTTGAACCGGCTACCCGCCCCTATGGTCAAGCTTCCGCCATTCGTGAAGTCTCCGGTCGTGGTGAACGTTGCCCCGCTGGCGAGCGTGAGGTTGCCACTGTTGACGTCCAGACTCACGATTCCACTGATCGACGCACCGGCGCCGCTCAGTGTCAGTTGACCCTGGTTGGTCGTCACCGCGACGTTGCTGGGAAGCAGCAAGCGGGATCCCGCCAGAGCGCTCCAGGTACCGCCGGTCAAGGTTCCGTCGACGACCTGAACAAGGTTCAGCGCCTCAATCGCCAAAACGCCCGAATCGGCCTCGATCGTCCCGGTGTTGGAAACCTGGCCGACGATCAACAATCCGGATGTTCCGCCTCCGGCCGTCTTGCGGATGCTCCCGGCGTTCATCAGGGTCGGGACGCCGAAGTCCCCGCTGGCGAGCCCGAGGCTGGAGTCGGACTCGATCAGCCACTGCGCCCCGGATTCGTTCACGATGCTCACGGTGCTCAGGCCGGCGCTGTGCAGGAGAAAACCGCCGGATCCCGTTTGAACGATCGTCCCGTAGTTGTCGAATGTCCCGAGATTCTTGACGAGCTTGTCAATGTTGCCTGTCAGGTTCAGGGTTCCGAGGTTGGTCGCGTCACCCAGCTCTCCGTCGAGGGTTCCACTCGTCCACTGAAGCATCGTGCCGGGGAAGTTGAATGTGACACCACCGAGCCCGATGGCAAAAGGATTGGTATTTGTGCCGTCAAGCAACACCGATCCGGGCCCCGAGCCCGACCATGCGCCGGCGATCGTTGTACCGCCGGTGAAATCGACCCGTCCTCCCTCCGCCAGTTTGAAGTCTGTGCCGCCTTCGATCGAACCGCCGCTGAGCACGAGGTCGGCACCTTGACCCACGTTGAACGCAGTGCCGCCAGCCAGCGTGCCGAGGGTCACGCTGGCCGACGCGCCAGGCTGCACCTGGAAGGTGGCGTCGTTCCACGTTCCGGTCATATTGAGGTCGAGCGTCACATCCTGGGGCGTCGGCACTAAAGTGACCGTTGCACCGCTGCCGTTCACGGGCAGGCTCGCCGTGCCGGCCGGCAGCTTCACCGAGCCGCCGTCATAGAGCGTAATGACGCCGGCGCCCGCGCTGAAACCCGCGAGGGTCGAGAGGTCGATCGCGCTCCCGGCGTCCGAAGCGTAGAACCCCGCGGCGTCGGGACCGCTGTCGGCGACCGTCGACAGCTTGGGCAGTTGAACCGCACCTCCGTTCGAGACTTCGACCAAAAAGCTGCCGTTCTGAATCGACACGGAGGTTAGCGCTGGCAGCGCGAGGACGCTGCCTCGCCCGATTGCCCCGAAAGCGACGCCCAACGAGTTCGAGCTCGTATCGCTCACCACGTTGCCAAGGTCAATCATGGCCCCGTTCTGAGCAAATATGCTGGAGTCATCCAGCACGGCCAGGTGCGACAGGTCGAGCGACTCGCCGCTGACGCTCA
Organism: Singulisphaera sp.; assembly: GCA_027451445.1. GTDB lineage: Bacteria > Planctomycetota > Planctomycetia > Isosphaerales > Isosphaeraceae > DAIDJG01. The sequence goes on from DAIDJG010000310.1 coordinate 6,656, forward strand.
GCGCGCTGTGCGTGAGGCTCGAAAGTGAACTGAGGGGCAGGGTTCCCCCTTCCCCCAACGCGATGCCCCCCTGGTCGAGCGCGGTCAGGCTGGCGAGTTCCACCTGGCTCCCCGCGCCCTCCGCAACGAGCGAAATCCCTGGTGTCGTGCCGTCCAGAGCGAGCCCTGAAAGATCGACCGTTCCACCTTGAATGGCACTGAGGGCGAGGTCCGCTCCCTGCAGCGTGATCGTCGTCAGCGCGCTCAGATCAAGCTCGCCGCCCTGTGCGCCGAACGTGAAGCTGCCCGTAGACCCTCCGTTGAACGTTGTCAGTTGAGGGAGGCTCAAGGTGGCGCCGCTTTCCGCAAAGAGGCTACCGCCGGCGGCCGACGTCGTGCCGGTCGCGGTGACCGATACGCCGAGCCCGGTCGCGGTGAATGTTCCTCCCGTGATCGAGAGCGGACCGTCGATGGTCGAGCTCGCGGTGAGCGTTAGGTTGCCGCTGAGGGTCAGTGCGTCGTTGCCGCCGACGGTGAGTCCACCGACAGAAAGAGCATCAAACGCCTGAATGGCGACGGTCATGGCGGTGGAGCCTGTGTCGATCGTGACGACATCGTTCTCACTGGGTACCGCACCCTGACCGGGGAAATCGTTCATGAGGCCGCCGGCCCAGTTTGGTCCGGGCGTGGCAGTCCAGTTCGCACCGTCATCCCAGTTTCCGTCGCCCGCCGCTCCCGTCCAGTTCCAGAAGAGTGTGCCGCCGGCTCCTCCACCACCACCTCCGCCGACCGTGGCCAGCAGCATGCGTTCTTCGAGACATTCGAGAACGCCCCTGCACGGCCGCAGGCGCGTCGCACGCTGGCGAATGGAGGTCGCGCGGAATTGCTGCCGCGTCAGGATGCGGTACCAGTGGCGCAACATGGTGAAGACTCCTTGTCTCGAGCGGCGCGCACGGAGCCCCTACCCGATTCCTCGGGATCAGAGCCTCGCTTTTGGGAGCAGGAGGGGGGCGTTTGAAGGTTACAGTTGAAGAGCAAATGATTTAGGAATCGGTCGTATGGCGACCGCTGATTTGGGGCTTTCAAGGGCCCCTACTGTGGAGTACGGGACTCATCGTCGGACCTTGCGCAAAACACTCGGGAATCCATGCCGTAAGCTGCCAACCAGCCTCCGGGTGGCGAGGCGATGCGCCAGGAAATTCAGAAGTGTCGACCGCGGGCAGGAGGGCTGGCGAGCGCGGGGTTCCGTAAAGTAGGCTGGAACAGAAGCCCATTCTGCCGACGCGGAACCGTTTACTCCTTTTCGTGCAAGGTCGGTGTCGGCAAGACGTACTTACGGTTGATTGATGATGGCTCAGGACCCGACGCCGCTCACCCGCCCCAGCTTGATCATCAGGATCCGGGATGCCCGGGACGACGCGGCGTGGAGCATGTTCCTGGAGACGTACACGCCGTTGATTTACGGCTACTGCCGGCGCAAAGGGCTGCAAGACTCGGACGCGTCGGACGTTACGCAGGAAGTGCTCTCGCAGGTGGCGCGGACGGCGCGGGGCTTTGAGTACCAGCCTCAACGCGGACGGTTCCGCGACTGGCTCGGGACGATCACCCGAAATAAACTCATCGACCATCGAAGGCGCGGGCCTGGCCTCGCGGCTGGAATGGAGGATGGGTTGGAGGACGCCGTCGCCGGTGATCCGGGCTCCGACTGGGCCGATGAGTTCAACACCCAGGTGCTCAAAACGGCCCTGTCGAGGATCGAGCCTGATTTCGAATCGACCACCTGGGAAGCGTTTGTTTCCGTCTGGCTCAGGCACGAGTCCGCGCCGGAAGTCGCCCGGCGGTTGGGGGTGCCGGTGGAGTCGATCTACGTCGCGAAGTCGCGCGTCTTGAAGCGTCTGCGACAGGAAATCCACGTGCTCGCCGACGATCTTCCGCTGCACTTGCCCCGTTCCTGACGGCCTTCCTGGGTTGCCACTGTGTGCCCCGATCTTTCGAGGACGGCTCACCACCGAAGAACCGACCGCAATGGACGAATGCCCCGCGCGTGAAATACTCGAACGCTTCCTTGCCGGTACGCTCGAACCGTCGCGCGAGGAGGTCACCCGCCGGCACGTGCGGATCTGCGTGCCGTGCCAATCCGCACTCGATGTGCTGTCGGATGATCCGGAACTTACGGAATTCCTCCAGCACGCTCGCACGGAGCTGGTCGATGGGCAAGGAGAATCGCTTCCCTGGCCAGCACTTCCATGAAGCTAGAGTCGTTCCGCCGCGTCCGAAGGCGGCCTACGGAAGTCGATCGGTCCTATCGGCCCGCTGCGGCGCGCGGGGACAGAGTTTGGAGATACCGGTAGAGATCGGCCAGGTCGCCAGGCTTGAGCTCTTTTAGCAAGCCTTCGGGCATCAGCGATCGTGTTCCCGGTCGACGTTCGGCAACGTCGTCCGTGGCGACACGAACGGTGGTCGCCGCGCCGGTTTGAAGGATCACACCATCGGCCGACTCGAAGGCGATCAGGCCCGAATGGATCTGACCGTCCTTCGTCGCGATCAGTGTTGTGCGGTACGGAGGAGCGACGTCGAGACTTGGCGCGACGATAGTTGTGAAGAGGTCGTCGCGGGTGAACCGGTTCGTCACGCCCGTCAGGTCGGGGCCAAGCGCTCGCTGGCCGGTGTGACACGTCTGGCAGGCGCGCGTTTGAAACAGGGCCGCCCCGCGCGCGGCGTCCCCTTGAGACCAATCGACGGTTTTCAATTGTTCGCGCCAGGCGGCCAGATCGATGTCGACTCCGGCGATCGACCGGGCCAGGTCGGGGTGCGAGTGCTCGAAGGCATCGAAGATCGGCTGATACGCCCGGCGCAGTGCGAGCGCGGTCGCCTCCTCTTCGCGAACGGCGGTCTTTTCGCCGCGTTGCCGTTCGATCAGTGCGACGACGAGGCGGCGGACCTCCCTCTCCTTGGGCTCATTGATCGCGCGCTGGAGCAGCCGCAGCAAGGGGACGAGGCGAGTTGGTTCGGCGTCTCGAGGCAGTTCGTTCAACGCCGCCAACCCCGCGCGGACGACCTGGGGCTGGTTCGACTCGAGGGCCCAAAGGTACTTGTCCCGATCGACCGCGTCGGGCCGGGTGGCGAGTTGGAGCACGAGGGCGTCGCGGAGCGCGAAGTTTTCCCACTGGGCGCGGAAGATCGGGTGGATCTCCGCTGGCGACAGCAGCGCAAGCAGATCGATGAGAGGGCCGGTCCATGCGAGGTCGCCGCCTCGCGTCAAGGTCTTCAGGTACTGCTCAGCCGCCTGCGGGCGTGCTCCCGCCGGGAGTGCTGAGGCGATGGCGACGTGGCTGGCGGTGGCCAGGTTCGGCTGCTTCAGCAACGCGTCGGGAAGCCTGGGATCGCGGGCAGTCAGGCTCGTGACGAGCTCCGTCAGACGGTCGCTCCAGGCCTGTTTGGAGCGGAGTTCCTGGCCTTGCAGGTTACGGTCGAGTGAGAGCAGGGCGAGGGCCGTTTGCTCGGTTTGGGTCTCGTTCCGCGCACCCTTCAAACGTGAGAAGGCAATCAGGTAGTGCAGGTCGAGCGTCGGATCGCGGCCCATCGTCCAGGCGTCGGCGACCTGAGACAGCACGGCGGGGTCGTCGTCCTCGAGAATGGCCAGTAGCCGCACGGCCTCCTCTCTCAGTCTTGGGGACTTCGCCGCGACCAGCGGCCGAATCCAGGGGCGAATGCGTTCGACGAGCGCGGCCTCGTCCGTAAGCGAAGGTTGGACCGAGTAGGCCGTGTGAACTTCGACGGGCGGGTCGATGAGATGCCAATCGCCGAGGGCAAGCGTGATGAGACGGACCGCTTGCAGGCGGAGGCCGTCATCCTCCTGATTGAACGCCCTGCGAACCAACTCGATCGCGTCTTTGTGGATCGGGACGCCGGGTTTGCGCCAGACCGCCGCGAGCGCACCGGTGACCTGGGCTGCGGGCTCGATTTGGCGCGACTGAAGGGCGCGTTCGAGCACGTTCCAGTCGCCTCTTGAGAGCCCAGACGCGAATCGAGCTGCCGCTTGCCGCACGCGTTTGTCGGCGTGGTCGAAACTGGGGAGCGCCAAATTCTGAAAGTCGCGGTCCGCCGTCTCGTAATGATTGGCAAGCGCGTTCAGCGCGGCGACTCGGACGCAAGGATCACGGTCTCGCGCCAGCGTGAATAGAACTGCGTCGGCGTCATTGCTGCTCGGCTTGCGTCCGAGCGACCAGGCGACTCGTGCCCGAACGCCAGCGCTACCCTGTTTCTCAGCCAGAGACGCTTCCGCGGGTGTCAGACCCCCGAAGAGCTCGGTCAGGATTTCAATGGCGCGGATTCTGGATGCCTCGGGCGCGCTCACGATTGCAGTGCGGAAGGGTTTCGCGCCGAGCTTGAGTGCCAGCGGGACCCAGACCGCACGCGACCAGGCATCGAGCGGCTGAGGTGCCTCGAGTACCCGCTCCAGATCGTCTCTCGGTTCGTCATAGGGCGTGCGCTTGCCCGTGTATTCGATCCGGTAAACCGCCCCACGCGTCCCTCGTCCGCCGATGCTGATGTAGAGTGAGCCGTCCGGAGCGACGGCTGCGTCCGTCGGCGCAAACCCCTGGCTGCCTGTCGGCTCGATGAAGACCTCGGCCGTTGTTCGGTAGCTCGCGCCTTCGGGCGTGAGTGGAAGGAAATAAACCTTGCCGAACGTCCAGTCGAGCGCGAAGACCCCGCCACGATAGTGCTCGGGAAACTGGTGATGACGGTAGCACACGACCCCCGTCGGCGACCCCCTCCCAATTGGACACAGGATGTCGACAGTGTCCAGGTAATCGCCCCTCCTCGCCCAGGCGCGCAAATGCGATGGGAGCCGCCAGCCATGGTGGCCGCCTTCAGCCACGTGATAGATTCGCGTTGGCGTGTACCAGGGGAGTAAGTAGTCGCGCTCGCAATCACTGTCGTACGTGAAGATGTCGCCGGCCGCGTTGAAGTCGAAATCGTAGGGGTTGCGGAACCCTTGTGCGATGACCTCGCACTGCTTGCCGTCCGGGTTTGGGGGCAACCGTAAGAGGCCGCCGGCTTCGGGGGTCTTGATCAGTGGCCAACCCTCCTTCCCGGGCACGTGGGGAAGCAGATGCAGGCGGGCGGCGTCCGCGGGGCCGCTCACGGGCGAGGTGGGAAGCGTCGCGTGCTCCGGGCCGACCTTGGCGTCGTTGCCGCCGATCACGTACCACCAACCATCCGGCCCCTTGCGCATGGCGTGACCGCCGTGCTCGCCGAAGGCCAGGGGGATGAGCTTTTCGGGCGGTCCGTCGGCCTGGCCATTTCCGTCTGCGTCGCGATAGCGCGAAAGCCAGCCGTCGCCGCAGAAGTAAAGGTCATTGCCATCGAAGCACAGCCCCATGCCGCCGGTCCCCGTCGGGGCGAAGAGGGTCGTGCGGTCGGCCTTTCCGTCGCCATTGTCGTCATGCAGGGTCTTGATATAGCCCCGGCTGGTTACGACCACCTGGCCCTTCGCGTCGAGGGTCATGGCATAGATGTCGTTCGCCAGAGTCTCGTCCGCGAACGTGGTTACCCGAAAGTCCGGCGGCAGACGGAGTCCCAGATCTTCCGCACGCGCGGAAACGCATGTTGCACACAAAGCTCCGACGATCAACGCGGCGAATGACCAGCGCATCAAAAGGCCCTCCCTTCCCGTTGCTCGATGGCCCGCCGGATCACGTCGGGGACTGCGTACGACGCGTTCACGTTGTAATCGAACATCACGATCGTCGAGGTTGCCTCGGCCGCAATGGCTTGCGCAGACTCACTAACGATCGCATGCTCCATGGTCATGCTACTTCGCCCGATGCGCGTAATCCGCGCACCGACGCGGATGGTGTCGGGAAAGGTAATCTGGCGCCGGTAGTCGCACTGAATCGACGCGAGGATGGGGCCGATATTACGCTCCCGCTTCCACGCGTCGAGGCCAACGAGGCGGCCGTAGGCGATCCGGGAAGACTCGAACCAGCGAAAGTAGACGGTGTTGTTCACGTGGCTGAATGCGTCCTGGTCGCCCCATTGCACGGGTAGGGTGACGACGGCAGAGAACCCTGCCAGCAGAGGGGACGGGTCCAAGCTCATCAGCGCAACGCTCCTTGCGAGTCCGATTTCCGTGGGAGTGAACTGGGTACCTATTCTAGCGCGGGCGTTGCAATCGGGAAACGGGTAAGGATCTTCCTGACATTGCTTGAACGTGACCTATTCTACAACTAGAGGGGCCTTCTGCGCCCTGTGAGTCCGGAGGAGAAACGCGTCCGCAAGCCTCTTCGAAGGAATCGTTAAAGGAATAGGTGACCGCCAATGATTCAGGCGACCCCCCACGTCACGTCGGACCGGCGTTCGACGCTGCGCTATGCAACGCCCGGGGCGACGGCGTTGCTCGGCTGGAAGGAAGGAAACGTCCAGCGCACAATGACTCTGAGAGTCCAGGACATCAGTCTCGGCGGACTCTCGGCGATCGCGGACGAACCGCCCCCCGCCGATGCGGCCCCGCTGTGGGTCATGTTTCAAACGGGTGTCACACGGGAGTGGGTTGAAGTGACCCTGATCGCGAGTCAAAAAACCCGCGCGCTCGTGGTATTTGCGAAACGTAGCTATCTGCTTCGTATGCGATTTAGCGACAGTTGTCCCTACAACGTTTTCAAAGACGCAATCGCAGGGTTCTCTTCCGATCACACGTCACGCGGACCTTCGTCGGACGACCTGCGATGGTGGTCGCTAAACTTCATGAGGAGCCCTTCAAAGACCTCGAACGAAATGCCACTATGAATTGAATTGAGGGGCGATGGCTCGCTCGTCATACGGACTCTCGATCTGTCCCCCAAGCGTTTTCTTTTGAAAATGAATCCAAAAAACCGCTTCATCATGGTTCTTTCAAAACAGCTTTAGGCATCCGATTAGCGGTTTGCCCTCACGAGGAGTTGGCCGACCCATGTTACCGAACGGGACGATCCAGACAGCTCAGCGCGTGCTTGTCATCGAGAATTCGCATCAAGACCGCATGATGCTCCGGCACTGGCTCACGGCCGAGCGAATCGACATGCACGAGGCGGCGGACATCATCACGGGGCTCTCCGCATGCGCCAAGGTTCACCCCAACCTGATACTGCTTCAGTTGAGACTGCCGACATACGACGGCTTCGAGGTGATCAAGAGGCTGAAGGACGATCCCCGCACGCTCTCGATCCCCGTCATATTCCTGGCGAGCGCGGCGACGACGTCCGAGAAGGCGAAGGGGATCGACATGGGGGCAGTCGACTTCGTGTCGAAGCCGCTCGACCCCGTTGAGCTGATGGCACGCGTCCAGTCCGCGCTTCGGACCAAGGCCTATCTCGACCTGCTGGAACAGCGCGCCCACATCGATGGTCTGACCGAGCTGTCGAACCGTCATGCGCTCAAGGACCGGCTCCCCCATTTGTGGGACGCCTGCCTGCGCAAGGGCTCCCCGCTGGCCGCGATGATCGTCGACCTTGACCACTTCAAGCGGATCAACGACCGCTACGGCCACGCTGCCGGCGATGAAGTACTACGGCAGGCGGCTGCAATACTGCGCCAGACGGCCCGCGAAAGCGACTTCGTGGCGCGTTACGGCGGCGAGGAGTTCGTGGTGCTCGCCCCCCACTGCGACCTCGACAACGCCCTTGCCTTGGCTGAGCGGATCCGGTCCTCGATCGCGAACCTCAAGATCCCGTTCCGAACCTCCAAGATCGAGCTGACTGGGTCGGTAGGGGTCGCCATGGCGTTCGATCCCTCGCAGAAAACGCCTGTCGAGTTCGTCGATCAGGCCGACCGGGCGCTCTACCGCGCCAAGGCCGCCGGCCGGGACACCGTCTGGATGTGGGACCCCGCCAAGCAGGCCCCCGTCGCCGCGGGAATCTCCCGCTTCGATGCGGAGGTCCGCGAACTTGCCGCGACGTTCGCCAAAAGCCGCTCGTTCGCGAAATCTCGGGTCGCGCGACCGGTCGAGGAGCAACCCCTCGGCGCCGATGCCCTCGCCTCGTGACCCGAGGACACGGGTTTGTTCCCCCCCCGATTCCACGAATTCTTGCGGACTCCGAAGATTCTCCTTGACCCTACGCCGGGTTGCCCGCAGAGTGTGTAAGAGTTGAGTGAATTTGCCGCTCAACGCTTCCTTTCCATGCTTGCACACTTGTAAGCGGTCGTATCCGACGCAGTGTATTTATGGCGCTTCTTCTACGGGTCAGGGATCACTCCTGGATTTTGATCACCGGGGTGATTCTGGCCCTGGTGGGCGCGCGAGCGTACTCGGCCGACGCGTCGCCCGAAGCGCCTGGGACAGACCGCGCTCTGATCATTGTGGGGCTTCCAGGCGACGAGGCTCACGCCGAATTGTTCGGCCGGGTCGTCGAGCGCTGGAAGGATTGGCTGACCGGGCCGCTCGGGTTCGAATCGAAGAACGTGCGGATCCTGGGCGGGACAGGGCCGGATTCCGTGCCGGCGACCCGCGAAGCCATCTCCGGCGAAGCGGCCGCGCTCAAGCAAGCGGTCTCGCCCAGGGATCGTGTCTGGGTCTTGTGGCTCGGGCACGCCAATCTCGACGAGGGCCACGGCTTCCTGCATCTCCCGGGGCCCGACCTGCGCGACGATCAGTTTGGCGCACTCTTTCGGGGGCTGGCCTGTCGCGAACAGGTCTTCTGGATCACCTCGGCGTGCTCCGGCTGGTTCATTCCCGCGCTCTCGGCCCCGGGCCGGGTCGTCATCACCGCGACGGAACGCGACCGCGAGATCAACGAGACCGAATTTCCGATGGCCCTCGCCGCGACGGTCAACAGACCGCCCAACGAGGTTGACACCAACAAGGACGGCAAGGTTTCGCTGCTGGAGCTTTTCCGGACCACCGTGATCGAAGTCGGCGCCCGTTACGGCGCCGATGCGCGTGTGCCAACCGAGCATGCCCAGCTCGACGACAACGGCGATGGCAAGGGGACCGAAGACCCCAACCCGAAAACCGACGCGTCCGACGGTGCCCTCGCAGCGCGCACGATTCTGCCCTGGCGCCGTTAGCGGATTGCAGAACGTTTGGCACGCGTCGGACGCCAACGGACATTTCCCCATTGCCAGTGGTCATTTTCCGCGATTTCGAGACGTGAGCCGCCCATGGAACCGACGCCCGCCCCGAGCCCCGAGTTGAACAACGATGACGAAGCCGCCGTGAAGCGCCTCCGCGCCGCCCGTTCACGGCTGAAAGCCGAGGTCGGTAAGCTCGTCGTCGGCCAGGACACCGTGCTCGACGGGCTCTTGATGGCTCTCCTGTGCCGGGGGCACGTTCTCATGCTCGGCGTGCCGGGCCTCGGCAAGACGCTCATGGCCAAGACGCTGGCCCGCTCGCTGCAACTCGAGTATCGGCGCATTCAGTTCACACCCGACCTGATGCCCGGCGATATCATCGGCACCGACATCATCGAGGAAGACCCAGAGACGGGCCGCCGCCGGCTTGAATTCCACGAAGGGCCGCTCTTCACCAATTTCCTGCTCGCCGACGAGATCAACCGTGCCCCACCGAAGACCCAGTCGGCTCTGCTCCAGGCGATGCAGGAACAGGAGGTCTCCGTCGGCCGGCGGATCTATCCGCTGTCGCTGCCGTTCTTCGTCGTCGCCACGCAGAACCCGATCGAGCAAGAGGGCACCTACCCGCTTCCGGAGGCTCAGCTCGACCGGTTCATGTTCAACATCCCCGTCATCTACCCGACGCCGGACGAGGAAGTCTCGATCGTCAAGGGAACCACCTCGAACGTCTCGGTCGAGGTGCATCCCGCGCTCGAAGCCGCCGAAATCCTCCGGCTCCAGGAGCTCGTCCGAGGCGTGCCCGTGGCGGATACCGTCGTGCGCTATGCGGTGAACCTTGTCGGTGCATCGCGGCCCGGTTCCGCCGGTCCGGTCGCACTCCGCGAGAAGGTCCACAAGTTCTTGACGTACGGCGGCAGCCCGCGCGCCTCCCAGTACCTGATCCTTGGCGCCAAGGCACGGGCGATCCTCAACGGCAAGTTCCACGTCGATTTCGTCGACGTCCGCGCCGTGGCCCTCCCCGTCCTGCGCCATCGCATCGTCCTCAACTTCCACGCCCGGGCCGAAGGGCTCGACGCGGATAGCCTGGTCAAAAGACTCCTGGAAATGGTCCCGGAAAAATGAGGGAGGGAATCTATCCGCAGATGTCGCAGATGAACGCAGATGATGATTTTAATGCGAAATGGCAGATGGCAGATGCAAAATGACACATGCCGAAAGAGCCGCGAGAGCCTGATTCCCAGACTAACACGATAGTCCGTTAGGGATCGTCTGGCATCTTGCATCTGCCATTTTGCATCTCGCATTTTGTTCGGGGCTGTTAGTCAAAGATCGGCCGCCAGACGGGGTCGGCATGGCGAAAACGTATTATGAAACCTGAATTCTATCTGCGTCCATCTGCGACATCTGCGGATAGACTCTTATGAAAAAATCCAAGACGGTTCTGCCCACGATGCGCGAGCTGGTGGATCCCCGGTTCTTCGCGAACCTGGAGTCGCTGGAGCTGATCGCGCGCTCGGTCGTTGAAGGTTTCTTGAACGGGTTGCATCAGAGTCCTTACGTCGGCTTCTCGGTGGAGTTCGCAACTCACCGAGAGTATCTGCCGGGGGATGACCTGCGGCATTTGAACTGGAAGCTTTATGGCAGGCACGAGAAGCTCTACGTCAAGCAGTACGATGCGGAGACGAACCTCGACTGCCACATCGTGCTCGACGTCAGTGCGTCGATGGAGGCACAGAATTCCCCGTTGAGCAAGCGTCGTTACGGCGCCTCGCTCGCCGCGGCCGTAGCCCATCTGGCCCTGGGCCAGCGCGACGCGGTGGGCTTGACGCTCTTTGCCGACAGCGTGCTCGCGCATCTTCGTCCCCGCGCCCGGTCAAAGCAGTTGGACGAGATCCTGACGGCCATCGTGACGCACCAGCAGCATCCCGCCGCGGCCTCGGCGCAGGTGCTTCACGAAGTGGCCGACCTCATGCCCCGGCGCGGGCTCGTGGTGCTGATCAGCGACCTGTTCTATCCGCTCGAAGAAGTGTTTTCGGGCATCGACCACTTTCGCTATCAAGGGCACGACCTGATCGT
>DAIDJG010000311.1 GCA_027451445.1 Singulisphaera sp.
GGAAGGGGGGGTTGGGGGGGTGGGGAGTGAGCTCGGCTGCTCGTATCGCGTTGCAACGACCGGAAAGACAGCAACGATGCACCCGCGACGCGCCGTTCCCCACCACGCGTGAACTTACACTTTAGGCAACTGGGGGGATGATTCGCCAGAGGCCGACCGCGACCGGGCCTTGATTCGTAGCCGGGCCTGGTACAAGGCGGCGGCGACGACGAACGTGGCCCAGTAGGTATCTGCCGTCGAGGGGGCGTTCTCGTGCTCCAGGGGGGCTGCTGCGAGCACGTCGTCCTGGAGCATGATCTCTTCGATGCCCTTCTCCTTCAGGACGCGGTCGATGGCCTCCAGGTCCAGCACGGGGGTCTCGGGCACGCGGAGCGCGGGTGCGACCGGCGCACGCTGCTCTTGATCCTGGTTTCGGGCTGGTTCCTGATTGGCCGCCCCCTGGGGATTCTGGGGATTGGTGCTGCGGAGTAACGCGTCGACGAACCCTTGCCAGAGCTGGAGCATGTTCGACTGCGGCTTCATGCCCATGCCGTTCATCAAGTTCGATGCACGGTTCAACACACGTTTCACGAACTGAAGGGTCGACTGGACAAGCGGCTTGAGCGAGCCGCTCGACGTGAGGTCGGGGACGGGCTGATCCTCGTCCGACCCGCTGGTGTTGCCTCCCTTGGTTGGCAACGGGGTGACTACCGGGGCGCCGGCGGTTCCGGTCGAGGCGGCTGCTGCCTCCGCGGCGCCTTCCTCGGGTCCTTCGATCGTGGTGACGGAGCTCGCACCGCCGAGGGCCACGGGGGTGACGAGGCCCGTGCTCAGGATGGCCAGTGCCGACGACGCGGCCGAGACCAAAGCGCCTCCGCCACCGCCTTCGCTAGTGCCGCCGCCCTGTTCCTGGCTCGAGCTTAGATCGAACTGGAAGCTCGCCTCTCCATTGGCATTCTCGCGCAACGTGCTCGTGAGGCTCTCGGACGAGCTGCCGCTGGACGACAGTTCCACCTCGCCGCCGCGCGCCGTCGAGGGGATATTGGACGCGTCGAGGTTGAACGTGCCCGCCGCGTTGGCCATGACCACGAGCTCGACGTTGCCGCCGACCTGGACGAACGACTGGCTGATGTTGCTCGACACCGCGTTGCTGGACATGCTGTAGGAGACAGCCTGCCCCTGCGACGACTGAAGGTCGAGCGACACCGGGTCGAACCAGATGATCGTGTACGACGGCGGGGCCGGCGGCGCGGTCGTACCCGGAGCCACAGGACCCGCGAACGTCGTGTTGAAGAGCGGTCCGAACCGGGAAAGGATCTGGTTGTTCAGATCCGCAGTGATCGCCGGGTCGTCGCCGTTGTTGGTGATCAGCTCGTTGAGCAGGGCACTCATGTCATTCTGAAGCTGGGTCAGGAACGACGTACCCTGCGAGATCGTCGCGAGGTTGCCCGCGCCGCCGCTGGCCGGAACCAGGTTCGCGACGACGAGCTTGGCGCCGTTCTGGATGACACCCGTCTGGAACGATACAAGCGGGTGTCCGTCGAACGCCCCGTCATTGACGAGCAGGCTGCTCTCGGACGAGTTGTACGCTGCGGCCTGGATCGTCGGTGCGAGCGTGATCTGGTAGCTGCCGGCCGGCAGGGCCTCGCCGAAGTTGAGCGTGATGGTCTGCCGAGCCGCGGTCTCGTACGAGAGGCCGTGCTTCGCCGACAGGTCAGCGCTCGGGTCATAAACCACCGGCTGGTTTCCGCTGGTGGACAGAACGGGGATGACCACATCATCGGCCGAGCCGGCGAGGCCGTCGGGGCCGAGCCAGGTCACCACGTAGTTGGCCGGGTTCTCGGCCGCCGCCGGGTCGAGCAAGTCGCCTTGCACCGTGATCACCAAACTCGTGGCCGATGCACCCGGGACGACCGATTCCGCCTGCACCGACGCAACCTGCGGCAGGACGTCGATGTCGAGGGTGTAGACCCCCGTCCCTTGAGATTCGCCCGAGCTGGTCTGCCCGAAGATGTGAATCGTGAGCACATCTCCCTGAGGCGCGATGATTCGGACGCGATTGCCGGACGTGGAAGGACTGCCCGTCACCTTGACCTGGCCGAGCGAGTCGGTCACGTCCATCTGGAGCCCGGCGCCCTGGACGTCCTGGAACAGGGCCGAGAGGTCGACCACCTGAGGACCGCTGTTCGCGTCTTCCTCGGTGGGGACGGTGTACGTGAAGTAGGCGTCTTCCTGGCTCGCCACGATGGTCTCGGGAAGGGTGACGAGGTGAGTCGCGCTACCGAGGTCGCGCGCCGTCGCGGTGCTCGTGTTGGCGGCGAAGCTCGGGGACTTGCCGTAAATGACCAGGACGCCATCGTTGTCCGTCGCCGCGATGTCCGAGGCCCCGTTGCCGGTGAAGTCGCCCACGGCGATCTTGCCGGCCGTGGTCAGGTTGGCCAGCACCACGGGCGCTCCGAGCGTGTAGTTCCCGGCGGAGTCGACGCCCACGCCCGGCAGCATGATGACCTCGCCCGGTCCCGAGCCACTCCGATCCTGGGCAGTCACGATGATGTCGGGCAGACCATCGGGCGAGCCCGGCGTGCCGTTTCCCGACGCGCTGCCGAAGTCGGTCACGGCGAGGCCGTACACGCCGACGTCGCCGCCCGGCTTGGGCAGCATGGCGTTGTAGGTCTTGGTCAGGGCCGGAGGGAACGTACCGTCGCCCTTGCCCATCATCACGTAGACGTTCCCGGTATTCGTGCCGGTGATGACGAGGTCGAGAATGCCGTTGCCGGAAAGGTCCACGGCCTGCGCCGCAAAGACCTGCTCGGGCAGCTTGATGGACGTGCCGGGCTGGAACGTGCCGTCTCCGTTGCCGAGGAATAGCTCGGCCTCGGGCTCGTTCTTGCTGAAGACCATGATGTCGTCGATGCCGTTGCCAGTGAAGTCGCCCACGACCATCGGACCTGCGCCGTTGTTGAAGATGGTCGGGTAGGTGACAGCCGGCTTGAACGTTCCGTCCCCGCGGCCGATGAGGATGGCGAGCTTGGAGACGCCGCCTTCCTGCGGGAAGTTCTGGAGCACGGCGACGTCGGTGACGCCGTTGCCGGTGAAGTTGCCGGTCACCAGCGCGTCGGGGCTGGACACCGCGTCGAACGTGCGCTGCGGTTGGAAGGTGCCGTTGCCGTTGCCGAGCAACACCGAGACATCGCCCGCCCGGAAGTTGGGCACGACGATATCCTGAACGCCGCTGCCCGTCAGGTCGGCGAGGGCGACCTGGCGATAGCCGGCCGTGAGCGCTTCGCTCAGCCCCGGCCCGACGCTGTACTGGTGCGCGGCCTGGAAGGTGCCGTCGCCGTTGCCGAGCAGCACGTTCACCGGATCGGCGCCGGTGACGCTGGAGGTGACGATGTCGTCGAGGCCGTTGCTCGAGAGCTTGCCGACAGCGATGGACGACGGCGCGCTCGGCGTGGGGAAGAAGAGCGTCTGCGTGCCGGGTGTCTGGTACTGGTCGAGGTTGGTGTACTGAAGTGCGAAGTCTCCGCCCGAGTTGCCGTCGGCGCCGGCGACTTCGATCAGGATCACGTCCCCCTGAGTCACGGGGATCGTAATCGTCTGCGGCGTCCCGGCGCCCGTCCCGGCCGCCGGACCGGAGGCCAGGGTCGTCAGGCCGTTGGCGGTCAAGACCTGGAGCGTGAGGTTACCCGTGGTGTCGGCATTGGGATTGAGCGTGAGGTTGATGGACCCTGTCGCCGCGGCCTGGAGCCGGAACACGGCAAGGCCGCCCGGCGACACGGAATTGTTCACGGTCCCTTGCACGCTGGAGCCGAGATCCGCGGTCAAGGATCCGGCCACGAGCGTATAGGCGATGGTCGAGCCGTCGCCGCTGCTGACGTCGACGTAATAGGTCTGCCCCGCGACGCTGGGGTACACGAGCTGGCGGCCATTCACGACGCCCGAGCTGTCGTAGGTTGGGGTGATGACCGCGGGGAGCACGTTCGTGCCGTCGCTCAACTGAAGCTCGAGGTTTGCGCCGTCGCCGTTGTTCGCGGTGACCGTCACCACCAGGTCGCCTGAGGCTGCCGCGGTGAGGCTGAACCAGTTATCGTTGGCTGCACCGACCTTGAGCTTGGGCACTTCGTCCTGAGCGAAGATCGTCCCCAACGGCGTCGCCGTCGCGGCGGTATTGTCAGGGTAGAGCCGGTCGACCGGGGCCGCCGGGGGCGTGGTCAGAGAATAACTCTGGAATTCCACGTTCTGATTGCCCGTTCGCGTGTCGGTCCAGACGGCGTAGGCCATACCGTTGGCCGCCGCCAGGGCGATGTGGTCGCCCAGGTAGTCCGCGGGGTTGCCGTTCGCGTCGGTGAAGGTGTCGTTGTTCGGGTTGAACGACGTATCCGTGACCCGGAAGTTCGGAGTGAACGTCACACCGCCGTTGGTGCTCACCGTGCCGAACACGTCGAGGTTCTGCTGCGTCGGGTCGCGGCGCGTGTCGTACCAGATCACGCTGAGGGCGCCCTGGGCGTCGACGGCCATCGTGGGGAAGACCTGCCCGTCGAGCACTTCGTTGTTCAACTGCGGGCCCGAGTCGAACGCCGTGAAGTCGCCGTTGGCGTCGTCGTTGAGCACCGACAGGAACGCGTCGTTCTCTCCGGGAGGCAGGCTCGAGAAGTTCGTCGTTTGCTTGCCGACCTGGAAGATAGGGTCCCAGGTCCGACCGTAGTCGTTCGACACGGCGAAGAGGATCTCACCCGAGTCGACGATGCCCCCGACAGCGGAGTCGAAGACGTAGTTGGCATCCGAGACGTAGACCCGTCCGGGATGGCTCGGGTCGGCGATGATGTCGCGCACGGCGGTGGTACGGAAGCCGGAGGCGAACATCGACGAATAGGGTAAGACGTTGATCCCCGGGAACGGCAAGCCCATGCCCTCGGCGGGATTGGGGGCGACAAAGCTCGCTCCGCCGTCGCTCGAATGAAAGACGTCGAACGTTCCCGCGGCATAGGCGGAGACGTACACGTCGCCGCCGGGCCCGACCGACACCTGAGGATAGAACATATCACCGCGGCCCGGCGAGCCGGTGCCGTCGGTGCCGAAGTTGGGGTCCTTGATCGCCGTGACCTGGATCCCGCCCTGTTTCTGCGTCTCCGTCGTCCAGCTCTGGCCGCCGTCCTGCGAAACCGCCACCATGATGTCGGTGCCGGCCGTGGACTGGGGGTCGCCGGGGAACTGGCCAGCCGGGTAGACGCGGACCCACGTGACATAGAGGTCGTTGTAGAAGGGGTTGGGCTGACCGTTCGGCAACGTCTTGAACGTGTCGATCGCGAAGTCGGGAATGTCCTCGAACAGGACCGGCCCGGTCGCAGCGGAATAGGTGTGCGACACCACGGCCACGGGCTGGTTCCAGGTCGTCCCGCCGTTAGTACTCTGGACCACGAAGATGCCGTTGTTCGACTGGAAGCCGTCGAGCCGCTGGTTGGAGTTCGGTACCGTGAGGCCGGGCTTTTTTGGGCCGAGGAACGTGACTGACATGAAGCTGATGAAGACGTTGCCGTTGCCGTCGAAGTGAACCGTGGGATCCGCGGCCCCCTGGTCGAAGCCCGAGGGCAAGGACACGGGGCTGCTCGCCGTCCACGACTTGCCGCCGTCTTCCGAAACCGACACGCCGATGCCCGCGTAGCCGTCGGTCTCGAGCGAGAAGTCCATGTAGGCGACGACGATGTGATTGGGGTTGGTCGGGTCGACGGCGATCGACGGATCGTTCTGTGCCGAGGGATTGTTCGTGATCGCGACGTTGGGCGCGGTCGCGAGCGCGGTGAAGTCGTACCCCGGCCCCTGGTTCGAGCCGACCGACGCATTGTTGTGTGCCAGGGCGTGGGAGGGGTCGATGACGAAGCCGATGTCGCTGCTCGACAACGAGCTGAAGCCCGCCGGCGCCGTGGCCGGCAAATCGACCGTAATCGCGCTGGTTGTGTTCGCACCTGCGGCGAGACCGGAGACATGGAACGTCTTCAGCACGGGCCCGCTGGCGCTAATCACGCCGTTGTTCGACAGGACGACGGCCACGTCGAACCCGGGCGCATCGCCGAGCCCCTGGTTGGCGAGGGTGTAGTTGATGGTGACGGGTGCTCCCCATGCGATTGCGGGGGAGGAGAGGTAGAACGACGTGGTGGTGAGCGCCGAGGCGGGCTGGATGCCGAAGTTGACGTTGTTGGCCGCCTGGCCGTCGGCCAGCGTGACCGTTTGAGCAGCACCGGTGCCCGCGGGGCTCGTCTGCGATTGCCCCGAGGCTCCGGCCACCTCGACGTTGTAACTGCCCGGGGCCAGGCCCGTGAAGGAGTAATTACCGCTCGCGTCGGTCTTCGTGGATGGATCGGGCACCTTGAACGTCAGTGACCAGCTCACCAGGTCGAGGTTCGTGGTATCGCCGAAGAAGACCAGGCCCCACGTCCCGTTTGGGTTGCCGTCGTAAATGTGAGCGGGAGGCTCGGTGAACGAGTTCTGCGGCTGGTAGGTGCCGGTGATCACGCCCCCGGCCGGGGTTGCCAGCGTGATGGGCAGTGCGCCGCTGGCGTCGAACGACCCGTTGAACGTCTGCCCCGCCTGAATATTCATCAGCGTGGGCAGGTCGGGGACCGTGATACCCAGGGGGCTGACGACGTTCACCGAGACCGGGGCCGAGCCGGCCGGCTGGTTGTCGACCAGGTCGAGGTTGACTTGCAGGTCGCTGATCTTGGCCGGGAACCCCAGCACCTGGAGCGTGGAGGCCAGACCACCCGCCACAGCACCCAGCTCGCCCGGAGAGGGCGACAACGCGAGGGACGTGGGCGTCACCGTGACCGTCGTGCTATCGTTTTGATGGTCGTGGTTCAGGTCGAGATAAACCGTCGCGCCGCCAACGCCCGGTTCGGTCGCCTGCTGCAGACCATCACCATTCTGATCGTTCCACACAGTCCCAAGGATCGACGCCGACAGCAGCGTCAGGTCCTCGAGGTGTTCGAAGAGAGGCCGAAGCGCACTCTTGCGTGCTGCGAACGTGTCTTTTCGTCGACGTTTGAGCGGTTGAGTGTCGGGAAAAATCAACAAGGAGGCGCGGATACGACCGTGTCGGCCAGGGACGCCCCGTGAAGAGAGTGTTGACATGGGCCTTCCTCTTTCCCGTTGCAAAGCAAAGTACGAGCCCAATCCGTCGATCGTTATCCCAGATGCCCGCTCGCTGAAGTCATCGTCGTCTAACAGCCGCCATGGCTGTGCATCCTTGATGGTAAAGCATACCCGACAAAAAGTTAACGACAGTCTATTGCGAATCAGGGCCCCGACCTTGCATCAGAATTCCGAGAAATGTCATAATCCGCGACATTCTCGACTTGGGCGCCTTTTTTTAAGCGGATCAGAGGTTGCCCTTCTGCGCGCCGGAGGTGATCACGGCCAGGGCCTTCAGATTGGCGACGATCTGTTTGAGGAGGACCAGATCGAAGAGGCTCGACTGGTCGAACAGATCGGCTGGGGTCAGGGGGATGCCGCCACTGACGAAGATGGCATCGATCGCCGCGGCATTTACGCCCGTGGCGTTGTTGAAGAAGTAGCCTGCCGGTTTGGTTTTGTAGTTGATCGTGCCCTTGGCGGCGATGATCCCCGCGTTGGTGCCGGTGACCGTCAGGTAGGTTGCCGGCGTGCTCGAGGCGTTGCCGATCCCCGCGTCGGAGACGATCGCGCTGTTGGCGTCAAGGCTGGCGACGGTTAGGTTTCCGGTGATTCCCCCCTCGGAGGCGACGCGGCCGCTCATCATCGGCCCATTAAGAGCGACGGTCCCGCTGATGCACCCCATGGCCACGATCTCGCCGCTGAAGAGGCCGTTCATCGTAATGTTGCCGACGATCGCGCCGTTGACCGCAATGAGTCCCCTCAGGGGGTTCGTGGCGACGGTTTGTACGGCGCCGTTGATCGTCGTGTTGCCGATGAGACTGCCGAGGGCGACAATCGTGCCGTTGAGTGTTCCGTTAACCGTAATACCGCCGAGCACAGCGCTTCCCGCCTGCGGCCGGGTACCGATGTTCCCTTGCGCCTCGACCGCGCCCGAGATCCCGCCCATCGCATTGATCTGGCTGATCAGGTTGCCGCCGCTGATGATCCGCCCGGTGATCCCCGTGCCGCTCGCCTGGATTGTCGTCACGGTGTTGACGCCGGAGGCAAGGTAGACCCGGCCGATGTCCGCCACGATGCACGAAGTGGCCCCGGTGATGGGGTTGGTTGCGATGCCGTTGGTCTGGATCGTTCCCGAGATTCCGCCGCCGTTGACGGTGATGGAGCCGAAGACGCTGGGGACGGTCACGTTGGCGGCCAGAGGGCCTTGCACGGTGAAGTCGCCGAGTGGGCCGGTGCTCGTGAGGCACTGGGCGATCGTCTGTGCGGTGGACAGCGCGGCGTTGTCGCCGCGGATCGCGACCGACTGAATGGCGGAGCTCGTCGTCTGGAGCACTCCCACGAGCGCACTGTCTGCGCCTCGCGCGATGTTGCTCGCGGTCGGCCCGGGGTAGGTCCCCGAGTCCTCGATCGACAAGAAGACGCCGTAGCTGTTGAACGCCGTGCCGCTGGAGTCGAAGAAGAAGGCCACGGGATTGAGGTCGGCGAACGGGATGGCGAACGTTTCCAGTTTGCCGGTGCTCAATGAACCCGCCGGCACGATGGCCGTGCCGGTCGTCAGCAGCTTGGCTGCGTCCGTGGCGAGCGCCCCGGTGCCGGTGGCGATCGTTCCGGAGGTTGTCGTGTGCTGGCCGAAGGCGACCGCCTGGACGCTCTTCGCGGTGATCGAGCCGTTGGGGATGAAGTCGCGCACCGCCACGCCAGCGAGCGTGTCCTTCGGGAGCGCGATCCCGGCGGCCAGCGGGGTCGACGATCCGAAGAAGCTCGACGCGGCCTGGCTCACGGACGACAGAACGTTCCCCTCGACCTCGACGTTGCGGATGCCGGAAACGCCGTTGGGGTTCGCCGCGTTCGCCGACGCGTCCACGCGGGCGAGGTTGAACTTGGCCTGGTCGTTGTAGGTGAGGAGGCTGAGGTCGAACTGGTCGTTGGCGGTGCTGGTGTTGTTGACCCGAACGGTCAACTGCGGGCTGGCGGGTGCCAGGAGGCTGCCGAGCCCTTCGTAGTACTCCTGGAAGGTGACGTTCGGCAGCGGATTGGTCGGGGCCGTCGAGGGGGGCGTCTGGGGGACCGGGTACGGTGCGCTCGGTGTGGTCGCTTCGACGAGGCGCTGGATGCCGCCCTCACTGACCTGCAACACGACCGGGCCGTAGCCCCCATAGACGCGCAGGGTGCCGATCTTGCCGGCCGTGATCGTGCCTGGCGTGCCGCCTGCGACCCGCAGGTCGCTGAGCAACCCTGCCGAGGAGACGATGACCTGACCGGCCATGTCGTCACCCGCGGTGAACTGGTTGGGGCCGACGGTTAGCGCGTTGATGTTCGTGGCCTGGATGACCGCCGTGTTGGCCACTGCGGTGCCGATGGCGATCGTGTTGGCATTGCCGCCGACGGACACGGTGCCGGTGACGGACCCGCCGACCTGCAGAGAGCTGAGGTTGCCGGTGACACTGAGCGATCCGAGGTTACCACCGACCGAGATCGGGCTGTTGGCATTCCCGCCGATGGATCCGCTTCCCAGGTTGCCCGACAGGGTGATCGAGGCACACACGTTGTTGCTGACACTGAGCGCCGCGATGTTGCTTGACGCGGTGAGCGGCCCGTTCAACGTCCCCGTTACGGCAATGCCGTCGAGGCCGCTGACGCCGCTCACCTGGACTGTGCCGGCCCAGCTCGGATCGATGGTGAACGTGTTGCCGCCGACCGTGCTGGTATCGGTCAGGGTGGCGGCCTGAATGTTGGCCAGCGTGTCGATACTGCCGTTGGGGTTCGTGACCTGGTTGCTGGAGATCCCGAAGCTGCCGGCCCCCGAGATCTGAACGGTGTTCGTCCCGCCGCCGCCGTTGACCTGATTGCTGCCCGGGCCGAGGATGATCGTGTCGTTGCCCGAGCCGCCGGCGATCGTGTCATTACCCGCGCCGCCGATGAGGGTGTCGTTGCCGCTGGTCGCGTTGTAGGCGTTGAATCGATAGACGAACAGCTCGTACGAGCCGGACTCGGTTCCGTAATAGGCTGCGGGGTTATAGTTGGTGTTGGTGGGGTCGATGAAGAACGACTGGGTCGCCTGGTTCGCGTGAAAGGCGCTCACCTCGACGGTGTAGGTCCCGGTTTGGTTGAGGGTGAGGTCGATGACCGTCGAGTCGGACGACTCGAAGTCGTCGTCGTTCGTGGCGGCGAGCTTACCGTCGGGTCCGTAGACGTAGAGGACGGAGTCGAACGAGTGGGTGATCCTCGACAAGGACGTCGACATGAGCTGGAAGTTCATCTCGTCGCCGGCCTGGCCGTAGAAGGTGTAGTAGTCGTTGCCGGTCGGCTGCCGCAAGGGGATCGTGTTGCCTTGCGAATCTTTCGCGAGCGATCCGTCGCCATTTGTTTCGTAGACCTGCTGCCCGTTGTTGGTCACGAGGGCGCCGGGCGGGAGCTGGCCGGTGATGTCGATGGCCGCAACGTCGAACGCCTTGCCGGCGTCGTAGCCCGTG
The DNA here is from genome assembly GCA_027451445.1 of Singulisphaera sp. Classification (GTDB taxonomy): domain Bacteria; phylum Planctomycetota; class Planctomycetia; order Isosphaerales; family Isosphaeraceae; genus DAIDJG01. The sequence continues at coordinate 10,581 of DAIDJG010000311.1, forward strand.
TTGACCGGGTTGGGCACGTTGAGGGTGTAGAGGCCGCCCGTCGGGCTCACGGACTGGGCGCTCACACTGGTGGGCGTCGAGGCGCCGTTGAGGTTGAGGCTCACCTGGTTTTGCGCCGACGGTGTCGAGCCCGTGATCGTGGTACCGTTCTGGATGAACGCGAAGACGATCGCCGACCGTTCGCCGACGTTGATCAGGCCCGAGGCGGCGTTGGCGAGGGTCGAGCCCACCGAGGCGGGGGAGGCCATGATGTTGTTGTCGGTCTGGAAGGCGCCGACGAGCCCGTTGTAGCTGGGATTGAAACTGTTGGGGCCGGGCGGGTTCGTGATCCCGAAGCTGATCGGCCCGAAGGCATCCTGGTGCTGCTGGCCCAGGGTGTGCCCCACTTCGTGGGCGGCGATCGTGATCGACAGATTCTGGAAGTCGGTCTCGGTGTCGGATACTTGCGTCGTTCCTGTTCCGAGGAATGCGTTCACGTCGAGGTTGACCGTGTCGGTCAGGGTGAGGTTGCGGAAGTCGATCTGGCTGGAGATGCCGCCGGGCTGGGGCGTGCCGCCGGTCGGGGCGGCCTGCTTGCCGGGTGTGGAGTTGGGCTCAGACGTCGTATTGGGGACGGAGATCGGCGTCCGATTGAAGAAGACCGTCTCGTAGCCGTTTGGCGCCTGGGCTGTCGTCGGCGCTGTGAGCGTGAACTTGACCAGGTTCGAAAAGGGCGCGTAGATGTTTTGCAAGCCCTGCAGAATGGCCTGCTGGTCCGCCGTCGCGTAGACGCCGCCGGGGTCGAACTGGGACAGAGTCTCATACGAACTTAGGTTCGTATAATAATCATTAAAGTCGAGATAGACCCACTGCACCTGGTACGAGGGGTTGGTGGGGCCGGGCTGGTCCTTGGGATGGCTGGTGTCGAGCGAGGCGCCGTCGAGGGTGTTGTTCAGGTTGTTGCCGGTGATCGTGTCGGTCGCGGGGCTGCCGATGACGTTCGTGACGCCTGCGTCGTTCGGCAGGGTGACCCAGAGGTTGTTGGGACTGACCGTCTGCTCGGTCAGGGTGTTGAGGTTGGCGGTGATGCCGCCGGCCTGGAAGTTGGAGAAGTCGAGTGTGTCGCCGGCCGTGGCGGCGGGCTCGTTGAGGACGATGTGGCCGAACGCGTTGCCGCCGCCGCTGAGGTAGTTCGTCCCGCCGACGAAGGAGAAGGTGTCGTTGCCGCCGCCCCCGGTGAAGATGCCGCCGGCGCTCGGCGACTGAATGAGGGTGGTCGCGGGCGACGCGTTTGCCGGGGCTGATGTGACGGCCGCGCTGAAGGTGCCCGAAGGCAGGCCGAGCAGACCCGGGTCCTCGATCACGAAGCGAGTGTTGCCGCCGAGTGAGGTGATGTTCGAGAGCAGACCGGCGACGACCACATTCGACCCCGCGCCGAGCGTGGCATTGAGCGCATAGGCGCTGGGCGCGATCCCGAGGGAAACGCCGCTCTCGACCATGGCGAGTTGACCCGGGTCGAGGCTCTCGATGACCGAGCTGCCGCCACCGAGTGTGAACGACACCAGGAGGCCGCCGGTGACCTCGTTGCCCGACCCTTGCAGGTTGACCTTCACGCGGAACAGGTCGAGGAACGCGTTGTCGAGCGCCTGCTGCAAATCGGCGGGGTTCTGTTGCAGGAACGTCTGGAGCGCGGAGGTGCCCGCGGGGGTATCGAGGAACTGCTCCACGACGCCCGGGTCCTCGTTGAGGAACTGGAGGAACACCGCCGCGTTGTTCGGGTCGTTCAGGAACGCTTGCAAAAGTGATGCATTGTCGCTGCTCGCCGCCGTCAAGAACTGCTGCAGCAGGGTTGGGTCATTCACGCAGGCGGCCACCAGCGTGTTCGTGCTCAGGCCCAGGAACTGACCGACGGAGTCGGGACTCTCGGCCGCGTACTGCTGGAGCAACGTCGTGCTGGCGAGGTATCCCGTAAGCTGTGATGGGTTGGCGCTCAACGACTGCTGGAGCGCGGCCTGCGAAGCGGCTGAGCCGTTACCCAGGTACTGGAGCAACACCGTGGGATTCGCCGCCGTGAACGTGGAAAGCAGCGCGGTGTTGGCGGACAGGTATCCCGAGAGGACTCCGCTGTTGCTCGCGATGTATTGCTGGAAGTCGGTGGGCACGGTCTCCAGGTAGGCGGTCAGCCCGTTATTGCTCCCGACTGTGTACGCCTGAAGCGCGCCCGAGTCGCCCGCAAACAGCGCGTTCAGGCGCCCCGGGTCAGCCAGGATGTAGGCGCTGATCCCCGGCGCATTCTGTTGCAGGAACAATTGCTGCGACGTGGGGTCACTGGCAATGAACGAGATCACGCCCGAAGTCTGCTGATTGAGCACCGCCGACACGCCTGCGGCCGTGCTCAGCACGTACGCCGCGATCGGGCCCTGGTTGTGATCGACGAAGGCCGACTCGACCGTGGGATCCGCGTTGAGATAGCTCGACAGATCGCTCAGGCTCTCGGTCACGAACTGCTGGAGCGCGACGGGATCGGTCATCAGGTACGTTTGCAGCGCCGTCGCGCCTCCGCTGGCGTACGCGGCCATGCCCGCGGCGTCCGCGTTCAGATAGGCGCTCAGCGTGGCCTGGTCGGCGATGATCGCGGCGGTTACGCCCGAGAGGTTGCTCGCGAGGTAGGCGAGCTGGCTCGCCTGGGTTGTGCCCAGGAGCGTCTGCGCGACCGCCGCGCCGTTCTGGAGGAGGTACCCCTTGATACCGGTGACGCTGCCGCTCAGGAATCCCTTGATGCCGGGCAGATTCTGAGTGAGGTACGACTTGAGATTTGTCGAGCTCTGCGAGAGGTACTGCGTCACCCCGGGGAGGTTCGCGGTCAGGAACGCCTTCTGACCTGTCGTGCTGCTGGTGAGGAATCCCTTGATGCCCGTTGCGCTTCCGCTGATGAACGCCTTCTGACCCGTCGTGCTCCCCACGAGGAAGGCCTTGATGCCCGTCGTGTTCGCGGTGGTAAACGCCTTCTGACCCGTACTGACGCTTTGAAGGTAGCTGGTGACCTGGGCCTCGTTCGTCGTGTTCGTCGTCTGGATCACCTGGTTGTCGCCGCTGAACGACGTGACGGTCGAGCCCGGATCGGCGTAGACGGTGTTGCCCGTGCCGGTGAGAATGACGGACGAGCCCGAGGTGCCTGACGAATTGGCCGACGCTGTGTAAAGCACGTCGTTGTTCGAGCCGATGACCTCCTGGAAGCTCCCCTGAAGGCTCAGCGTGCTTAGGTCGAGCGAGCTGAAGAAGGTGGCGCTGAACCCCTGGTTCTCGATGTTCGGGTTGTTCAACGACTGGTCGTAGACGGATTGCTGCTGCCCGTTGTTAACGTTCAGGTTGAGCGTGACGCCGACGGGGGCGCCGCTGACGTCGATGATGTTGTATCCGCCCTGGTCGATAAGCGTCACGTTGCTCACCGGGGTGGTCACCGTCCTGCCGCCGTCGCTGAACGACGAGCCGGCGCCGCCGGACACATTCGCGGCCGGTGCGACCTGGTAGTTGTTCTGGCTGCCGGCGCCGCCGCCGTAAATGGTTTCGCTGACATTGTCGGATACGGTCTTGATCACCGTGTTCACATCTTGGCCGAGGTGGACCGTCACATTGCTCGTCGTGCTGCCCGTGTTGACCACATGCACCGTCACGGGAACGTCGACGTTCCTGGCATCGACGTTCTGCGTCGCGACGATGGAGAGGGAGACGGTTTCCCCTGGAGGCGCGGTGACGGACCCGCCGAAGACCGGGGTCGTGCCCGCATCGAAGTTGGTGTTGGTCCCGATCTGGAGGTTGTCGGTGTAGTTCTGGTTCCCGATCGTCACCACCGTGATTCCGTTGAGCTGCGTCGGCGCGGCGGGCTGGTTGGGGTCGGCGACCTCCGTCGTGAACGTCGAGAGTGGATGCTGCACTCCGATGTTGCCGTTGAAGATCTTGGGGTTGTTGGAGACGACGGTCAGGGCGCGCGGGGTGATGGAGTCGAAGCTGTCGATCGTGTTGTTGAAAGTGATCCCCGTGCTGTGGGGGCCGGCATCCGTCAGGGTCACGTCGGTTGTGAGGTAGACAGGGTCGTTGAACGTGAGGTCGCCGCCGGTCGACATCGGCGCGTTGATCACGATGCTCCCTGTGGTGCCCGTGATGACCTGCGCCAAAGGTGATGATCCACCCACAGCGCCGTCGAATGTGGTGGTTCCGCCGCTGTTGACCGTGAGCACGAAGGCGCCGTCGATGGTGCTTGCGAAGGTGACGTTACCGGCACCCGCGGTGATCGTCAGGTTCGTGCCCGAGGCGCCGTTGATCGCGCTGTTGAAGTTGACGGCACCCCCGGCCGAGGTGATGGTCACGGGCCCGGTCAGCGTGAGTGCCGAGGCAACGCTGACGGATCCGCCGGTCGTCGTGATGTTTCCGGCCGTGGAAACCGCCCCTGCGCCATTTTGCGCCACCGACGCGGCCGAGATATTGGCCCCCGAGGCCATGGTCAAGAGTCCGCCGTTAGTGAACGTCACCGCGCCGTTGCTGTTGATCGTGCTCGAGTCGTTGATCGCGCCGATGGTGGTGATGGTGACGTTACCCACGGGCGTGCTGCTGCCGACGGCACCATTGAGCGCCACGGCGCCCGAGCCGGCCAGGAGGGTCAGGTCACTCGCGCCGTCGATCGTGCCGAGAGTGAGCGCCGCCTCGGCTGGGTCGGCACCGCCGCCGGTCGTATCGAGCGCAGTGTCACCGCTCAGGTCCAGGATGGCGATCGCGATCGGCGTCCCCGCGGTTCGGATCGTGCCGCTCGTGGTGGTGGGGCTTGCGGTCGAGGTCAGTCCTGCCGCGAAGGTGGTCGACCCCTCGAGAGTCACGCCCCCGGTATTGTCGAACGTCGTGGCGGCGGTCACCGAGTTCGTATTGCCTGAGATTGCGACGGCGTAGCCCTGAGCGTTGGTGTTGAGCGTGCCGAGCGTCAGGTTCCCTTCGAAGGCGATGGTGCCGGTCGTGTTCGCCAGGGTGGCCGTTGAGGCAATCACGCTGCCGGTGAAGGTCGTCCCCGCGCTGTTGACGATGGTCAAAGTTGAGACGTTCGCGATCGACGTCCCGCTGATCGCACCGCTCGTGCCGCCGTTGAGAGTCAACGCAAACCCGTTCCCGGCGACGCTGCCGACCGTCAAGGCCCCGCCGGCGGGATCGGTACCAGCGTCGGTGGTGTCGAGCGTCGTGTTCGTATTGAGCGTGACGGCGCCGGCGAAGTCCTGAGCGCCCGCAGTCTCGACGACGCCCCCGCCAATCGTGCTCGCGCCGGATACGGACAGCCCACCGAGTGCCGCGGTCGCGCCGACCGCCCCCTCAAAATTGGCAGGCCCCGTGATTGTCAAGCTGTGGGTGCCTGCGGCCGCGTCGTCCACCTTGGTATCGAAGGTGACTGCGGTTGCCGAGAGCGTCGATGAGGCGCCGAGCGTCACCGCGGCGTCGTAGGTCTGGCTGGCGCTTGTCGTGATCGAGGCAGCATTGATACGGGTCGTGCCCTGGACCTCGAGGCTGCCGAGCTGCGAGACCGGACCACCGAAGACAGCGTTCCCACTGATGAGGAGGTTCGCCGTGCCGGTGCTTGCGCCGTCATGAAGCGCTGAGCCGAACGTGACGGTGGACCAGGCGGGAGCCGTCCCCGCGATCAAGGTCGTGGGATTGGCCCGGAAGTCAAGCGTGCCGCCGTAGGTCTGCGCGCCGGTCGTTGTGACCGACCCGGCGCTTAGCGTGGTGCTGCCGGTGACCGTGAGGGAAGGCAAGGCGCCGATACTCCCCACGGGTCCGGCGAAGGTGGCGTTCCCGGTGATCGTCACCGCACTGGAGCCGGCGTTCGCATCATCAAGAGCGGAACCGAAGGCAATGGTTGAGCCGGTGAAGTTGATCGCTGGACCTACCGTCACCGCGCCCGAGTACGCTTGCTGGCCGGTGGTCGTCACTGAGCCCGTGTTGAGCCCGGTTGTTCCATTGACTGTGAGCAGATGCAGAGCACCTGCGCTGCCCACGGGTCCCCCAAACGTGACGTTTCCGTTGATCGTCAGATTGTCGACGCCGGCTGTCGCGTCGTTGATGGTGGACCCGAAGGAGACGGTGGATCCCGACAGGTTGGCGTTGGCGCCGAGGGTCACGGCACAGTTGTAGGTTTGCGTCGAGGAGGTCGTGACGTCTGATCCGTTGAACGTCGACGTGCCGGTGACGGTGAGCTGGGTCAGGTTGGACGCGGAGCCGTCGAACACGGCGTTGGCGGCGATCGTGAGGCTGGCCGCGCCGCCGATCGCCGCGCCGTTGAGCGCTGCGCCGAACGTGATTGTGGAGAAGGACGGTGCATTCCCGGCGATCAGGGTCGTGGGATTGGACCCGAAGCTGATCGCGCCGCCGTACAATTGGGAACTGACGGTCGTGATGACGCCGGCACTGAGTGCGGTGATCCCGGTCACGGTGAGCGCGGGCAGGGCATAGGTGCTGCCGACGAGCCCGGCGAACGTGGCGTTCCCGGTGATGGTCACGGCATTGACGCCGTTGGTATCGGTCGCCACGTCGTCGAACGTCGACCCAAACGCCACGGTCGATCCCAGGAAGTTCGTGGCCCTACCGACGGTCGCCGCGCCGTTGTAGGTCTGCGTGCCGGCGGTCTTGACCGAGGCGGTGTTGAGCGTGGTTGTTCCGTTGACGGTGAGCGAGGGCACAGCGTAGACACTGCCCACCAGCCCGGCGAAGCTCGCATTGCCGGTGATTGTCAGGCTGTTGACCCCGGTCGAGGCGTCGGCCGCCGCATCGTCGATCGTCGAGCCAAAGGAGACCGTGGTCGCCGAGAGGCTGGTGTTCGCGCCCAGGGTGACGGCACCGCTGTAGGTTTGCGACGACGAGGTCGTGACGCTTGTCGCGTTGAGCGTCGTCGTGCCGGAAACGGAGAGCTGCCCCATCTTGGAGACGGGCCCGTCGAAAACGGCGTTGCCCAGGATGCTCAGGTTGGCAGTGCCGGTGTTCGCGGAGTCGTGAAGCGCTGCGCCGAAGGTGATGGTGGCAAGCGAAGGGACACTTCCCGCCGACAGCGTGGTGGAGTTGACCGTGAAGTCCATCGCGCCGTTGTAGGATTGCGCTTGGGTGGTCGTTACCGACGCCGCGTTGAGCGCGGTGGTCCCGGTGACGGTGAGCGAGGGCAACGCATGCGCACCCCCGACGAGCCCGGCGAAGGTGGCGTTACCAGTGATCGTGAGCGTATTTGCGGCGCTCGTATCGCCCGCGCTGTCGTCCACCGTGGAACGGAACGCGATCGTCGAGCCCGACAGGTTGCTTGCTGCGCCCAGCGTCACCGCGCCGTTGTAGTTCTGACCCTGGGTCGTCGTCACAGCAGTGGTGTTGAGCGTGGTGGTCTCGTTGACCGTGAGTGACGGGACCGCATTCGTGGCGCCCACGAGTCCGTCGAAGGTGGCGTTAGCGGCGATCGTCAGCGCGTTGGAGCCAGTGCTGGCGTCGCTCGCCGCGTCATCCAGTGTGGAACCAAAGACGACCGCCGTGCCGGAGAGGTTGGTGGTGGCGCCGAGGGTCACGGCGCCGGCATACGTCTGGCCCGCGAACGTTGTGATGTTTGGCGTATTGATCGCCGTGGTGCCCGCAACACTGAGCTGGTTCAACTGCGTGACCTGTCCGTCAAACACGGCGTTAGCCACGATGTTGAGGTTGGGGAAGCCGTTGCTGACCGCGTCGTGGAGTGCTGAACCGAAGGTGATCGTGGAGAGGGCGGGAGCCGTCCCCGCCGACATGATTGTGGGATTGACCTCGAAGTCGAGCCAGCCGTCGTACGTTTGGGGACCGGTGGTCGTGATGGAGCCGGCAGTGAGCGTGGTGTTCCCGGTGACGGTCAGCGAGGGTAACGCGGCTACGCTACCGACGGATCCCGCGAAGGTGACGTTGCCGCTGATGGTCACGGCATTGGCGCCGGTGTTGACATCGGTTGCGGAGTCGTCGAGGGTCGAGCCGAACGCCAGGGTTGACCCTGAGATGTTGGTCGCCGCCCCGACGGTCACGGCCCCGTTGTAAGTTTGCGTGCCGCTGGTGGCAATCAACGCCGCGTTCAGCGCGGCGGTTCCACTCACGGACAGTGAGGGCAAGGCCGTCGTTCGACCCACCGACCCCGCAAAGACGGTATTGCCCGTGATCGTCAACGCGTTGTTCGAACCCGTATCGCTGCTGCTGTCGTCGAGCGAGGAGCTCAACGAGACGGTGGGCGCTGTGAGGGTCGTCGGCGTGGCAAGCACCACCGCGCCGGCATAAACCTGAACGCCCGTGCTGGTGATGGCGAGACTCGACATTTGCGAGTAATTGACAGTCTCGGCGCCTCCGCCTTGCGAATTATGGAGCGTGACCTGTGAGCTCGAGAGCCCGAGGTTATTCTGAGCGGACGTGCCGGTAACCACGAGTTGGTCCGACTGCTGGTTACCGTTAATCGTGTAGGTTTCGCTCCCGCTTCCCAGCAGGGCCACGTCGATCGTCGTGGAGCCCGTGCCGCAGTTCACCGTGGTGTTCACGGTCCCGGTCACTTGCACGGTGTCGGAGGCACCCGTCTCGTTGATGACAATCGCGTTGACCGCCGGATTCGTAAACGTTTGCGAGAAAGGCGTTAGCCCGCTACCGGTGATACTGACCGACACCGCGGTCGGACTCGTCGCGTTGACGACGGTCGTGGTCTTCGCTACGGGAGCGATCGTGAGCGTGCCACTCGCGTCGAGCGTTGCGGTCCCCGCAGGGTGGCCACTGGCGAGCAGCGTTCGCGGCTCGAGCGCTTCCAGGGACGCTAAGCCGCTGCGCGCGCGCTGCCGGCGCGATCGATGCGCTGCGACAAGGTTCCGCTCACCTTCTAAAGTTGACCAGAGTGTCCACTTAGAATGCTTCATGGCAGCAATCCTCTTCAGGGGAGCGTCGTTGCTCCATGCCGTGACAGGAAACCGGCTCCACCCGCACTCCGGGCGGGGAGCGTTCCTGTTTCGGCACACGGTTCGCACCATGTGCCCAGGCCCTTCGGAACTCGCGTCTGTTTCGAAAGTCCGATCACCGTTGTGTCTGACCTGTTCGCCGTCATGGCGAACAACGACTCTTACGCACTGTGATTAAGCGATGCTTCGTTCGTCAAAGTTGCTTCGCACTAAAGTTCGCTGAATTCACGCGTTCCTTGAGCATTTCCTGATTCTGCGTCGCCATTGACCGCAGCCAAGCAAGTCGCCGCCGGACGGCAGCCGAGGGATCCGTCAACGCCGCTCCCTCTACCTTGAAACCGCGGCGGCGCGATCCGTCCCCATTCCCGTCGAAGGCTATTGTTGCGCGAAAATAGGGGGGATCGAGTGGTGTCGATGGGCTGGGTAAGTAATCCTCGAGCGATCTCCCCTCTGGGGTCTGCGAAGTTCGGAGAGGAGGGGGAGGAAACTTGCGGATGAGCGCTGCTGGACGGGCTTCGGCAGTCACGCCAAGCCGCCGAACCGTTGAGTTGACATGCAGCGCGCGGAGGGAACGGCTCTGGGGTGGAAGCGAGCCCTGAGTCCGCTGTTGTTGAGCACACATGGTGGGTGGACCGGTTCCGTCGGTCGTTCATCCAATAAGAGCCAGTCAGGAATCGTTATGACCGCTTGTTTCGTGGTGCCCTCGCAAGCTGCCGCTCGCCGGGACTCAACTCGGAATGCCTCGTTCCATGAGGGCTATGGGATGTTGCTTTGCGATTTAAATGCTTTAACGCAATTAAGGTGTCCCCACAAAACACAGGTCTACTACCAAACTCATGAAGTGGGAGGAACTGTCGTTAAACGGCACCATCCGTAACGTCAAATACTCGCAATGGGGACAGGAAACGTCAACCAAAAAGTTTAGGTTTATCAAGAAAATCAATAATCGTGACAAAGCCGGATTCCCCAGTGATGAGGAAAGGAGAATGCACTGGTCTGATGAGCGAAACTTGGTCGATCGATGGGTTGACTAAAAAAGGTCGGACTGGGTCTCGGCCCTAACCTTTGCGAATCGACCGCCAGAGGCGTTCGAGACACCACGCAGCCCACGACCCGGCAGCACCCTTCCGCGCTTGGAGAGTACGAGCTAAGAGCAGATACCATTTAGGTTTGTGACACCGTTACGGTCGTTGACTGAAGGTTTGCGGGCAGATTGGCTAGCTGCGAGGTGCGTCGCTCCGGGAACGCTTCCGGCGGAGTTGTCGTGCGCGCGATTTGGGCTGGATTAGACACGAGGCCGAAGTCCCACTGCGTTCACGCCGTCAGTCCGATCGCTCTAAGTTGCTAGAATTAATCTGGGGGTTTTGCAGGCGTTCTGGGAATCACTTGGTTTTGTCGAAGGGGGTGCGCGCTACGATCATGTGGCGAAAAAACAACACCGGCTTTACATCGTCGATCTCGTTCGCGTGCTTTATTTAAAAGCTCGACTTTTACCCAGTTTGTGTGTTCCGTGTATTTTCCGGATGGTGAAGGCACATCGCTGCCGAAAACCCTGCACCAACTCCCGCATGCGGATGTTTTGAACGCATGATGAAATCTATGGATGTTCTGGGTTCTGGGCGATCCAATCGTTATTTTTACTTGCGTTAACCCATTAATAGCGTTTACACGACACGCCGAGACGCGGTTGGTTGTTACGTTTCTGGGCCGCCGTGCCCAAAGTTCGAGCGTTCGCGCGCTCGCATCGCCGGGATTTGCCGTAGCGATCGTGCCTCCGCGCTGCCCTCATTGTGTCCGCGTCACCGGTGCTCCATCGTCAGCGCGAGACGGGTGGTCCACGTGCTGCGCTGGCTTCCCCTGCGACTCGGAGCCAACGATGAAAGCTCTTGGCCCAACTCTGTTTGCGACAGTCAACGTGGCCAGCAGGCAGGCGTGCGGGCGACGTCACGCGACCGCCGCTTCCACTGGTGGTCTCGGTTCCTGTATGTTGTGGTAAAGTTATGTTATGATTTGACAATGGCGACGCCGAGTCGCAGCACATTCTCCTGGCATGGGGAATGCAAAATGGGTCCCGGTCCCAATTCGCGAATCGGCCGCGGGATGGGTATTCGTCGTGAGCAATAACATGTCGATTCGCAGGACCGACGCGATTCTCGTCCGGGGCGCGGTGTTTTCCCACGTGCCAACTCTCAACGCTTGAGGCCAGAGTCAAGATGACCACCTTTGCTCATCCTTCCGCAGACTCGTCTCCCCTGACTCTTGACGACATTGGCCAGCTCATTTCGCAGAAGGGCCGGCCGGCGGAGACCCTGGAAAACATTGTCCGGCTGATCCAGCACCGGTTTCAGAGCGATGTGTGCTCGGTCTACCTGATCGAGCCCGATCGCGTGACCCTGGTGCTGGCCGCGACGGTCGGTCTGCGTCCGGAGAGCGTCGGTCGGATCCGGATGGGCCTCAACGAGGGGCTCGCCGGCCTCGTCGCTGAGGAGCTGCGGCCGATCGTGGTCGAGGATGCGACGAAGCACCCCCGGTTCAAATACTTCCGCGAGGCCGGCGAGGACGCATACCACTCCTTCCTCGGCGTTCCTTTGATCGATCAAGGAATGATCCTGGGCGTCCTCGTGATCCAGACGGCACAATCGCGGCTCTTTTCCCGCGAGGAAAGCGCAATGCTCGCCCTGGCGGCCAGTCAGCTCGGCCCGACGGTGAGCGAGGCACGCACGCTGGACAAGTTCATCGCACCGACCTACGAGCGCATCTGGGCACTTGCCCGCAACTTCTGGTGGAGCTGGGATGCCGAGGCCACAAGCCTCTTTAACGAGCTCGACCCGGAGCGCTGGCGGGCCGTGGGCCACAACCCGATCGCGTTGCTCTCGCAAATGACGCTCGAACAGCTCGAGGAACGGGCAGGCCAGCTTGTGCTGCATAGCCGCCTGAATTACGCCTATCGGCGGCTCCAGGAGTACCTCAAGGCCACGAAGACCTGGGCGACCGCGCATGCAGGGGTGCTCAAGGCCCGGCCGGTGGCCTACTTCTCCGCCGAGTTCGGTGTGCACGAGTCCTTGCCGATCTACTCGGGCGGCCTGGGCATCCTCGCGGGCGATCACATCAAGAGTGCGTCCGACCTCGGGGTGCCGCTCGTGGGCGTCGGCCTGTTTTATGCGCAGGGTTACTTCCGCCAGCGACTGGATCTGGCCGGCTGGCAGCACGAAGACTACCTCGACGTCGACACACGTCAGCTCCCGCTCGAGCTCCTGATCGGCCGTGATAACCGGCCGGTCACCGTTGCGGTCGAAACGCGCGGCGCGACGATCTCAGCCCGGGTCTGGAAGGCGCTTGTCGGCCGGACGACGCTGTTGCTCCTCGACTCCGACGTGGAATCGAACACGCCGGAAGACCGCCTCCTGACCGCAAGGCTCTACGGCGGCGACAACCGCGTGCGGATCCGCCAGGAGCTGCTCCTGGGTGTCGGCGGGATGCGAGCCTTGAAGGCGCTCAATATCCATCCCGGCGTCCTGCACCTCAACGAGGGTCACAGCGCGTTTGCCGGACTGGAGATGGTACGAATCCGGATGCAGACGGAAGGCCTGACATTCGAAGAAGCCCTGCGCCGGGTCTCGTCGCAGACGGTCTTCACCACCCACACGCCGGTGCCGGCCGGCCACGACCGCTTCTCACCTGAGCTGATCGAAGAGCATCTCGGTCCGCTGCGAGAGTCCCTCGGGATCGCGCACGACACCCTGATGGGCCTCGGCCGGGTTGCGCCTCACAACGTGGCGGAGGACTTTTGCATGACGGTCCTCGCCCTCAAAGGCTCGCGCCGGGCGAATGCCGTCTCGTCGCTACACGGCCAGGTCTCGCGCACGATGTGGACAGGTCTCTTCCCGCACCGGCCCGAAGAGGAAGTGCCGATCGGCCACATCACCAATGGCGTTCACGTCCACACCTGGCTCGCGCCCCAGATGCGGCGGCTCTACGACCGCCATCTCGGCCCCGAGTGGGCCCTGCGCTGCGGGGAGGCGGGCTCCTGGGACGGGATCGAGAGCGTCGTCGACGGCGAGCTCTGGGAGACGCACCAGGTTCTGAAGTCGCGCCTCATCGCCTTCGTCCGCCAGCGCGCCGCGTGGCAGGCGGAACGCCGGGGCGAGCCCACAGCCGTCATCGAACGGTGCCGGCGCACCCTGAGCCTCGACGCGATGACGATCGGCTTCGCCAGGCGGTTTGCCACCTACAAACGTGCCAACTTGCTGTTCAAGGACCTCGAGCAGATCGCCTCGCTCATCAACGACCCGCAACTCCCCATCCAGCTTGTCTTTGCGGGCAAGGCCCACCCGCGCGACGTGCCCGGCAAACACGTCCTGCAGCAGATCGCCCAGTTCGCCCGCGACCCACAGTTCGCCGGAAAAGTCGTCTTCGTGGAAGACTACGACGTGAACGTCGCGCGGCACCTGGTACAGGGTGTGGACGTCTGGCTCAACAACCCTCGACGGCCTCTCGAGGCCTCGGGGACGAGCGGGCAGAAGGTGGTGCTCAACGGCGGCTTGAACCTCTCGGTGCTCGACGGCTGGTGGGCCGAGGCTTACGATGGAACGAACGGGTTCGCGATCGGGATGGGCGAGACGCACAGCGACATCGACCGCCACGACCAGATGGACTCCGACGGCCTGTATTGCGCCTTGTCGGACGAGGTCATTCCGCTCTACTATGACCGGGACCGGGACGGCCTGCCCACGGGCTGGATCGCCCGGATGAAGTCGGCGATCCGCTCCATGGGCTGGCGGTTCAGCGCCGACCGGATGGTGATGGACTATGTGCTCAAGAGCTACCTTCCGGCCGCTGGCGGGACGTCGAGCGATATGAGCCGGATTTGAGTGGTGAGGCTCGTGAGTCTTGATAGCACGACGTAGAGACAACTCGAATACACGAACATGAATACTCCCTCCCCCCTTGTGGGGGAGGGCTGGGGTGGGGGGTATCGCGTTACCTGTGGCCGTTCGAACCCCCCACCCTAACCCTCCCCCACAAGGGGGGAGGGAATTAAATCCCTCTCTCCCCTGTGTTTAAGGTGCATTGAACGTTATTGCCCTTGACCCCTCCCCCCAAGCCCCGATACAGCCGAAGACAGCCCTCCCAACGGAACGTAGTGCATGACGTCGAACGAGCAGGAAGCGCTCAGCGCCGATATCCACCTTCTGGGCGATCTCCTGGGGTGCACGATCCGGCGGCTGGCCGGAGAGACGGTGTACGAACGGGTCGAAGAGGTGCGCGCCGCGGCCAAGCAACTGCGGTCGGCGTCCGCGGTTGAGGATGCCCGTCGGCTGCGCGACCGCCTGGCGGAGCTGGATACGCATTCGCTCCGCCTCTTGATCCGCGCCTTCAGCGTGTACTTCGACCTCGTGAACCTGGCGGAGCAGCAGGCACGCGTCCGGGCCTTACGCACTCAGACGCTCGCGTCGGAGTACCTGGCCGAGTCGCCCGAGGATGCGCTGCATGTGCTGCGCGAGGGGGGCGTCACGGCCGAAGAAGTGGCTGCGCTCTGGGAACGGGCGCTCGTTTGTCCGGTCTACACCGCGCATCCAAGCGAAGCCCGGCGCCGGACGGTCCTCGAAAAACTAACGATCATCGCGGACCAGCTCGACCGGCTTTCGCAGCACCCGCTGCTCCCTCAGGAACGTGAAGAGGCCCTGGCGGCGATCGCCGAGGAGGTCGAGACGCTCTGGCTGACCGAGACGGTCCGCGCCGCACGGCCCACCGTGCTCGACGAGGTCCGCCAGGGATTGCAGCACGTGGAAACGCGGCTCCTGGACGTGGTGCCGCGCGTCTATCGCAAGATCGAGGCAGCACTCACGCGGGTCTATCCCGAGCGGTCGTGGAAGATCCCATCGTTCCTGGTCTTCGGTTCGTGGATCGGCGGCGATCGCGACGGCCATCCCGGGGTCGATCACCGGGTGACGGCTGAGGCCGTGCGCCACCAGCAGGAAACGCTGTTGAAGCACTACCTCGAGCGGATGGACGACCTCTGGCGCCGGCTCAGTCATTCCGACCGCTTCGTTCAGCCGGGCACGCGGCTCCTGGAATCCATCGCGAAGGATGCCGAGCTGTTTCCGGAAGCGGCGTCCTCGCCGGCGCATGAGCCCTATCGCACCAAGTGCCGGCTGATTTCCGCGAAGTTGCGCCGAACGCTGGATTACGTGCAAAAGGGCTCGCCAACCTGGAGTCTCGAGAAGCCCGATCCGCCTGTCGGCGTTTACCTCGGCCGCCGCGAGTTGCTCGACGATCTCCGCGTGATGGCGGACGACCTGCGACGCGCCGGGGCCTCGGCCACGGCTGCGGGCGCCATCGACGATGTGATCCGGCTCGTTGAGGTCTTTGGAGTGCACCTGCTCACGCTCGACCTCCGCCAGCACAGCGGTCGGCATGCCCAGGCGGTCGACGAAGTGCTGCGCCGGGCAGGCGTGCATGCCGAGTATCTGTCGCTCTCGCCCGACGAACAGTTCGCTCTACTGGCCCGCGAGCTCGATCAGACCCGCCCGTTGATCCCAGCTCGGCTCCCCTTTTCGGCCGATACGAACGAGGTCATCCGTACGTTCCGGACCGCGGCGGCCATCCTGGAGCAGCAATCGCCCGAGGCGCTCCACACCTACATCATCAGCTCGACGACCGAGCCGGTCCACTTGCTGGAGGTGCTGCTGCTGGCGCGCGAGGCGCGATTGTTCTTGCCCGAGGAAGGGATCAGCCGGCTCGATATCGTCCCGCTGTTTGAAGCCCTGGAACCCTTGAACTCAGCGTCGGCGATCATCGAAAAGCTCCTGGCACTACCGGTTTACCGGCGGCAGGTCGCGCTTCGGGGCGAGATCCAGGAGGTCATGATTGGCTACTCCGACAGCAACAAGGAGAGCGGCTTCCTCCAATCGTCGTGGGCTTTGTATCGAGCCCAGCGCGACCTGACCGACGTGGGACATCGCGCGGGGATCACGGTCCAGATGTTCCACGGCCGCGGCGGCGCGATCGGCCGCGGCGGCGGCCCGGCGAACCACGCGATCCTGGCACAGCCCCGAGGGACGGTGAACGGCCGGTTGCGGATGACCGAACAAGGCGAGGCGATCGCCGAGCGTTACGGGCACCCGGCGATCGCCGAGCGCCACCTGGAGCAAGTCGTCAACGCGGTCCTGCGCACGAGCCTGTCGCACGACGATGAGCGGGTCGATCCCGCCTGGCGCGAGGTGCTCGACCATCTGGCCGAATCCGCCCGCCGTCATTACCGGTCCCTCGTCTACGAGTCGCCCGACCTGCTCCCGTACTTCACGCGCGCCACGCCCATCGGCGAGATCGCTCAGCTCAAGATCGGCTCCCGCCCGACGCGCCGGGGTGGGGCAGGGGGGATCGAGCAACTGCGCGCGATCCCCTGGGTCTTCAGTTGGATGCAGAGCCGGCACACGCTCCCCGGCTGGTACGGCCTCGGGAGTGCGGTGGAGGAGTACCTCAAGGGGAATCTCGCCGGCCTGACCCTCCTTCAGGACATGTACCAGAGCTGGCCCTTCTGGTCGACTCAGATCGACAACGCGCAGATGATCCTGGCCAAGGCCGACATGACGATCGCGCGCCTTTATGCGGACCTCGTCGAGGACCAGGAACTTGCCGCGCGTATCTTCGGCCGCATCTCGGCTGAGCACCAGCGAACGGTCGAGGTCATCGGCCGCATCACGGGGCAGTCGGAGATGCTCGAACGCTCGCCGATCCTCCAGCGTTCCATTCAGCGCCGGAACCCCTATGTCGACCCGCTCAGCTTCATTCAGCTCGTGCTGCTGAAGCGTCTGCGAGCCGAGCCGAATCCACCCGAGGACCTTGTAGCGGGCGTCCTCGAAAGCATCAACGGGATCGCCGCCGGTCTCAAGAACACGGGCTGAGCCCGAGCCTATTCCAGCCTCGACTCCCGGGACCATCACAGGCTCGACGGGACTGGATCGTCGAATTCAAGGTTTGCGACCGACAACTTAGTTTCGTCCGGCGCGAGCAAGATCACACTGCTGAGGGTCGCGGTCTCTCTCACTTGGTGATCGGTTGCCATTCTCGGTCGTTGCGCCAAAGTTCCTTCGAAGGCGGGTTGGCGCTCGACCATCGCAGGGGATCGAGCCGCACACTCTGCCGGCGATCCCTGGTGCGGGCGCGCAGCGGTGCGGACTCGTGGACGTCGGGCTCAAGAAGCGAACGTCGTCAATTCACCGGCGGGCGGCTCGACAACGAGTTCGCTTGGCGAAAGGTATTCCCGGGGACGTGACAGGATTTTTCGGGGCGGTTCGCTATCGACTCGGAAATGCGACCGCGCGGCCTTCGGGTGCGTGCTCAGGCGATGAGATCTCCCATCTCCTCCTTGAGCCGCCTGAGCACGCGCGACTTGGCCTGCCGCACCGCGTTCGGCGTAACGTTCAGGTCCGCAGCCACCTCGACGGGCGAATGGTCGTCGATCACCACGCACCAGAACGCCGTCCACGTCCGGGCCTCGAATTCTCCGTGAGTTGCTTCTCCGCGATACTTTTTACGACGCCCCAGGTCCCGGGCTTCCGCCGTGATTGGGCCGCGCTCACGCCCCGTCCCTCTGCTCGACAACGAGACTGCTGCGCAGGCAACTCGGCCGTCCCCATGGTTTGGTTAGGCGAAGACCCAGTCCACGGCGACTCTCCAGCCAGGAACTGCGGGTTCGGCATCAGCCCACTGGCCGCGGGTGAAGCTCTCCGTTCGGTCGGGAGAATCTCTTTGGTACTTCCGGATCACGTCCTTGATCGGATCGACGTCCCAAACGACGACCGTACCGGCCTCGAAGTAGTCAGCCCGCTTCGCCTCAATCTCCGCTTCAGCGGCTGTGGAATAGTCATTCTCACTCCGTACTTCCACGGCGAACGTCGGTGGCCCGGGGAGGAATCGCATGGGATTCGACGGGAGTGCCCCAAGAGCATAGGCAGCGTCCGGAGCGAACGACTCGCGCCCGGAAGACAAGATCGGGACCGCGAACCCGACATTGTCGGGCAGGGCGACGCCTCGTCGGGTCGACTCGGCATGATCGTCGAGGCTTCGGAAGATCCGGCCACCGACCCGTCCGGGGCGGAAGCCCGTGGGCATGAAGTGGACGATCCTTCCGTTGATCAATTCGGCTTTGCCCTCCACGCTCGCGAGGTCATCGAGCGTGGCGGCCACCGGAGCTGAGGAAGACATGCGATTTCCCGCTGACTACGAGGATAGGGATCGGTTGGCCCCATCGACTCTTATCGTATCAGGATCCCGAGTTCCAAACAACGGCGGCTCATGCTCTATCCCGCGAGGCCACGCGGGGTCAGTATCGTCGAGGATCGGTCCGATCTTCTCCGGTATCCGAAGTTTTATTATTGTGAGTATAGTAATATAATACTAAACTTATATAATAAAAAAGCTATAGATACTGATCTGGTATTGCAAAGCTCTGGCCGGAAGCACCAATATCTCCCGTTCCGGCTTTCTCGTGATACTGGACTGACAACTTGACCAAGTCTGAGTTGCCTGCTGGAATCCTCTCTGAGGGATACGTCACCGGACCAAAGGATCGGCTCTCACTCTGAGGCCGTCTCTTCCCTTCGGATATCCGCTACCCCAAAAGCAGTTCACCGCACGAAGGGCTCCTTCCATCAACGTCCCGTTCGGGGACCGGATGAAGAGGATATGAAGCACATTTTTGGGCTTCGATGCAAAAGCTTCGGAACGGCAATACCATGGCGGGTTCTCGTGCTGGCTGCCCTTTCCGTGCTGGCGATTGCGGGGTATTCCCTGCTGGAAGCCCGTCAGTTCAGGCAAGGGATGAACGAGGCGGTCCATGAACTCGACCGGGGGAACCATGCCGCAGCGCTTCGGGCGCTCTTGCGGCTCGAACGCCGCTGGCCGGGGCGAACGGACGTCGGGTATCGCATCGGCTTGTGCCAGCAAGCCCTGGGGCAAACGGACGAGGCGCTCCGCAATTGGGAAGGCATCGCTCTCAGCGACCCTTGGGGGCGCGCGGCCGCCGTGGCGCGGGGCACCTTGCTCACGAACCAACTGCGCTTCCGGGCCGCGGAGGACGTTCTCGAAGCGGCGCTTCGGCGCACTCCCGGTGAGGATGTCCGGAGCGCTCTGGATCGGCTTTATCGCCTCCAAAGCCGCGTCGCGGACGTGCGCCGGCTACTCCAGGAGGGCTGGGACACCGCCGCCGAGCCAGTCGCCGTACTCCAGCAGCTTTGGGACCTGGACAACGCGCCCTGGCCCATCAGCGCGCTGGAAAAAGTCCTGTCGAAGGGCGACCTGAACGACGACCGAATTTGGCTCGGCAAAGCGCGCCTGGCGCTGATGACCGGGCGCTTCGAGGCGGCGGCGCAAGCGCTGGAACGGTGCATCCAGGCCCGGCCCGACGATACCGCCGTTTGGGACGCGCGACTCGAGCTGTCGCAGGCGACGCGCGACATCACCGGGGCGTTCGAAGCCTTGCGCCACCTGCCGGCGAGTCGCTTCTCCGAGGATGACGAACTGGCCTTCCACGCCTGGTGGGCTGCGCAAGGGAGCGACCGGAAACACGAACGCCAGGTCCTGGAAAACTTGCTGGCGCGACGACCGTTTGACACCCAGGCGCTCGAGCGACTCGCGGAACTCGCGCTGGGCGCGTCGGATACGGCCGGCGCATCGAAGTATCGAGCCCGCAAGAAGGAGTGCGACGACGCCAAGGACCGCTACCGTGCTCGCATTAATCAGCCGCATCCGCTCGAGCAGGCCGCAGAGTTGTCGACGTTGGCCAGGACCCTCGGTCGCTCGTTCGATGCGCGTGCCTGGTCGATCCTCTCGATGCGAGAGCGGTCCGACGCTCGTCGCCTCGAACGGCTCACGGCCTCCACGCCGGGACCGCGCCGAGGCTCGCTTGCGGACCGGCTTGCCGACCTCTTTACGACGATGATCCCTCCGGTCGATCGCGCGCGCCGAACGTATTCCCGGAACCCTCCTGCATTCACCGACGACGCGGAGGTCTCAGGACTGCGTTTCTTTCAAGATAACGGCGCCCGTTCGTCCTACCACCTCCCGGAGATCATGGCGGGTGGACTGGCCGTCCTCGATTACGATGGGGACGGCTGGCTCGACGTGTATGCGGTTCAAGGTGGGCCCTTCCCGCCGAGTGATGCAGCGCCTCCGCCCGGCGACCGTCTGTTTCGAAACCGGGGCGACGGCTCGTTCGAGGATGTCACGGAGCGGTCAGGAATCGCCGGACTGCGGCGCGGCTATGGACACGGGGTCGCCGTTGGCGACTTCGACAACGACGGCCATCCCGACCTCTTCGTAACCCGCTGGCGCGCCTATGCGCTTTACCACAACCGAGGCGATGGGACCTTCGAGGACGTCACCGACACGGCTGGGCTCGGGGGCGATCGCGACTGGCCCACCTCCGCCGCATGGGCCGACCTCGACAACGACGGAGACCTTGATCTTTACGTTTGCCACTATCTGCACTTCGACCCGGAGAAAGCGCCGGTGTGCGTGAGCGCGACTAACGCCTCGACGCGAATCTACTGCAACCCCATGGACTTCGAAGCCTGTTCCGATCATCTCTTCCGCAACGA